>CBFGRU010000115.1:0-9850 GCA_965651255.1 uncultured Phycisphaerales bacterium
TGTCGAAGGTGATGGCCTCGGGCAACCACCTCATCAAGATGCCGATCAACGAGCCCGCCCAGGGGAAGAAGAAGAGCCAGATTCAGGAGTACCTCGACTGGCATGACAACACCCCCGGCGTGCAACACCTCGCGCTGCGAACGGATGATGAGCTGCACTCGGTCGCGGAACTGAGGCGGCGGGGCGTTGATTTCCTCTCGCTTCCCGATGCGTACTACGAGATTGTCTGGGATCGTGTGAACACGACCCTGAAGAAGCACGGCCACGATGTGGTCAAGGAAGACCACCAGAAGATCAAGGATCTCGGGATTCTCGTTGATGCCGACGATGAAGGATACCTGCTGCAACTCTTCACAAAGCCGCTGCAGGATCGACCGACGTTGTTCTTCGAGATCATCTGCCGCCGTGGATCGCAGAGTTTCGGCAAGGGAAACTTCAAGGCCCTGTTCGAGGCGCTGGAACTTGAACAGGATCGTCGCGGAAATCTCTGATCGAGTTCTCCCCAGAACGACTTGCTTCAAGCCCGCACTTACCGAGTGCGGGCTTTTTTCTGCGCTCGTTGCATCAGCCAGCGGAACTGGTCGCGGCAATCTCCAATAATCGCGGTGACATGATCGGCATGTTTGACCAGAATCGTCCCTCGATCCGTATCAGGCCCGATCGCTTCGACGCTTTTCTTGAAGTCGTCGCGGCGGTGTTGCTGATCTACACAATGATCCATCTCGGTGCGTACTACGGACAACTTCCGGAGCGCATCCCGATTCACTACAACGCAGCCGGACAGCCCGACGGATGGGCGATGCGCGGATCGATCTTCATCCTCACCGGCGCCAAGGTCTTTCTGTACATCCTGTTGACCGGCGTGTCATTCCTGCCGCCGCGGTACTACAACATTCCCTGGACGATTACCGAAGAGAATGCCGCCAGGCAGTACCGGCTTGTGCTGCGGCTGGTTCGCATCATGAAGGTCGAGATTCTGGCGCTGTTTTTCTTCATCCACGAGCGCACGATTGCCATCGCCATCCAGGGCAGCGGTTCACTGCCCGCTTGGTTTCTTCCGGTGTTTCTCGGCACCATCTTCGGAACGATCGGGTGGTATTTCGTAATGTCCTACCGCGCGCGGTAGGAACATGAATCATCACCGCCGGTCACTTGGCCTTGCGCCGGGCCACCACGAAACTGCGGACACCGAGCACCAGGAAAACCACGCAGATGACCGCCATCGTGACCTGCATCAGGACCGGCGTGCTCATCCAGTCAACACCGGTCCCGGCGATCGTCGCGCGAATCGGGCGGAAGAGCGCGCCGAGAATTCCAAGCAATGCCAACAGCATCGCAATGTGCATCGCGTGCTTGCGGACGCTTGGTTTCAACGCAACCAGTCCCAGCAGCAGCAACGGTCCGCCGAGGAAGGCAGGAATCATGGCGGTGATACTTCGATGACCTTCGGCATCTGGCTCAGACAGAACGAAGTAGGCAAACAGACCCTGTCCGATCAGGAGCAGGCCAATGAGAATCGTCAGGCCGGGCATCACGAAATCCTTCCGCAGAGCGGTGACCGATCAGATGAGCGTAGGCACTGATCGCACCGGCTGATCGATTGCTGTCCGCAATCATGCAAGGGGATACCCGGTCGTCGCGCCGGTCAGCTCATCGTGCAACTCAATCAGGTGCTGCGTCATCGGATCAGGCGGTGTGACATCGCCGAAGCATTGAAGCATTGCACAGACGGCAAAGCCGGTGGACTTCGCGTTGTAACTGGTGCGCCAACGAATGAACGCATTGTCTTGAAGGTCAGCCCTCGGACCGGGCGGACGTTTCACCCCGATGCGCCATGGCTTCGGCGAGAGTCGCGCGCGAAAGCATCCTTGCGCAACACACAGCCGCTGGTAAAGCGGGTCGCAGCCAAGTTCCGCATAGACTGGAACATCGAGTGCATCGAGCGGATTCATGCGCGGATGGACGAAGAGATATCTCAGGCCGGCAGCGGTGCGATAGGCGCGCACTCCAGTCGATGGGCGCTGTCGAATCCACGTATCCAGTTGCTGAAGCGCGCGCCCCTCAGGCGTTGTCGGTTGTCCCGCCGAGCGCGCTTCCTCGCGACCTCCGCCGAAGAGTCGTGTGATGAACCCACGACGGTCTGCGCGTCGGCGCTGCTTCTCAAGGTGGACAAGATCAATGTCGAGGAATCCCAGGTGCATCGTGTTCAGGACTTCGCATCCGTAGCGGTTGATGGTGATCGCTGCGATGCGCGAGCCATCTGCATCGTTGATGTCTTCAATGATCGGCTCGACAAGTTGTCGCTGGTCGTAGTCATAGTGGTCTGCCGGTTCGCCTCCGCGACGGATGTGATCGCAGAGGTCGCGGGCGGCCTGCTCTGCAATTCTTCTGGCATCCTCAATACTGACATCGGAGCCGCGCCGAACCTTGAACGGCACCTGGCGCCCATCGGGAGCGGTTCCGTTCCCTTCCGCGGTGGCCCAGAAGTGTGCGATGTGCATGGTGGATGTTCCTGTTGCTGAAGCCGGTCGATTCCCCGGCCCTGACCTCACGCGGGTTTGGATGTGTGGCGACCTCGGCGCAGAATCAGCCAGACGCCAAGAAGCCATACCACCCCCCAGAACGACAGGAGTAGAACGGTTAGCCAGGTGCGTGGCGCGCTGCCGCTGCTGGAGCCGCTTTGTATCCCGCCGAACGCGCTCGATCCGCCGCCGCTGCTCCCATTCTCGACCATTCGAATGATGCGTGTCATGTCACTCACCTCCGCAATGATGCCGGGGTGCTCCACATCAACACCGCACATCGCGAGCCATGAGCGCACGGCATCGGTCGAGAGTTCACCAAGGGTCTCGCGATTCGGTGGGCCGGTCGTCACTTCATTCTGCGCGGGGTCGTACATCAACCGAGGAGTTGCGCGGCCATCAGAGGGAATGAGTTGCAGTTCAACGATCTCGGCTCGTTCGACTCCGGCCTGACCAGATCCGCTTCCGTTGATAATGACCGAGTTGTATCCGCCGCTGCCCGGGCGCAGCAGAGTGGTCTGAATCGAAAAGCGGTAGAGGGGTGGAAGAGCGGAAGCGACGACCCCGCTGACGATCAAAGCGGGAATCGGCAGAAAAACCGTGAACATCGCAGCCCAGACGGCGGGCGGTACCCCCTGGCGCGTTTGCGGCGTGATGATGCCGACCTCGCGCAGATCGCTGCCGCACTCCGGGCAGCGCATCGCTTCGAGCCCCGCCACCGCGTAGCCGCAAGATCCGCAGGATGGCTGCATCACGCGCCGGCCGCGCGCCGTCATCGTAATGATGAGAATCGGCACCAGCACGAGGAGCAGCACGATCAGAATCAGGACGATAAGACTCGGACCCAGCATCATGATCCAGCATATCCGATTCGCCCAGTTCGCATCAGGCCCCGTGACTGAATCACGTGGCCACGGATTGCCGGCGAATCGGTTTGGATCAACAATCTCGCGTGCCGACCGAAACAAACTATCAATCGTTGCGTCAGGTTTACGCGGGGTATGCGCCGGAGTACGACCGCAAATGGCGTCGTTACACACGCCTCACGCTCGCCCGTGCGGTGCGTGCATTCCCACGCAGCGCTCGCTCAGTGCTGGATATCGGTTGCGGCACGGGGGTGCTGCTGAATGAGCTGCGCGGTCTGCGGCCCGACCTGCGCACGATCGGTGCCGATGCCAGTCCGGAAATGCTGCAACGAGCGCGGGAACGAATGCCCGAGGATGCGCAAACCCGGTGGATCGAATCCACTGCTGAGGAACTGCCCGCCAACATCGATCCGGTCGATGTCGTCTTCTGCACGAATGCGTTTCATCTTGTGCAGGATGCCGATCGTGCCCTGCGTGCATTTCATCGGTCGCTGGTCGATGGCGGAGAAGTGATCATTGTCGATTGGTGCAGGGATTACCGCACGATGAAGGCCATGCAGCAGCTGATGCCGTTGAGGGATCATCAGCCGCGCTCTCTGCGAACACTGGAAGAGATGAAATCGCTTTTAGTCGCGCATGAGTTTCGGGTTGATCGCGCGGAGCGGTTCAAGATCACCTGGCTGTGGGGTCTAATGCTTGTCATTGCAAGCAAGTGATATGCGGCCTTCTGACGATGAGGCGCCTAGAGTAGTCGGCCCGCAAGGGGTAGATTTCTGTGCCAGAAGACAGTTGCAGGAGAGTTGATGTTGTATCCGCATGTGCTGTTCACAAGCGCTGCCGCACGTTGGCAGGATGGCGAGGCGCCGCCGGCAGGTGAAGGACAATCAGAATCGCCGCCTCCCACTGATGGCGGGGATTCTGGTGATACGCCGCCGGGGTCCGAAGCGGGCGATGCATCGATCACCGATGCCGGCCTGGACAACGCGCCGGAAGGCACGGTGACCGATGCGCTGAACGAAGCAGCGTCTCAACTGATGGATTCACTGGGAACTACATTCGAGCAGACAACGCTTCTCGGATGGGGAATGCTCTTTGCTGGAATCCTGGGCGGACTCATCGCCGGCCGAATTGTGAGAGCGATTCTTGATGAAATCGCGTCACGGCTTGAGAAACGTGACTGGACGTTCCGGGGGGCGGTCTTCCGATCCGGCGCCAGGCCAGCGAGTCTCTCCCTGTTCAATGCGGGGCTCGCGTTCGGCATTACCTGGATTCATCTGGAAGGCGAACTGACCAGTTTCGTCCTGCGCATCATCGCGTTCCTTTACATCATCGCGATCGGCTGGTTCATCTACAACCTGGTCGATCTGGTGGACATCGCGCTGCGTCGTCTGACCGCGAAGACCGCGAGCAAACTCGACGACATGATCGCGCCGCTGATTCGCAAGGCACTGCGCATCTTCGTGGTCGTGATCTTCGTGCTGTTCGTTGCGGAGAACGTGTTCGGTGCGGACATCACTGCCTGGCTGGCTGGGCTTGGTATTGCCGGTCTCGCCGTTTCGCTTTCAGCGCAGGATTCGATCAAGAATCTCTTTGGCTCGATCACCATACTCCTCGATAAGCCCTTCGCCGTCGGCGATCGCATCATATTCAACGGGACCGACGGGTTCATCGAAGAGATCGGCTTCCGTTCAACGCGCATCCGTACGTTCGGCGGACACGTGGTCACGATTCCGAATATGAAGTTTATCGACAGCGCCGTCGAGAACGTCTCTCGCCGGCCTTACATTCGGCGCGTGATGGAAGTCACCATCACGTACGACACACCGCCTGAGAAGATTGAACAGGGGGTTGAGATTCTCAAGGGAATCATGAACGACACCGAAGTGGCCAAGCCATTCAATATGGAGCAGAATCCGCCGCGCATTCACTTCACCGCGATGAACGCGGACAATCTCGCGATTCAGTGCGTGTACTGGTACATGCTGGATAATGCGAAAGGCCAGGACTGGTGGGCGTATCTGGCGCACGGTGAGATGGTGAACCTGCGCATCTTCCGTGAATTCGCGGATGCCGGCATCGACTTCGCGTTCCCGACGCAGACGCTCTACCTCGCGGGTGATCCCGCCCGTCAGCTTTCGGTCCGACTGTTGCGGGAAGGGGCCGAAACTGAATGATGCCCGATGAGCGCGATCGCGGCTTCGGGGTGATTTCCCCGCGGCATTTCGCCTGAATCGCTCGCCACCTGCGCGTAGAATGTGAACGAATCGAGGAGGTCACCCATGCCGTTCTACACCAAGCTCGGACAGCTTCCTGCCAAACGTCACATCGTGTTCCGCCGACCGGATGGCGCGCTGTACTCCGAAGAAGTCTTCGGCACGGAAGGGTTCGTCGGCCCGACCAGTACGATGTACCACATTCACCCGCCCACGCAGGTGACCGGCTGGAAGACGATGTACTCCACCAAGCCCGAGTACGTCGAAACCGACACCATGCGCATGCGTCACCTGAAGACCATGCCCATGAAGCCAAAGGGTGACCCGATCACGGGTCGCGTCGTTCTCTTCGGCAACGCCGATTGCGAGATGGCATTGTGCGTCCCCAAGGAGGGCATGGACTACCACTACAAGAACGGGCAGGGCGATGAATGCCTGTTCGTTCACTACGGTTCCGGCACATGCTACACCACGTTCGGCACGCTCAAGTTCGGCCCGCGGGATTACATCATCATCCCCAAGGGCGTGACCTACCGGATGGTCTTTGACAAGCCGAAGAAGGATGAACCGAATCCGCGCTTCCTCATCATCGAAACGGTGAATGGCTCGCACATCCTGCCCCCGCCTCGCTACATGTCAAAGAAGACGAGTCAGTTCCTCGAGCACGCGCCATATTGCGAGCGCGATCTGCGCCTGCCCGAACTTCCGCTCACGTTTGATGAGAAGGGCAAGTTCGAGGTCCGCATCAAGGCGCGCGACTGCGTTCACAGCTACATCTACGACTATCACCCCCTCGACGTCGTTGGGTGGGATGGCTGCTATTACCCCTATATCTTCAACATCGACGACTTCAGCCCCATCGTCGGTAAGCATCACCTGCCGCCGCCCACGCATCAGACGTTTGAAGCGCACAACTTCGTCATCTGTTCGTTCTGCCCGCGCATGCTCGACTTCCATCCCGAAGCGATTCCCGTGCCGTACAACCACTCGAACCTCGATTCCGATGAGGTGCTCTACTACGTCGATGGCGACTACAAGGCGCGCAAGGGCATCGAAGTCGGCTCGATCTCCGCGCATCCGCAGGGCATTCCGCATGGTCCGCACCCGGGCACGGTCGAGAAATCGCTTGGCGCGACGTGGACGAGCGAACTCGCGGTGATGTGCGATACCTTCCGCCCGCTCTTTCCCACCAAAGCCGCGCTCGCGCTTGATGATCCGCATTACCCCGCCTCCTGGCAGGGCGAGCATTTTCCGATGAGCGTCGGCACGCATCATGCCGATGGCGCGCACAAGACCAACGGCCATGTCGCGAACGGCAGCGCATCCAAACCCGCCCGACGCGCAAAAACCGCTTCATCGGCCGGCGCGAAGAAGAAGTCCAGCCGGAGTCGGAACTGAACCGGTTTCATGATCGTTCGCAACCGGCCAGGGCGATGGAAGGCCACAGTCGTTTACGCAACGATGCTCCTGTGGCTGACGGGCTGCGCCTTGGTTCCGCCCCGCGTTGCGCATGAAGCTCTGCCCGCGCACACCGAGCCGCCGGCGATCGATGAGAAGCATGTGCGCATCTCGATTCGCGATGAGGATTTCATCCTCGAGATTGCCGACAATGATGACTTGCGCGCGAAGGGGCTGTCCGGCCGCTCATCAATTCCAAAGCACGGCGGCATGATCTTTATCTACCCCGCGCCAGCGCACCGCAGCTTCTGGATGTTTGGTTGCCTTGTGCCGATCGACATCGCTTTTCTCGATGCCGATGGCCGCATCGTCGCGATGCACGAAATGCCCGTCGATCCGCCACGGCGACCCGATGAGGATGCATGGGAGTACGAAGCCCGTCTCAACCGGTATCCCAGTCGCAGACCCGCGCAGTTCGCCCTTGAATTCCGCGCCGGCACACTCGATCGACTGGCCCTCAAGGTCGGTGATCGCATCGCGTTCGATCGCGCACCGCTCATTGAACGCGCCATCCGCAACGCGCGTGATGCAGATTGGTAGACTGCAACCGGCATTCACGGAGCGACCACCATGCCTCAACCTGACCGATCCGCAGGCCGCACCCCATCGCAGAAGCGCTCACGGATCCGCGTGAAGACCATTGCCATCATCCTCGCACTGCTCCTTGTCGCAGCCGTCGGCTATGTCTTCATCACCGTCACGCTCCTGATGCGCGAACAGCCGAACCCGTCCGTTGACTATCGCGCTGCTCACATGGCGGAGGTCATCCAGCGACTCAACCTCGATGCCGACCGTGCGCAGCGCGCGTGGGATTTGCTCATCACCACCCTCGAAATCGGCCCGGAACTCGAGCGCATAGCCAATCAGGCATTGCATGATACCTGGCCGGAGAACCAACCATACACCGCGCGGTTCGAGGGTGATGAGCCGGTTCACATGTTTTCCATCGGCTGGCTTGGGCCTTCGATTCACCCATCGCTTGACCGCGAGCGTGCCCTCATCAATGAAATGAATGATGCGGGGCACTTTGCTTCGCTCGATGAGTTCGCGGCACTTGCGCCGGCAATCAACAGTCAGCCGACGCAGGGCGTCTTGTTCAATATGCTGCTGCCGCACCTGCGCAGTGTTCGCTGGTGGTCGCATGTATTGCGCTTTCGCGCGCGGGCCGCGATGGAAGCGGGCGATGATGCGGTCTTCACTGCGTCGATCACCAACGCTCTCGCCATGGCACAGTCCCTGGCGCTCGATTCCCCTCTCATTTCGCGCCTCGTCGCAGAGTCGGTCCGGTGGAATATCCTTGAAGAGATTCTGCACACCGTGGATGAGCGCGACCTCTCTGAAGCGACCTGTCTCGCACTCCTTGAAGCGCTCGATCGGTTCGACTTCCCGCCGCCGCAGCATGCCATCGATGGCGAGCGCGTCGTGCAGCAGGACTACGTGCAGTATGCCTATTCAGACGACGGACGCGGCGGGGGGTACCTCATCGCCGATCCCACCGGAATGCATGATGACACCGGACAAGCGCGCGCTTTGATGTTTGCGGAGGTGCTCTTTCTGCGCTTCTTCGGACCGGACCGGCGGGAAATGCTTGATGCCATCGATGCGCAGATGACCCGGTACTCAAATGAACTCGCCAAGCCCGCTGCGACTCGCTGGCGGGCCATGCCGCCCCTCAGGGTTCAGCGCATTGCCATGTCGCTGCTCGAAACCATCATGCCCGCCATGATCGGTTCGTTCGAGACGATGCAGACTGGCGAAGTACAACTCGCCGCCACTCGCACCGCACTCCACATCGAGCGGTTCCGCGCCCGCATCGGACACCACCCCGATTCTCTCACCGCCGTCGAAACCGCGCTTGGCATCACCCTGCCGACCGATCCTCTCCACGGCGGTCCGTTCGGCTATCGCGTGCTCGAAGCGCCCGATGAACATGGCCGCGACTTTCTGCTGTACTCCACCGGTCTCGATGGTGTGGATGATGGCGGCACCGAAGTTGATGACCCGAACCGTCAGTACGGCCCATACGCGCCACTGCGCGACGCGGTCACAACCGCCGGATTTGACGTCATCTTCAACCGCCCCCGACGCCCGTGGCCCGCCTCATCCGGCGACTCTGCTCCCGAGACGCCCGGAAGTGAACCCGCCTCACGCTGATTCCTCGCGCTCGGCGGCATCGTGCAGGCAACCCCCGGAACAATGCCCGCACCCTCGGAACGTTTCCAACCCCCAGAAGATTGCCACCAACACCTGGCCGATAGCCGACAACCCCCGGAATGTTGCTGGCGCTCCTTGGACGCTTGCCGGCAATCTTCGGTGTGATGCCGGCGACCCTCGGCTGGTTGCTGGCGCTCTCGAGAGTGTTGCCGGCAACCCGGGCAGTGCTGCCAGCGGCCCCGGCACGATTGCCGGCAATTTCCGATGAATTGCCGGCGTTTCTCGATGGTTTTCTTCAGCGCAAGGGCGGATCGGTCGATGGCGAGCGATGGCCTCCGTGCGATCGCTGCGCGCTCACCCCGCGGAGTGAGTTTCGCCGAATACGATGCGCATGACGTCTTCCTTCACCGTGTCTGCGCGCAAGATTTCCTCTCCGGGATGCAAGTCGATTACACTCTCACCGTGACCGATCGCCATCGGAAGTGAACGGAGTGAGTACGGTGAGTGAAGAGCCCCGAGTAGTGAATCGCCGACGCAAACCGTGGTACCGGCTGCGGAACATCGTGCTGGCGATCGTTGCAGGACTGGCGCTTGCGATCGGCTACGTCGTGTACGAAACCGTCGCGTTGATGAGTGC
>CBFGRU010000116.1:0-9736 GCA_965651255.1 uncultured Phycisphaerales bacterium
CCCCGGAAGCCGATGCGTCCGGCGGGCAGCGGGATGGCGAACCCGTTCGGCAGGATGGACCCCGGTAAGGGGCGATTCGGGCACGCTGGGGATTGAGCGATGGGGGGGTGCGCACCGGGATTGATCGCCCCGCTACAATCGCGGCCAATGGCTGCGCAAGGAAGTTCGACAATCAGTTCCCCTTCGCCGGCGCTCCGGAAGCGGGTTGATGCGTACTTCAAGGATCGCCACGTCTGCATCACGGGCGGGGCGGGGTTTATCGGATCGCACCTGGTCGATGCCTTGGTGGATTGCGGCGCGCGGGTGACGGTGCTGGATGATTTGTCGTTCGGCCATTTGGACAACCTCGCGGCACACTTGGATGCGGCCTCGCCACGGGTTCGGTTGATCAAGGCGTCGATTCTGGATGAGGCGGGATTGCGTGAAGCCGTTTCGGGGTGTGATGTGGTATACCACGAGGCGGCGCTGGGAAGTGTCCCGCAATCGGTGGAAAAGCCGCTTGTGTATCATGAAGTGAACGCGACGGGAACGCTGCGAGTGCTGGACGCGGCAAGACAAGCGGGGGTGAGACGGGTGGTGTACGCCGCATCCAGTTCGGTGTACGGCGATGGTGCGGAACTTCCGAAGGTGGAGACGATGAAGCCAGACCCGAGGTCGCCTTATGCGACCGCGAAACTGGCGGGTGAGCATTGGCTCGCCACGTGGGCGCATTGTTACGGAATCTCAACGTGTTCGCTGCGGTATTTCAACATCTTCGGCGCGAGGCAGCGTCCCGATTCGCAGTACGCCGCGGTGATTCCGGCATTTGCGAAGGCGCTGCTCGAAGGGCGCCGGCCGAAAATCTACGGCGATGGATTACAAAGCCGCGACTTTACACACGTTTCCAACGTTGTGTGGGCGAACCTGCTCGCTGGTGCCAGCGAACGCGAACTGAAGGGCGAGGCGATGAACATCGCGTGCGGCAGGCGGTACACGGTGCTTGATCTTCTCAACGCGATGGCAGATGCGCTCGGTGTCCCGGCGGAATACGAAGCATGCCCGGTGAGAACCGGCGAAGTGAAGCACAGCATGGCGTCGATCGAAGCGGCGCGGTCCGTGCTCGGGTACGAACCGATCGTCGAGTTCCACGAAGGACTGCGCGAAACCGTCGAGTGGTTTCGCCAGTCGCTCGTTGGGCGTTCGGCTTAGCGTCGAAGATTGCCGCTGGTTCGTTCCAGCCGGTAGACCGTTGGGAGCAAGAAGTTGCGGCCCCGATAGGTGAAGACGCTGCCGCTGATGAGGAGCGTCGCACCGGAACCGCCCCGGTGATACTCGCGCTGAAGACGTTCAAGGAGCAGGCAGGGCAGGAGCGTCATCGGGGGATCGGCGAGGCCGGTGGCATCGGCATCGAATACGAAGACGAACGCGCCGGTTGCGTTCCGCGACAATCGGCCGCGACGATTGACAACGAGCGAGTTCTCTTCAATTGTCGCGCGACCGCCCCCGGTCGTGGCGGATGCCTCATTTGCCTCTTCTGGTACCCCTTCCAAAGCCCGCGGCAGAGTGACTTCTTCGCGCAGCGATTGGAGAATATCGGTGGCGGATTGGTTTCCGCGGGTGCCTTGTGCTTCATCACCCGCAGTGTCCGGCTGGTTTGCACGGGGCTCGGTGGGGCTTTCGCTGTAGCGATCGAGTTGGGCTGCGCCGATCGGAAGAATGTAGTTGCGATCTTGAAAGGCGTAGACCCGCGCATTCATTCGAAAGAGGACTTCAAGGTCGGTCGACTCCACGGTACGTTGCATCTGCTCAAGGGGAGTCGATGGCAGAACAATGAATTGCGGCGGCGCACCGGTCGAACCGGTCTCGTCCGTCGAACGCTCAAGGATGAATACCCAGGTGCCCGTTTGGGGGTCCGGCCTGAGGAGACCGACAATATCAGTCAGGTAGCTTCCTTCGCGAAGCAATGCCGGAGCAGTGCGCGTACTGGGACCCCCCTGGTCGCGTGTCCGGGCGCTGATGGGCGCAACCCTGCGGTCGCTGGCAGCCCTTTCGGCTTCACGCTCAAGGTCACGGGCGGCCTGTGCAGTGGCGTCATCCTGCTGGGCGGCCAATGGAAGTGTGATGACTGCCATCAGGGGTAGAACCACGGACAATGCAGCAATGACTCGAACGGCGTTGGCCACGGGCGGTCTCCGGCAACTCAGTACGGGCGACGGGTCAGCGGGTTCGCTGACGAACTGATCATGAAACGACCTCTGAGACTACCTTCGACCGACGAGGGGGACAAGCTGGAGCGGCCTCTGCGGATTTCAAGCGGAAGGCCCCGTCGGGCCGATGCTGGCAACGATGCAAGGGTTCCGCCGAGTGTGCTCGATCCTGTCGGCCATCACCGCCGTTCTTGCGATGAACGGGTGCGCTTCGTTGAGTGCTCCGTTCTCCTTCGAGGGTCCGCCCGGAGGTCGCGCTGCATCATTGTCGGATTCGAGCCGTCCCAAGCAACTGGTGGTGGTGATCGGTGAGTTTGAGAATCCGGGAAACAGTGCCACTGGCTGGCGTGACATCGGGTCGGGAATGAGTGAATCGATCGCGAAAGCGCTGGTGAACGATGCTCGGTTCGATGTGCGCGTTGATGAACGCTTCGCAAGCGAGGTCGCGGCGCTGGTGAATCGTGCTCCGGCTGCCCTCGTAGAACAACTGGGTGAGATTCGGCGACGCGCGGGGCATGTGGATCTGGTGCTGATCGGGAAGGTAACGGATTTTCATCACACCGCCGACGTTGGTCGGGAAACCAGCCGGTGGGGCATCTTCGGACCAAAAAATGAAGCGGTTGTCGCAGTGGATGTGACCATCATCGATCTGGCGACAGCACGAGTCGCCTCCGTGGATCAGATTGTGGGTACGGCCGGCGCTGGCAAGACCCCGACCGGCGAGTTGTATCAGAATGTTGCGTTTGGAAGTTACCTGTTCTGGGAAACTCCACTTGGGGGTGCGACCAAGCGCGCGGTGGAAGCAACCGCCGAACGTCTGGCGCAAGTGGCTCCGCGAACGGTGACCGAAATGCGAATCGCGCGGCAGATCGGGCTTCGTGAGTTGGAAGTCATGGCGGGATCATCGCACGGATTACAGCCGGGGCAGAAGTTTCATGTGTGTATCCCCGATGTTGATTCGGGAGCGATGATGGCGGTACGAGACCCACAGACCGGCATGGCGCTGGAAGCGCGCGTGACGCGCGTTCAACGCAGTACTGCACGAGTGTGGATGATTGGTCAGCCGCCCACTTCCCTTGATTATCGACGAGCCGTTCTACGGCGCGATGCGCCGCGCGAGCGACTCGCGGTTGAACCCGATCGAGAGCGTCGATAGTCAACCATTCTCAATGGGCGTCGCTGGACGTCATCGCTCATTGCCCGGTCGATCGGGGTGGAATATGCTCCTGACTCTCCCGGCCGTGTGCCCGAGTGGACCAAGGGAGCGGATTGCAAATCCGTTGGCGTAAGCCATCGTGGGTTCGAATCCCACCGCGGCCTTTCTTTCGGGCGTCGTGCACTGACGACCGGTTGCCTGGAAAATGACGAATTACTTTGCACTTTCCAGAAGGTCCGAAAAACACGCAGACTCGCTTGTTGCCACGAGCAAGTGCGATTTCATCTTGACCGGGTGGGATTTGCGTGGTCTGATGCAGTGGTCCGGCAGCGGTGGGATGCTCACCAGGTGTGAGCAGACGCTGTTCAGCGATCGGTGTGTTGGGGAAGGGTGATGCCTCACTTGGAAATCCGGAAGAAGGGCCGGAGACGATCTCGTTACTTCGTCTTCAACGGTGAAGTCGTCACGATCGGCCGTTCCAGCCGGAACGCGCTTGTTCTTCACGATAACGCGGTCAGTCGTGAACACTGTGTGATTGATCCCACAGTGCAGGGACCCATCGTGCGCGACCTGAATTCGACGCGCGGGATTCAAGTGAATGAATCATCGGTTCTGGAGTCACCGCTGCAGGATGGTGACTGCGTGAGAATCGGGCCTTATTCACTTTATTACCGGCTCGATGATGTCCCAGGATTTGGAGAGCGGCGAGTCGTGGCACCGAGCAATGGGAGTGCTCACTCGAACGGATCGCCAGTCGCCATTGCGCGAGCGGGTCGGGCGGAATCAATTGATGACGAAGAAGATGGTGATGAAGAATCTGGGCTGAACGACAAGTCTGCTGAGTTTGAACCAAGTGGCCCGGTCACCGGGGACGACACCCGTGATCACGAACCGGATACGGACTCAATGCTCTTGCTTCGCGCGGAACTTGCCGCCGTTCGACAAGAACTCGCGGATCGCGATGCAAGAGTGCAGGAGTTGGAGGCACTCCTGAACGATGTGCGCGCCGATTCCGATGAACAGCGCACTCAGTCCGCCGCGGCCCATGAAGCCGAATGCGAGGCCTTGCGCGAATCACTCAGGCAGTCCGGTAATGAGTTATTGGCGCGTGACCGGGAGATACAGCGACTTGCGCAGGAGCTTCGCACCCAGGAAAAATTGGGGGAGGAATTCGAGCGAACCTTCCAGGTGACTGAACGCGAGACTGCACGGTTACGGCAACAACATGAGGCCGAGTCGAACAGTTTCCGGACTGCACTGGAACAGGCGCGAACGGAAAAGGTGCAGATTGAGAAGGAGCTGGCGGCGTTTCAGGCGAAGCTGACATTGACTGCCGACCATGCCGGGGCGCTCGCTGCGAGCGAAAGCGAGAAAGCAGCGTTGGCAGAGCGCATTCGTGCGCTGGAAGAGCAGGTCACTGCTGCGGAGAAGAGAGCCGCGGAACTCCAGAAGTCCGCGTCGCTACAGCAGATTGAATCCGCGCGGGTAGCCCGCCAGTTTGAGGTGGACATCGAACAGGTGCAGCTTGAATTGGCTGCGCGGGCTGAACGCATCTCCGAGCTGGAAGCCGAACGAACTGCGGCAACGAGTGAACTTGAACAAGCAGTTGCTGAAGCGCGGTTGGCAGCAGAGCAGCGAGTGAAATCGTTGCAGGCCGAGATTGAGAACGCGCACGAGAGCCACAAGACGGAAATCGCCAAGCTTCGGTCGGAGATTGCAGACCGTGCATCGGCACACGAACGTGAGAAGCGGACTGGACTGGAGTTGGATCGTGTGCGCGAAGAGTTCAAAGCAGTCGTCGCGCAGCATGCCGCGGAGCGCGATCGCCTCGAGAGCGAGTACGCCGAGTCAATCCGATTGCTGGAAGAGAACCTTGCGAGTCGAAGCCGTGAGCTTCAGGATCGTACGGAAGAGTTGGCCACTCAGGTGCGTGCGCGAGAAATGCGAGAGGCCGAGGTCGTCCAGTTGGCGGGGCAGGTGAAACGCGCTGCCGATGAACACTCGGAGTCGGTGCGCGCACTGCGCGAGGAGTTTGCTGCCCGTGAAGCCGAGTGGGAGAAGAGCAGGCAACTTGACTCCGGGTTGCGGGAACGGATTTCCGAGTTGGAATCGCAGTTGCAGGAAGTCGAGACAGAACGCGATGAACTGTCCCGGCGCGCGAACGAGTTACAACGGAATCACGATGCCGAAACCGCCGCAAAGAAGGAGGCGGAGAAGAACTCAGCGTCATCTCTGGCTGAACGTGACGAACTCGCGAATCAGGTACGCGAACTGCACTCACTGTTGACTGCGGCCAATGGTCGGATCGCTGAGTTCGAGTCGCGAGCAGTTGCTGACCATGATTCGCACCATCAGCTTCAGGTTCGGTTGGAATCGGTCGGCGAAGAGCGTGAGGCGCTGATCCGCAAGCTTCACGATGCGGAGCAGTCGATTCACGCAGCGACGGCACGTTCGTCCCAACTCGAGCGAGCCATCTCAGAACACCAGGCGTCGCAGCAGCAATTGGCGATTGAGAATTCGAATCTGGCGGACAAGATTGCGGAGCTGTCACAAGAGATTGAGCGACTGCGGAACGCCGCAGAAGATCGACAGCAGCAGGAAAATGTAGCCGCGGCTGAAGGTTCGCGGGAGTTCGATGCACAGATGTCGGACCTGCAGGATTCGCTCCGTGATCGTGACGATGCACTCGCATCGCTTCGCGAGCGCATTTCTTCACTCGAGAAACGACGCGATGAGGCGATGGTGGATGCCCAATCGGCGCGGGCGACGGTCATCGAACTACGAAGAGATATCGCTCACCTCAAAGCTGCGTTGGATGAGAAGGATGAAGCCCTGAGCGCGATTCAGCGGGGTGACTATGAGGAAGCAACACCAGCCACTCGGGGCGAACTGGCGACGGTCCGCCAAGGGGACCGACCGGGTGCCGTCAGGGCGGATGGGCGTGATCGGGAAGTCATGGCACAGATCTTCGGCGGTGGATCGAGTAAGCAGAGTTGGCGCACTTCTGTCGATCGTGATTGGGGATCAATCCTGTTTGGCGGTCTGGCGGCCCTGCTCGTCCTGGCGGCCGGCGCGGCAGGGGTCTATCTCTATCTTCAGAACTGAAAGGAAGTTGCTGGAGAAACACTTACCCGTTTGTGTCGTTACCGGACGTCGGCTCGGGGGGTATCCCGGGGAAACGTGCGCGATTAGCACGTTCATGCGAACCATCTTTCGATGGGTGACGAAACAGACTTGTAGTTCTTCGTGCTTGTTTTTGTCACGAGAAGAGGTACCTTGCTGTATTCGTTAGACGCCAATGCCGATGTTGGGAAGCATCGGATGGAACTGTCAGCGAAAGGAAGAAGGTTTTCGCCGGTCATACCAGGGCTGTAAGCGGCGGGAACATAGGAAGAATGGGAAGCGGGGAAAAATGGGAGTTCAGTGCGAGGCCCTGATTGGGGCTCAGTCGCCCTTTGACATTCACAGTGGCAGCCACCTTCGCGGCGAGAACGGTCGCTGGATGGTGCTGCACACCAAGTCGCGACAGGAAAAGGCGGTTGCCCGCCACCTCGGTGCGAAGGGTGTGCCCTTCTTCATGCCGCTGGTTGACCGAACACGTCTTATCCGTGGCCGAAAGATGCGAGCACAATTGCCGCTCTTTCCCGGTTACCTGTTCATGTATGGCGAGCGAGATGACGGCTTTACGGCGATCAGCACAAAGCGCGTCTGTCGTGTAATTGAAGTTCAGAACCAGTCACGGTTCGTCGAAGAAATCAGTCAGATCGCACAGGCGCTCACGGCCGGTGCGGAGTTGGACCTGTATCCGTTTGCAGCCGTCGGACAACGGTGTCGCATTACTCGCGGGCCGTTCTTCGGTCTGGAAGGCATGGTCATTGAACGAAAACGGCTTGCGCGTTTCGTACTGCAGGTAGACATTCTCGGCCAGGGTGCGGCGCTGGAAGTCGATGCAGACTTCCTTGAGCCGGTCTGATATCCAGGTCGAGTGAAGAGCGAAGGTGGATCGGCGATTGCCACAGCGGCAGGTGTCGATCGGGGCGAAAGGGACCAGCATCACCCTTCCGCAAGTGTCGAGGCGAATCGCTGCGAGCCAGAAATGGCGCGCAGTTGACAGGGGCGAAGCCCGCCAGCATCGCACGAGAAACGGCGATTGCAGCTTGTAATCGGTGGTCGATTGGCCACTTCTCGATGAATACAAGCGATGCATGACACGCAACCGAATGTCCGCAACGTCTCTGACGCATTCCGCTCAATGAACGGTCTGTTTGTATCGACAAGGCAAACCCTTGGGAATGTTCTGTTCCGGCGCAGAGGGAAACACGGGTGAATTGGATTGCTCACTGGCAATCAGCCACGTTGTTTATGAAGCTTCCAGCAGTGCGCGCTGCAAGGTGCGGCGCTGGGATCTCGCGAGTTAGGAGTCGCGCTGCCATGGATCGCATGACGCTTCAAATCTCAGGCCTGTTGAATCGACGCAAGTGGGCGTCACTTGACTGGCGGTATCTGTTCGTCGCGATACTTGCGGTCATGCTCGGGTTGCTTGCGCGTCCCGTCGCCGCGGTTGGCAGCAACGATCTGCAGATCAAGTCCGCCAAAGGGCCGGTGTTCGTCCGACTGTCGCTTCGAAGCGAAGACCTGCTCTATGGCGATCGCGATCGCTTTCAGCAACTCGGCAGCCAACTCCTGGACCGGATCGCAACGGCGAGCGCGAAGCAGCCGGGACGATTGATCACCATTCAGGTTGAAGGGGCGCCGCTCACGCTTGATGGCCGCGGGAGCGAATCGCTTCTCCGTTCAATCGAACCGGGAACGCTGAACGCCGCGAGTGAGCGCTATGCAAAGAATCTCGCGCACTTCCTCACGAGTGTCATTGACTCAGCCCGTCAAATGCAGCCCGGTTTGGGCATGAGCGTCCTCGGACTTCCGCTCGAGCGGGGGCAGGTAAACGATCCCGCACGAGCGAATCAGCAATACCGCGCGGTCATTGATCGTCTGGATGCATTTGTTTCCGCGAAGAGTCTCGTGCTGGCGGGGGCGAGCATTGGCGAACTCGATGCCCTGCGAATGGGATTGCCGAATTCGTATGCAATGCGCGACTTTCGGCCCATCGTCTATCGCACCAATGGTGTCTGGCGCATGGCCCTCACGCCAAGCATCGCGATGCAGGCAATCAGTGAAGAAGATGTCGATGGCGAGTTCGCAAAATCGGATGCTGACCAATACGGCGTGCAGCAGGGATTGCTCGAGGAATCGACGCTTGATCCCTTTGCGCAGCCGGAATCCGGTGCAGCGACCGCCAGCGAAGGCGGAAGCGGCTCGGAAGGTGATGAAGCACTGACCGGTGGCAGCAGTTCGGGCGGAAGCGATGGTGGCTTCGATTGGTCCGGCGATTCATCGTCCACCGGCGGCTACTCCGGCGGCGGTTCCAGCCCCGGCTTCAAGAGTGGTGGAAAGCGCTCCGGCGGCGGCGGCGGCGGTGGTGGAGGTGGAGGTGGTACCGGCGGTGGAAGCGCCATCGGTGGCGGAAGCGGAGAACTGCTCGACCTGACCGAAGGCGGCGGCGAACTCATCGGAAGTGGCGGCCGCGTTGGCGGTGGCACCGGTGGTAATGTTGCCTGGTCGCCCGGCAACGAAACGAATGGTGGTGGCACCAGCAACAACTCGGGAAGTGGCCAGGGCAGCAGCGGTAGTTCCGGCGGCTCTGGCAGCCAGCCCGGCGGAGGTGATGGCAGCGCTGGTGGCGGCGATGGTGGTGACTCGGGCTCCGGTTCTGGTGGTGGCGATGATTCCGGATCGGGCTCCGGCGGAGGTGGTGGTGGTGGTTCTGGAGGCGGTTCCGGTGGAAACGGAAACTACGGCGAACTCGGCTACGGCTACGATGAAGACGGCGACGGCCTGCACGACTTCACCGGCCTGCCCATGACCGCAGACGGCTGGACCGACTTTAACGCGATGATCGATCACCCCGATCATTACAACGATGCCCGCATCATCTACGTCTCGAACTCAACCGGCGTCGATACCGATCTGTACATGTACCACACGCCGAACGACCCCGAGGTCGGCGCTGACCCGTTCAATCCCACCGGGAACGTCTACGAGTACAAGACAATCGCGAAGGCGTACAGCAAGCTGCGCGATGGCTATCCCGATATTCTCCTGCTCAAGCGAGGTGACACCTGGCAGGGCGGTCTGGGCACCTGGCAGAAGTCCGGCCGATCGAAGCAGGAGCGAATGATCGTGGCCACTTATGGCCCAAGCAATACGCGTCCGCTCTTTAATCTCGGTACCGCCGATGGCGTCGTCGCTAGCGGATCGGACTATCTGATCTTCTCCGGCATGCGCTTCTTTGCGAACAACTGGTCCGACACGCCCGGCAACGTCGGGAAGGGTG
>CBFGRU010000117.1:0-9600 GCA_965651255.1 uncultured Phycisphaerales bacterium
CATAGAGCTTGTAATCCAATTCGCGGTGCGACTGATTCGCAGTATTGAACTTGCCTTGCTCGTATTCCTGCCGTGCAAATGCGCGCACGACCCGAATGCCGGTCAGATTTTCCTGCAGCGTGGAGGTCATTCTTCCCTCTGCTTCATCGACCTTCAGAAAAGTCTTTCGGATGCGAAGGAAGACCAGGCAAGAGAAAAGCACGATCGGCGGAATGACCAGAACTGATAGAACTGTCATTCGCGGGTCAATCGCGAGCATGAGTGGAATCGGAACGAGAAGCATGATGCTTGCGCGGCCAATCTCGACAACCTGATTGGCGAGGAACACGCGAACCGTCTCAACATCGCTCGTTGCGCGCTGCAACAGATCACCGGACTCCGCAGTGTCAAAGTACCGACTGGGGAGGTTCTGAAGATGCCCGTAGACACGATTACGTACGCGTTGAGTAATGCGCTCACTTGCGCGAGCTGACCATCGGCTGCGCAGATAGGTGAGAACTCCTGCAATCGCAGTCAGCCCTACGACGATTGCGGCCGGGAACCAGAGATTCTGCACAAGCCACGCGCGCCCCCCGAGAATACTGACTGCACGGTGGACCCATCTGGACGCCTTCTCGGGTTCAGAAGAGATGACTCCATCCAACACCACCTGAGGAACAAATGGTGCAAGGTAAAGGAAGCAAGAGGCGAGTACCAGCGCGCCAGCGGCACCAAGGAATCGCCATCGCTCCCCCTCACCAAGTCGCCAGAGCATTCGGATGAATTGCACGTGATACCTCTTTCGCCTGTCCTTATGCGCCAACCATTCGTGGGTTGCCGTTGCAAACTTGAGTGGCGAGAGGGTTCGCGTTGTCGAGTGCTGACCCGTCGTCGGAAAGAGTCACCGGAAACGAACAAACCCGCTCGCCTTGGGGGAGCGGGTCGCATTTTCATTCCATCGATCAACTACAAAGCAGTTGCTGCGCTGAATGCTCGCCGCTCACACTGTGAGGGAAACAACCGGTATGCGGTAATCGTACATGAGCATCAAGAGAACTCCTCAACAACTGCAGAGATGAACGAGAGTACCCAGGACGGTTCACGCAGGCAAGCGCGTCCCCCCAGGAAACTCATTTCGCGATCAATTGAAACTCGGTATCATCGCCCTGTGTGCAGGCATTCAATCCTTTGGGTCATCCTTCTCAGTGGTGTTTTGCTGCAAACCCATGCTCCCGTGCTTGGGCAGCAGGATGACCGGTCGCTCGAGAGACGAATTGCGTCGCTTGAGTCGTCAATTCAAGCTATCGAGTCTTCCGCGAGCGAGTGGGACACGTGGCAGCGAGAGACCGTGATACAGAAACTTGTGCTCGAAGCGCTTGTTGATGCAGAGCAACGCACGTCGCTCCAGTCGTCAGGCATCATGGGTTGGGATGGTCTCCCTTACCTCGCCTCAATAGAGAATGCGTTTCGCCTCAATCTGGAAGCACGTATTCAGTGGCGACATGTGCTTTCCAGACGGAATGACTCGAGTATCGAGGACGAGGACAGAACATTGGCGGGATTCGAAGCACGTCGAGTTCGGCTCATCTTCTCCGGGCACGTGGTCGACCCATCGATTCGTTATCGGGTTCAAGCCACCCATAGTCGTTCCGGTGGATGGCTGCAATTGGAAGACGGCTACGTGCAGAAAGACATCGTTGATGGACTCGATCTGACCATCGGTCAGTTTCGGCCCGCGTTCAGTCGGGAACAGGATGTCTCGACCTTTCGCACGACCGCAGTTGAACGATCGCTCGCGCACGGTGCAATTGAAATCGGCCGATCACAAGGCATCCAGGTGGGCTATCAGGGTGAGAGGTTGCATTGGCGTGCTGCGTTACATGACGGAGATGGTTTTGCCAACTCATCCAGTTTGGAGAGCGACACCGACCTCGCGCTTGCCGGGCGTATCGAGTGGCTTGTGACCGATGGCTCTTGGCGGGGATTTGCGGATTTCACCGGTTGGCCGGATGAAGAACAACGCATGGCTGTCCTGCTGGGCGCGGGTGTGAATTGGCAAAGAGGTGAGTTCGGCGACGCCAGCAACGTTCGTGCGGACGACTGGCGATGGACACTTGACGCGACAGTGAAGTCACCGGGATGGCATGCGTTTGCGGCGTACGGACAACGTAAAGTTGATCCTGATCATGGGGAGGAGACATCAGTTTCGATCCTGACCATTCAAGCCGGTGTCTTTGTCACCCCTGCCGATGAGCTCTTCCTTCGCTATGAGTGGGGGAGCGATCGCATACCGGGTCACGATGAGTTGTCGTTGATTACTCTTGGACTTTCGCACTACTTCCGGAAACACAAACTCAAGGTGCAATGGGATCTGGGGTATGGATTCAACGGTGTCAGTGATACATTCGCCTCATCTGGTGCGGGTTGGCGCGCCGACTCAGCAGATGAGAATGGTCAAGTTGTCATCCGATCGCAGATCCAGATGACGTTTTGACTCGGCAATCCTGAAGATTCCCGTCATCAATGGTGGTCAAACAACTGATGTCGTAAGCGCCGCGGATCAGACGATTCCCAGAATCTCAAAGCGTTTCTCTCCTCGTGGCTGTTCGACGCGAACAACCTCGCCGATGCGAGCGCGAAGCAGCGCCTGTCCCATCGGGCTGTTAAGCGAGACTTCGATGTAGTCGAGGTCGAACGCAACGCGGGCCTCGCCGACAAGGCGGTACAACTCTTCTTCATCGTTATCGAGATCTTTGAGCTTGACAGTCGCGCCGACGAAGACCATGTCCGCGGGAATTGACTCAGAGTCAGCGACCTTGGCGTGCTTCAGACGCTCCTCAAGCTTCGCAATCATGGCCTCATTGTGGGCCTGGTCCTCGCGAGCGGCGTGGTAATCAGCGTTTTCCTTGAGATCACCCTTGGCACGTGCTTCCGCGATGCGTTCAATGATCTCGTTCCGCTTCCTGCTGCACGATTTGAGTTCGGCCTCCAGGCGTTCCTTTTCCTCGGCGGTCATGAATTCCATCGTGCATCATCCTTTCTGAGGATCGCCCCCGCCCGGGAGTCGGGCGGTCACTCGGTCCATACGCAAAGAAAAAACACGCCGTGCAGATTCTCGGCGCGGTCATCCTGCCTTTGTTTACTCCGAACGCGCGAGTGCGTTCCGGGAATAGACAATATGAAGCAGAGCCAGTGTCGTCCAGCCGACTGCGCCAGCGGCAAGGAGCAGGCCGATGAGCATCCACTGAACAGCTTCAAGCGGTCCGGTACCCTCTGTCAGCGCATGAACTGCAAGCAGAGGACTGAGGTCAACCAACTCAAACGCTTCAAGACCGAAGCCGAGTGACAGCCACGCGACTGCGGGACCCGCCAGGCACATTGCCACACACGCAATCATTGAAAGAAGTCGTGGACCATGACGTTCAGTCCCAACGGAGGCAGCAATCATGACTGCTGCGAGCGATGCCCATCCGATGATGACCAAATCCAGAGCCAGAGTTCTCTCATTTGACCAGGTTGTGACGAGACGCAATGGCCAGATGACAATCTGCACCATCGAAAGCAGCACGATCAAATCCAACAATGTCTGTCGAATAGGCCATGGCGAGCGCACCTCACTCAGTCGGAGCAACGGCCAGCCAATCATCAATCCCAGACTGACGGACAAGAGCATGATTCGTACGCTTGGCTCGTAGCTGGCCGCTGAGGGGTAGAGTGGTTGCCGAAGACCGATTGCCACAAGCCACGAGCCGACAAGCCACAAGAACGCCCACACGATCAACGACCGTGGCAGGACAAGTGGCTGCTCGTCAATCGGAACGGGTTGTGAAGTCAGCGAGCTCATCGCTCCACGATGGTATCCCTGCCATGATGCATGGATCAGGCGCCAAGAAGCGGGGAAAACCAAACCACCAGAGATTCGTGGTTCAAGGATCAATCATGTGCGTACACCTTGTCGTGCGTAATGTCGATTGACGCAAGGCCGCGATTGATCGTCCCGTACTGCTCATAGAAGTAATCAAGGTACTGCAGTTTTTGCGTATGCGGGACCTCGGCACCGACTTCCTGACCCGGTGCTCGGCCCCAGAGTATTCGTGCGTTGTTCTGTGTCGTGAGCCAGATTGATTCGGTCTGAGCAAACTCGCCAAGGTCGATGACTGCAATCTGATCAAACCAGGGTCGGTCCATCAGAATCTCTGAAAGGGAAAGACCTGCCTGAATATCCGGGCCGGGCCAGATGTCCCCCGCAGATGCAGGTCGATTGGCAATCGGATGAACGAGAATCGGCAAGAGCGTCGGCTCGGCATTCTTCGGATAGCGACGCGGAAGGAGGTGTCCATCGCGATCAACAAGGTGCGCTCCCCATGAATCGCGAATGAGTCCAAACGGTGTACGGAACTGCGCGGTCACGATAACGCGATCTGGAGCCGTTCGCTCGACCCGATGAATTGCCTCAAACCATCCGGTCAGATCAAGTGCCTCTTCCGCAGACTGCAATCCCTCGCGATCAAACGGACTATCGATCATTTGCTGAGCGGCGAGGAAGGAAAGCTCATCTGCAAGGTCTTCATGCAACCACAGCGGGGGATCAGCGAACTTGACCACAATTGACTCACCGGCAAGTGCGGCATCTGCATACGCCTCCAGTCGCGGCCCTCCGAATGCCCAAAGCGAACCGACCGTGACGACCCCTATCAGCCAAAGTGCGGTAACCGCACCGCGCTTGATCGTCGAAGAACTGAAGTCCGGCCATCGGCGATTCGACTTGCGCAGCGACCTGGAGCTTTTCTTACGAGCCATTGCGTTCTCCGGGCATATTCGTCATGCCAATGGTGGACATCGGCGTGAATGTGTCGAGGGACTTGAAAATCATGTCCGGACAGTTGAAGTACGACCCGATCGGACAAGCGCCTCTTCGACGAGCTGAACGCAGAGTTCGGGCATTTCAAGGCCATGCGCCCTGGCCGCCATGGGTAACAGTGAGTGGGTCGTGAATCCCGGCATCGTATTGAGTTCAAGAAACCACACGCGATCGTGATCATCAAGCCGAAAATCAACTCTGGCCAGATCGCGACATCCAAGTTCATGCCAGGCGACAAGCGAGTCTCGCACAAGGACCTCGCCCACGGACTTTGGAAGACGTGGATTGATCAAGTATCGGGTGTCATTGCGATCGTACTTGGCTTCGTAGTCGTAAAAGGAAACCGATGGCTGAATCTCAATGGCAGGCAGCACCTCACCTTGAAGAATGCCCACCGTAAGTTCACGGCCATGAATGTACTGTTCAATCATCAATCGACGCCGGCGGGGATGCAACTGTTCGCGCGCGGCCGTAAGTTCTTGCGCGGTACGACAGATTCGGATGTCCACGCTTGACCCGTCATCGACGGGTTTGACAACCACTGGCAACTCGACTTCACAGAGATCATTCTGTGAAATCTCGACCGCTTTCGGCGTCAGTACGCCATGGCTGCCGACAAGTTCTTTGGTTCGCATCTTGTCCATTGCAAGGGCTGCGGAGCGCGAATCACACCCTACAAAAGGACGTCCAAGTTCTTCAAGGATGAGCTGAAGTGGACCGCCTTCCCCCCAACTTCCGTGCAGTACCGGGAATACAACGTCGCCGGGCAAGGCAGCCAGGTCGATTGCGGCAGGGCGTTCAATCACACAATCGACCACGGTAAAGCGATCACTGTGGCGCAACGCATCCGCCACCGCAGTACCCGAAAGAATGCTAACCTCACGTTCAGCGTCGGGCCCACCCATGAGTACTAACACTGTTGGTCGGCCTGTCATTCTTCTGTACCCCGCCGCCAGATTGCCACTTCGGTTTCGAGTCGAATTCCATGAACATCGTACACGCGGCCTCGCATGTGCTCGAGTAACGCAATGACATCGTCAGCCCTTGCACCGGGTTCGCAGGCGATGAAGTTCGCATGTTGTTGACTCACCACCGCACCGCCGAATCGCGTTCCTTTGAGTCCTGCATGGTCGATGAGCTTGCCGGCCGATACGCGCTCTTCCGTTTCAGGATCAATCGGATTCTTGAATGTGCAGCCCGCGGAATGTTCCGCCAGCGGTTGTGTACTTTTCTTGAAGCTGAAAATCTCCTTCACGCGTGACCTCAGCTCGATCGGATCCGTTGGAACAAGGTTGAATGTTGCACCAAGAATGATCGGATCGCGCACATTTGAGGTGCGATATTCAAAGCTGAGTTGATGAGCAGGGTACGCAACTGATTCCCCTTGCCGAGTCATGCAAAGCACGCTGCGGATCGTATCTCCGGTTGATCCGAATCGCCCTCCCGCGTTCATGCACACCGCTCCGCCGATCGACGCTGGTATACCTGCCAAGTGTGTCAGACCGTCGAGTCCACGGCGGACCGACTCGTTCATCGTCTTGGCAAGATCCGCGCCCGCCATGGCGCGCAGGACAGGATCTCCTGCTTCATCTTCGAATGTCATTTTCTTGAATGCCGGCGAGTCTAAATGAATGACAATGCCGTCCACTCCCGAATCTGCGACGAGCAGGTTCGCGCCGCTGCCGAGAACCCGCAGACGCTCACCCTGCCGATAAGCTCGGCGCACCATCGTCGCCAGAGCATCTATCGATCGCGGTTTGATCAAAACATCCGCGCGGCCACCTACGCCAAACCATGTCAATGGTCCCATGGGGACATCAAGATGCACTTCCACATCAAGGTCCGCAAACAGACTGGATCGGCTGACAGGCATGTGATGCAGCTATGCCTCGTCCGCCTGATGTGATTTCAGAAAATCGCGGCCAACCTTCCAAACCGGACCGGCACCCATGATCACGAGCAAATCATTCGGTCTGCAGATCACTTCCAATTGCTCGACGATCGCCTCGAAGGGATAGAGATGCATCGCCATCACACCTTTCCGACGCAAACGGTCGACAAGGTCCGCTGCGGATACGCGCATCTTCTCCAACTCCGAATCTCGTACGAAGTAGATGTGCGGAACGATGACGACATCTGCGTGGGTAAAACTCTCTGCAAACTCGTTCAGGAGAAACCGAGTTCGCGAGTGTTGGTGGGGCTGAAAGACGCAAATCAGCCGTTCATGCGGAACCGATTGCCGGAGTGCTCGAAGTGTGGCATCGATCTCGGTAGGGTGGTGCCCATAATCGTCATAGACGGCGACCTTACCGCCGGGGACATCACGTTGCCCGAGGTACTGCATTCGGCGATCGAGACCACGAAACTCTGAAAGTGCTTGCCCGATCTTGTTCCATTCCGCTCCGCACCACTGGGCGAGAATCGCAGCGGCTGCTGAATTCTTCGCCATGTGTTCGCCATGTACGCGAAGCGACCACGAAGTCACAGTCTGCGCTTCGTGCTGCAGGGTGACGGTTTGCGAATCGATGTCGTACTGAATCACGTAATCCGCAGCCGGGTTGAATCCGAAAGTTGCGATATGACACTGAAGTCCCGCTGAAATGACGCGACGATGAGCTTCGTCGTGGGCGAGGAGCAGTCTTCCTCCATCTTTCCGCGCCGGAATCAGTTGGGCAAATTCTGCAAATGCACCGACGATCTCATCCAACGAGCCATAGATGTCCAAGTGATCAGCTTCAACGTTATTGATCAGTGCGATCATTGGGCGATGATGATGAAATGATCGATTGAACTCACATGCTTCTGCAATGAGATAGCCCGGACGATCAGCGTATGGTCCATTTCCCGGAACGATCGCCGCGCCAGTGCGTGAACCCCCTCCGAGCTGGGGACAGGTCGCACCAACGACAACACTCGGATCCAGTCCCGTTTCAATCAGGATATATGCGAGCATTGATGCGGTCGTGCTCTTGCCATGAGTTCCCGCAATCGAAATGCCCGTTTTCAATGCCTGGAGTATGCCCAGTGCCTCGGCATAGGACACAACCGAGAGGCCGCGGGCTTGTGCAGAGAGAAGCTCGGGATGATCTGGCGGGATCGCTGCACTGGCAATCACAAGATCACAGGAATCCGGCAACTGACCGTTCGCTTGATCATGTGACACAGGAATGCCAGTTCGGGCCAACGACTCTGTCAACTCACTCGGAGTACTGTCGCTCCCGGTACATTGAGCACCAGCATGCTGAAGCATCCGCGCCAAGCCGCTCATTCCACAGCCACCGATCCCGATGAGATAGATCGACTTCCCGCGCAACACCATCGGTGCAGCTGATGTTGGAGGTGGCAATTGGCGTGTTGTTGCAGAGAACGGTCCGGGCATTCCATCAGTGTATCGACCGTGTGCACAGAATCGGTTTGGAGAATTGCCAGTCACATTCGGTCATTCTGCTTTCAGCGGAATCGACGCCACATCGTCACCGTGTTCGCCATCTGTTGGTGTCCGAGCTTTGGAAGTCCGGCGCAATGCGAGGATCTCGCCGATTGGTTCATCCATCCACGCCAACGCGCTGCCAAGCAAAGCCAGTGTCGCGGCCGGAAGTACAACGGCAAGCGGCCATGTGGCAAAGTGAATGGCCACCCACCCACCCGGCACGTCCGAAGCCGCATTCACTACGAGCAACAAGTGAAGCAGTGCGGCAAGCGGGACGGCAAACAGAACGGCTACTCCGATTGACTCGACCCATCGAAAGCCCAGCGCAGCATAGGAGCGAGCCGCGATGAGGCCGACCATGAATCCTTCACCGAGGCAGGTGATCCACCACGGGAGAAGCAGCAGGATGGCATGTTCAACATCGACCGGAGCAAGTGTGTGCCGCACAATGACAAGTACGAGCGAGGAGATCAGCCCGACGGCCGCGCCGAGTCGCGTCAATCTGACCCACGCGCGCTGCAATCTCATGGATGCGAGATTGGCGGTCGTGAACCCCCGATGCCCCACGCGTATTGCGGTCAACAGGTGGGCGAATTGCACAGGAACAAGAATGATGAGCAGAAGGGCTCCGAAGCAACTCGAATACGCGAGTGTCCCGAGCGTGGCCAGAGTCATGACGGTCAACCAAGACCCTGCATGCTCGCGGACAGGACTAACGAAGTGAGATCGGCCTTCCAAGTGTTCAAGTGTTAACCGGACATTCGTTCCACATTCTGGGCAGCGACCATCCGCAGCCAATCCTCGAAGGTTGTATGAACACTCCTCGCACGCTACATCCCTGATGATGACGAAGTCACCGCTTGAATACCGATTGGAAAGGTTGGCAGTCCAGTGCATCATCGCAGAAGTTCAGAGTACCGAAGTTTACTTCAAGAGTGAAAGGGTGCTGGCTGGATTGGTAGAATCAAGTCAGACCCAAACGTGATGCCCGCCGATGGCTGAATCAACCCCCAACAACGAGTCTCATCTGCCAACTCGTCGTGTCTGGCGACGCCGATTGGCTGGATTGGCTTTCGTGATCGTCGCACTGCTTCTGGGGGCATACCTCGTATTCACAAGTTCCTGGTATGTGCTTCGGCAGGCACGGCCAATTCTTTCGCGTGCACTTGGTGGTGATGTGACAGCCGCTCGCGCACACATTGATTCTCAAGGACGGCTGACCTTCGAGGAGGTCACGCTGCGCGCGCCAGGCGTGTCCGGAACCGCCGGTGAGGTGTTAGCGATCGATCGTGTAGAGATCGAGATGGACTCATCCAAAATCTGGCGAGGG
>CBFGRU010000118.1:0-9589 GCA_965651255.1 uncultured Phycisphaerales bacterium
CGTTCAAACGACTCGCGTCCGATGAGAAGCACGTTCTCACCGGACTCGGCCGAAGGCCGACGCGCAAGGTACGCCTGCACCTCCGGTCGACCCGGGTCGGCTTCAATGCGCAGCCCCCCCGGGCCGAACGTTCCGCCGAGGGTTGGGATCAATTGCGCAGGCGGCAGCACACGGTACACGCGGAAGGCCGGATCGACCGTCCGGTACCGACCGTTCTCATCGCGACCGATCCCGAAATCAAGAATCTCAAAGCCGCTCATCTGGTCGAAGAAGGCCGCAAACGCCTCTCGGTCAAACGGGCTGACGGTCATCGGGCGATTGTGTTCTCGCACCCACTTCTGAAAGAACACTTCGCGCGATTCCTCATACTCTGCCTCGAACGCCTTTCGCACATCGTTCCAATCGGCGCGCTGGCCCAGATGGTCCTGGGCGAATCGGCGCAACGCACGCCAGAACGCTGTGCGGTCGGTCTCGGGCAATGGCATGCCGGGACCGTGTTCGAGCATGATGAAAACAAACGCGCCCTTGTCGTACCCCACAAACCGATTCACACCGGAATCGCGCCCGAATCGATCGAGTGCTGCATTATCCAGCCCTTCCGGGTCGGTGGATAGTTTCATCAGAGTATCTCGTCGCCAATCGCGGCCGGCATCTTCCCCCCCATCAGCAATGCGCCGCCAGTAGTTCGCGCCGTAGGTGGCGAGTGCCTCGCACCAGTTGCCATCAGCCGGGTCAACATACACGCCGTTACCCCACCAGTTATGCAGCAGTTCATGGTCGAGATATCCGTACCCGAGCGAACGCGGCCCCATCGCGACAACCTGCGGGCCGAGAACGGTAAACCCCGGATACGCGAAGCCGCTGGAGAAGAAGTTCTCCACAATCGTGAATCGTGCAAAGGGAAACCTTCCCAGGAGCGGAACATAGAGGTCGAGGTAGGACTTCGCCGCATCAATGAAGAGCGGCGCAAGGGCGGCCCGCTCCGGCGAGAACATCGTGACAATCTCGACCGGGCCTTCCGCAGTGTCGTGCACGGCACCTTCTGTGAGGTGCTGGTTGCCGACGATCGACAATCCCTCAACCGCTCGCGGCGTGCGCCACTTCCATACTGGTGCGGCAAAGTCCTGCGACATTTCCGCCGGTTCGCCCGACGCGACGAACGACCACCCTTCAATCGGGACGATTGCCACACTTCCGGGCAGCAACTCGGTGACTGAAGTCGATTCATGAATCCACTGCGGATACCACGCGCTTCCGTCAGAGAGAAACACGCCGTCCTCGCCGATATGCGCCTGCACGCCGAAGTTATGAATCGCGCCGGCGATTTCACCTGCTTCGACATCGTCGGTCAAAGTTCCCTCCAGCAGGATGCGCAACGAACGTTCACCCCCCTGAAGGTGAACGGTGACCGTGCCGACACCGTCGCGGTCATCGCGCTCGCGCAGAAACAGCATCTCTTCTTCTTCAGCAAAGATCGCACGGATCGATATCTCATCACGCAGGCGAAACGTGAGCGTGCCGACCCCTTCAACGGTGTACAGGGCATCGGCGCGCAATGCGTTCTCTGCCGGAGTGATCTGAACCCGCAGATCAACGGAGGAGATGGTTGCATCGGCAACCGCGAGAGAGGCGGTGAGCGAGAGAGCGGCGATCAACATCGGCATCGCGGGCTTCCTTCCGTATGGACGTACTGTCAGGGAAGGATAGCGCCACGAGTTGTCGTTTGTTGATGGTCTCGTTTACAGCTCGACCATAGGCATGTCGCTTTCGATATGCCGCTTCGGTGCCGGCCTTTGAATCTCGTTCAGAAACTCCGGCAGGCCGTGCGCCTCTGCCATGCGCACATGGGTTGCGTGGCTGTTGTATGCCACGGGCCTGGTACCTTCGCGCGAGGCCGCCAGATCGATGGCGAGTTGCGCCTCACTCTTGCAATAGTCGATCGGATCGATCGCTCGCTCGAACGCCTGAAGTCGGTGATCGATGTTCTCGAACGTGCCGGCTTTCTCCGCCCAGGTCGCGCCAGGCAACACCACATCGGCGGCGGCGGTCAGGCCGTTGGCGATCGTCTCGATCGCCACGATGAACTTGCCATGGTTGCTGGTGAGGAACCGCTGCAGTTCCGGCGACACCCAATCGCTGGGATAGTTACCGGTGAACGCGACGGCCTTGACATCGTCGTTCTGAATCCTGCTAAGGAACGCATCAAACTCATGCACCGTCTTCGTGAACTTGCCCAGGACGCGCCGGACGCCGCGCGCGTTCGGCGCCTTTTCCGCACGCACGGTAAATCCACCGGGGAATGTCTTATCCTCACCGGCGAACGGAACCGGACCGAGACCAAGTATGGCATCCGGGTCGATGGCGGTCACGTAGCTTGCCAGTTCGTACGCATCCTCACAACTGAGCATCGGGCTGACCAGCAGCGCGAGCCGGCCTTGACCGGCACCGGCCTCGAACGCTGCGTTCACCGCGTCGTAAGCAGCGCGGTATGCCAGCGGAGCATCCGTCTCCGCGAACGCGGGCAACCGCTTCACCGACGGCAGTCGCAACCGCTTCACATCGTGAACAAAGCGCCAGCCGTACCGCACCTCGTCGGTAATCCACCACTGATTGACTGCGGGATTCGGCCTCGGCTTGATGCGATAGATTTCACCTTCATTGTGGTGAATCTCAATGTTGTCGCCCGAGGCGGTGATCGGATCGATCGAAGGGGTCTCTTTCAGGAACCAGACGCGCTGCGCGAAGAGGAAATCCTTATCAAGGAGCGCGCCGACCGGGCAGAGGTCAATGACGTTGCCCGCCAGTTCATTGTCCACCGCCATTCCGGGGAAGACGTCGATCTGTGCCGTAGAGCCACGACCATCGACCATCAACTCACCCGTTCCCGTCACCTCGCGGGTGAATCGCACGCATCGCGTACACATGATGCAGCGATCGGAATAGAGCAGGATGTTGGGCCCGACGTCTTTCTTCGGCTGCTTATTCTTCGCTTCCTGGAAGCGGGAGTATCCCCGACCGTATTGATAGGAGTAGTCCTGCAGATAGCATTCACCTGCCTGATCGCACACAGCGCAATCCACCGGATGATTGATCAGGAGATACTCCATGACCGCCTTCTGGTTGGCGATGGCCTTCGGGCTGTCGGTGCGAACGACCTGCCCGTCGCCGCATTGCGTTCGGCAGGTGGGAAGGAGCTTGGGAATTGGCTCCAGCTTGTTGTCGTTGCGCGGATTCGGGGCCCACACCTCTGCGAGACAAATGCGGCAGTTCGCCGGTGCGCTCAATCCGGGGTGGTAGCAATAGTGCGGAATCTCTACCTCCGCGCGCAGGGCAACATCAAGGATGTTCTCACCCTTCTCGAATTCGCAGACTTTGCCGTTGATCGTGATCTGGGGCATGAGAACCTTGATCCTGTGGGGGTGATACCGCTATCGACAGACCCACCGACCGGCGGGCGGGGCCAGAATCGTACCACGATCCGGCGGAGGGTCGAATACGCAATTCAGCGGCTACATCGCGGGGATGACCTCGCCGGTCTCGACAAGAACGAGTCTCGTCCGCACGGACTCCGCCGCCACGCCGAATCGCGGAGCGATCGCCTCGGCATACGCGCGGAGCTGCGGTTGATAACGGTCGACCGCGCCCATGACACCGGACTCGACGTGCCCGACCCGATCGGTCTTGTAGTCAATCACTTCCACTGACTCCGCGGGACCATCTTCCCGGGAACGGGTGATCACGATTCGATCGATCACGCCGCTTTGGATGCCCTCTGCCGTCCGACGAACAAAGGGAAGTTCACGTTCCACGGTCAGGCGCGATGCATCACGATCTCCGACGCGAAGGATCGCGCTGATCTGCGGCGACGCGATGGCGCGACGAAACTCATTGACTCGGGCGGTGCACCAGGTGACATCCGTTGCAGGCAGCCGCCCTTGCAGCAACTGAATGAGAGACTCGTCATCGGCAGTAAACGTCTCGAGCCACTCGATCTGTTCAAAGAGCAGATGAATCGCCGTCCCCCGCAGGAGCGCGTGTTCATCTCGCGGTTGCAGACGACTTCGGAGGCGTTCTTCTTCGTGCGTCGATGGCGGTTCATCCCGGCGCAACCGATCCACGCGCCCTTCTCGCGAAGCGAGTTGAATGGCCTCGGCGCTGATGGTCGGTGCTTCGTCACGCTCGGCAGGAGTTGCGTCATCCAGCCAGTCATCGGTGCCCGCGGCAAAGGCGAGACCCGGTTCAGTCGCTCCTTCCGCCAGCGCATGTCGCAACAGACCGCTCATTGCCTTTCTCCCTGCGGTCGATGGTGCACCCTTCGCGGTCAACCCCGGCGCGTTGATCAACATGTACAACCCCTGTCGGGCGCGCGTCATTGCGACGTACAGCACGCACAAGCTCTCCCGAGCAATGCCCGCAGCGTGTGATTCGTACAACGGCTGCACCTCCGGCACGAGCGCGCGAAGCGAAGATTTCATCCAGCGCGAGATGCGATCGATCGGCCCCGCCACGCCGTTCCGGGTAAACACCACCGACGACTTCTGGCTGCAGAGATTCGATTCCAGTTCCGGCAGGACCACGAGATCAAACTCGAGTCCCTTTGATTGGTGCACGGTCATCAACTGAATCGGCGCGGGTCGCGCATCACCAACGCTCTGCGCTTCAACGAGATCGATCAATCCTCTTGCGCGCCATTCACCCGAAGCATCCCATTGCTCTGCGAGTTCAACCAGTTGCAGCGCACGGCGCAATTCATACGCAGAAGCAGCATCTGCAACCCGGCTCAACCATCGGGCGATCGTGCCCGCGAAGCCCTCCCGCTGGATACGGTCACGAACTTCGTGCGCAAGGGCGCGACGGCGACCCACCGCACGATGGTCACTCAGCCCCACGACCGTACCGAGCGGTGAATGGGCGATGTGATACGCGGCGGCGGTGTCATCCGGATGCTCTGCCAGTTGCAGGAGATCAAGGACAGCGCCCACGAGCGGCGAATCGGTCAGCGGCCCCCCACCTCGACCTCCGACCGGCAAACCAAAACCCGTCGGCCCCAGTGCATACATCAATCGCTGTACGGCTGCGTTCGTGCGCGTGAGAACCCCGATCGACCTCCCTCGTGCACGGTGGTGCAGATCAGCAATGAACGCTGCGGCCTGCTTGAATCGGCTGAGATCTTTCTCCTGCTTCTTTCCGTGGCCAACATCAAGCAGATGCAGCTCCACCCGCCCGGGGAGATCGGCCCTGGCGGTTGAGTGCACCGCAAATCCCGCGGCCCATGCATCCGCAGCCTCGCGCGCATCATCCAGCGCCGGATTCATCGTGAGTGTCGTGAACACGCGGTTCACCGTCTCGATCACGATTGGCGACGAACGCCAGCTTTTTGCGAGCGGCGCATCGATCATCGCCGACTCTCCACCCTCGCCGAACAGCAGCGTGGGCAACTGCTCCAGTATCTCCGGCGCGGCGCTGCGCCAACCGTAAATCGATTGCTTCACATCACCGACGCAGAAGAAGGATCGACCAGTCGTTTCATCGCTCACCAGTTCGCGGGCGATCGGTTCCAGCACGCGCCACTGCGGCACCGAAGTGTCCTGAAACTCATCCAGAAGCATGTGATCAATCTGTGCATCCAGCCGATAGCACAATTCGGTGTACCCTGAATCAAACATCGGGTCATGCTGCGCGCGATTCAGAATGAACGTGAGATCACTGAAGGCAATCGCATTGCGCTCGCGCTTCACATCAGAGTGATGTTGATCAAACCGGGTAAGCAGGTCACGAGTCGCGAGTGTCTGCGCCCGCGCACGGTGGATAAGCTCCGCCACCGCATGGTCGACCACCGGCTTGTACGCAGCGGCCATGTCATCAGGAATTCGCTGTCGTCCGTACATCTCTTCATCACGGGCGATCTTCGCGCTCACCCCCTTCTCGATGAACGCATCCCAGTCCCACACACGAGCCCGCGCGCAGTCCGCCGCGTGCGTCTTACCGAAACCCCTGCCGGCTGGCTCGAACGCTTCGAGCGACTGAATCGCCTGCACGAGGGCCGGCGGATCGAGCCGGCCTGGCCGCTCACGCAGGGTTTCCCACGCTTCGGGTAATGATTCACGAAACACCTCGTACAGCGTCGCCACTTCGGAATCAAGTGTTCGATGCACACTGCGCTCGCTCTGCCCTTGCGTGATCAGTCGCAGTAGCTCAACGAGATCATCACCATCTGCTTCATCGAGAACCCGGCGAATTGCTTCGGTGCGCACCGCAACGGTCTGCACTTCATCCATCACCTGCGCCCCCGGCGGTACGCGCAACTCGAGTGCAAACGCCCGAACCACCGAGGCGAAGAAGCTGTCCAGCGTGCGGATGTTCATCCGGTGAATTGATCGCGACAACTGCGTCAGCCGACGCAATGCATCGTCGCGAGTCAATCTCGGCCTTGCGAGTTGTCCAGCCAATTCCACGCGCTTCGACGCATCTTCAACGGCTTCAGCCAGGCGCATGAGAATGCGCTCGCGAATCTCGCCTGCTGCAGCCCGCGTAAACGTACTGGCAAGAATGCCATCGGGGCGTTCAATGCGGTCCACAATCGCCAGGTACCGCGTGACGAGTTGATACGTCTTGCCCGAGCCGGCGGAAGCCAGGATGCGCTGGTGTGGCATCTGTGTCGTCATGCGTCACCCATCGCCCTCTTCATCTTCCGTGCTTTCATCATCGGGAACGGAGAGCACCTGCGCATGGCACAGACGCGCCCACGGATCAAACGACTCACTGAACAATTCGCTCAATGCAAAGTCGCCAGTGCGAATCGCGCGAACAATCTCCCGGGCGGTCTCGACCCCATTGTCCAGATCCGCCTGCGTCCAGTCCGCTGCGCGAAAGGCCACTCCATCGGTCTGCTTGGGAAGGGTGATGTACCCGATTTCAATCCCCCGGGAACCATCGAACCCGGTCATTCGGAGCAGATGGTGATACAGCGGAAGTTGCAGGTCGTGCCATCGGAGCGGGTCAGGAATCGACTTCCTTCCATGATGGGTTTCGTGCGGCCCGGCGCCGGATTCGCTCGTCTTGTAATCGATGATGCGCACCACGCCAGTTGATTCATGCCGGTCGATACGATCGATTGATGCGCGTAGTGGCATCGGCTCCTGTCCCGGAACATCGAGCGCGACTTCATCCCGGAATCGACGTTCGACCTGTTCGATTCGCCATCCTTCGGATCGCCATGCGGCCTGCTTGTCCGCGAAGTCGCGCAGCCGTTGCGCCAGCCGCGCCAACTGAACACGCACCGCGGGCAGCGGGTGCCCGCCGAAGCGATCGCTTGCCGTGATGCTCAATTGATCCAACAGGTAGTCGCGAATGGACTTCGCATCCGTCATCTCGCGAACTGCGGGGTCGCGGCCGAATCGTTCCAACACTTCATGCGCCAGCGAGCCGAAACGCAGAGGGTCCATTTCCAGCGATTCACGAGGCATCGGCTCGAGACGCAGCAGTCGTTGGAGCGCGTATCGATAGGGGCACGCAAGATACAGGCGAAAGTCCGTTACGTTCATGTACGAAGGCGGCGTGAGGCCGGGAGGCAGATCCGGCACGACAAACTTCGACTCCGCAGCCACAGGGGGGAGACCTCGCGGCCAACGCTGCATGGACGTTTCGGTTTCCGCGCACAGCAATCGAACACGTCGCAAGACGGTCTCATCATCACCGGCCAGCAGCAGGCGGCTCGGCGTCAGCGGTTCGTTCTGCGCATCACGGCGACCGGCAATCATCCGGACCGATGCCCGGCTGTGCAGCATCACTTCCAGGAGATAGGCATCGCGCGCGTACCGTCGAGCATTATCAAAGAGGCCCAATCTTCCACGTACCGCATCCGGCAGCAAGGGGTCACTCTCGGCGCGAGAGGGAATCGCACCATCGTGAAAGCCCGTCAGGATCAGATGGGGGGCGGGGTCGAGCGCGAGCTCAAGCCAGCCGATCATCTCGATGGCATCCGCGCGCCGCTCAACCGGAAGATGCACGCCGTGCAGCGTGCTGAACAGGAATCGGATGGCTTCCGCACCATCGACCTGCGGATGAATCGATGAAGGCACACTGCGCCAGCGTTCGAGGCGATCGACCAACTCCACACACGCATCCGCGGTCAATTCCTCAACGGGTTTCACATCATCCAAGTCGCCGTAGATCGTGAGTAACACCTCGCGCAACGCACCAACCCATTCACCGAGCGCCCGCTTCGGTCCGGCGAGCGGCTTCAGCAACGACTGCAGGCGCTCAAACACGTACCGAAGCGACTGTTGTTCATCCTCGGTGCCAAGGAATCGCTCTCCGTCAAACCTGTCGTGCAGATGTTCTGTGTAGTAACGATCAAGAAACGTGATCCATGATTCACGTGCGGCCGCGTGGCCGGCATGGTCTTCCACGTGCGCTGCGAACCACGCTTCAACATCCGGGTGCCGAAGCAGTGTTGCCAAATGCGTGAATCGACGGTCACGCAGCCAACTCGCCGCGGCATCCAGCAGTCGCGCGGGAGCGGTGCGTGAGAGAGGTATCCCGGCAGCATCATGCGCGTGAAGTCCCGCCCAGCGAGCTGCACGACCCACGGTCATGGCGAGCGCCTCATCACCCAGGCCAACGGTGACCTCATCCGCAGCCAGTCCCGCGGGAAGCTCCGTTGCCAGTTCATACAACCGATCAAGCACTGCCTGACCTTGTTCCGATGCGGTATTCACGGAGACAATGTCTTCATCGCGCACGCTCGGTCGCCAGTTGCGCCACTGCTCGAAGATCACACCGCCGAACTCATCGAACCGCTGACGTTCCTGCTCCGGCGCGAAGATGATGACATCAAGCATGACATCCAATGCGCGCAAGACGCGTTTCTGAATCTGGTTCAGGTCCGGTACCCCGATCAGCACAATGCGCTGCAGGCCTCCAGTATTGACATCGCCGGCTTCGATTCGCTCACGTTGATTGACGATCGGATCAACCAGCCCGGCCGTTGAAAGGAGCCCTCGCATCTGCCGCTCAATTGCTTCGAGCGCGGCCCACCGCTCTGCTTCGCGAGGCAGGTCCAGAGAGGCCGTCATCTGCGCCACATCGCGAAAGGTCTTGCACTCCGCCGCCAGGTCGGACTGCACGCGCTCGAGTGAACGCGCAATGCCATGCCAGGCAAGCCAGTCCGTTTCAGCCGGCGGATCAGGCAGCACGGCAGATCGAACGGACGGATCCGCGATGCGCAATGCGCCAATCCAGGCCGCGATCACCGATTCATCGGTCGCGATGCGCCGAGTCTCATTCCCCGCGGCGAGGAATCGATCGGCCACCATGCCCGGCGTCCAGATGAGAGGCGGTACCACCGTCGCGCCGCTGCGCTCCGCTTCATCAAGCAGAAAAGACAACATCAATCGCCCCGCACGACGACCGGGCAGAATCAGCAGCACGCTTCGCCCATCGAACGCTCCGGCGTGTCGAGGCAGGCGCGGAATCAGCCATCGCGCCGCTTCCGGCAGCGGCGGAGAAGACCAGTCAAGAAACGTTCGTTTCGGTTCGCTCACACGATCATTCCGTCTCACCGCACTGCGCGCACGTGGCCATCGAC
>CBFGRU010000119.1:0-9560 GCA_965651255.1 uncultured Phycisphaerales bacterium
GGTCTCATTCCAGACTCAGTCGAGTCGCAACCACACTTGAACAGATTCCCCGTCGCCAAGTTCGGTCTTGCGCCATTCATGCATCGGCTTAGCGCGATCTTAACAGACACAGGCCACCATTCTCGCGTGTCAGTCGTCGAAGTCCCTCTAGGTTGTAACACAAAGGAATGCTTCATGATTTACCGTACTGCAGGCACTCTCGCGGCCGCAGGAATCCTGGCCGGCACCATCGCCATGGTTGCCCCGTCGCAGGACAACTACGCTCGCCTTCGCGGCGCAGTTCGGGTTGACGGATCTTCGACCGTCTACCCCATCACCGAAGCCGTTGCGGAAGAGTTCTCCAAACTGGCTGAGAACGTGCGCGTCACCGTCGGCATTTCCGGTACGGGTGGCGGATTCAAGCGATTCGCGATCGGCGAAACCGACATCTCGGATGCGTCCCGCCCGATCAAGAAGAGTGAAGCGGATCTCGCCAAAGAAAACAACATCAACTTCATCGAAGTGCCCGTCTCATACGACGGCCTCTCGATCGTCATCAACAAGGCGAACTACTGGGTCGATCAACTCACCGTCGAAGATCTCAAGAAGATCTACCTCTCCGAAGGTGGGGCCAAGACCTGGAAGGATGTGCGGAGCGATTGGCCGGATCGACCGATCAAGGTCTATTCGCCTGGCACTGACAGCGGAACGTTCGACTACTTCAAGGAAGTCGTCCTCTCGTCCGGCCAGTCGATGCGATCGGATATGAGCGTCTCCGAGGATGACAACGTCCTGGTCAACGGAGTCGTAGGAGATGAAGGCGCGATCGGCTACTTCGGCTGTGCCTACTACTTCGAGAATAAGGACAAGCTGAAAGTTGTCCCGATTGTCAATCCAGAAACGAAGAAAGCCGTCGTCCCCACACCAGAGACGATCGAGGGCGGAGATTATGCCCCCTTCAGCAGGCCTCTCTTCATCTATGTCAATGCCGATTCACTCCGCCGGCCTGAGGTGCGGTCGTTTGTTGAGTACTACCTCGCGAATGCCTCGCGGCTGGCAGCGGAGGTTGGATACGTTTCGCTCCCGACCGTGGTCTACGAACGAGCCACTCACAATGTCCGCACACGACGACTCGGCTCGCAGTATCTCGATGACAAGGGCGAACACAAGAAGGGCCCGGTCACAAAGATCTATCAGTGATCGATGAACCACACTCCGGATGTCGGCCGAGAGGCCCCGTCCGGATTTGCCGGAACGACCATGTCTGCCCATCACCGGTTGACGCCCGACACGAAGTTCATGATGACCACCGCGAACCCAGCTGCAGAGCAACCTTCCACGGCGTTCCGGGGTCGCGCACGGAGTCGCCCGCTGCGACAGCTTCGGGAAGGGTTGATCCGTCTCTTGCTCCTGGCCTGTGCGATGTTTTCGATCGCAACAACGATCGGCATCGTGCTGGTTCTCTTCAGCGAAACATTCGGGACGCGCTGGCTGGGCAGCATGATCGGTGTTGAATGGGCATGGCTGAACCGCCCCGGCTTCTTCTCGTTTGAAGGGGTCTCCTTCTGGGAGTTCATCACCGGCGGTGAGTGGAACCCCCTGCTCGGCTCCGAACAGCACTTCGGCATCTGGCCGCTAATCTGCGGCACGATGCTTGTCACGGGTGTGGCGATGGTGATCGCGATCCCACTTGGATTGATCACCGCTGTATTCATGTCCGAGTACGCGCCGAAGCGGTTGCGCAACATACTCAAGCCGGTTCTGGAAGTGCTTGCTGGTGTTCCGACGGTGGTTTACGGGTTCTTCGCGCTGACCGTGATTACTCCGTTCCTCCGATCCATCAGTGATGGCTTCGATGTGTACAACGCCACGAGCGCCGGCATTGCCGTCGGCATCATGTGCCTTCCGATCGTCACATCAATTTCTGAAGATGCGCTGCAGTCGGTCCCCCGCGCGCTTCGTGAAGGGGCATACGGCCTGGGTGGAACCAAGTTCGATGTTTCGGTGCGCGTGGTTGTTCCGGCTGGACTCTCGGGCATCGTGGCGGCGAGTCTCCTGGCCATTGCGCGGGCGGTGGGCGAAACGATGATTGTCGCCCTCGCAGCGGGAAACCTGGCGCAACTCACACTCGATCCCCGAGGCCAGACGCAGACGATGACCGCCTACATGGTGCAGATTTTCCTGGGCGATGTGAGCAATCTTGGTGTCGAGTATTACTCGAGCTACGCCGTCGCGGCCACGCTCTTCACCATCACGCTCATCCTTACGCTGATCGGTCAGTACATTCGCATCAAGTTCCGTGAGGAGTACGAATGACAGATCGACATCGAAGCATGGCCGGCCGACTGGCCCTCAACAAGGGGTTTGCTGCGATCTGTATCGCTGCGGCAACCGTTTCGGTGATCGTGCTTGGCATTCTGCTGACCTCGGTCGCGCTTGATGGCTTCCCGCAACTCAGTTGGTCATTCGTCACGGAACCGCCTTCGCGTGATGCAAGCGCTGCCGGCATCGGACCTGCACTTTGGGGCACCGTGTGGATCTGCTGCATCTGCGGATTGACAGCCATCCCCCTTGGCGTCGGGACTGCCATCTTCCTGGAAGAGTACAAGCCGAAGAGCCGACTCTTCATGGCGCTGCACAGCTTCGTTCAACTCAACATCGGGAATCTTGCCGGCGTCCCTTCGATTGTCTACGGCATCCTCGGCCTGACGATCTTCGTCAACATGGGTGGCCTGTTCGGAAATGCGCGCGAGCCGCATTACCAGATCGGTGTCCAGTGGTACGATGCGGTATTTGATGCGGCGGACAATTATCTTCTCATCCCGGTTGACCACCAGCAAGCTGAGCCGATTGAGTTCCGCACAGGTCTGACCGCGGTCGCAGACTCCACAGGCGACTCGTACACGATTCGCGTTTTGAGTTATGACGAGATCGACACACTGCGCCTGCAGTTTGAGGACCGGGCGGCAGCGTTTCAATCGCCGGACGATGCAACACTCGCGGAGTTGCGCGCAGAGATGCTCGGCGGTGCAATTGAAGAAGATGCGTATGTTCAGCGGTACGACCAGAAGAAGTGGTACTACGCTCAGCTTCCGTTCGGTCGCAGTGTCTTCGCGGGTGGGCTGACGCTGATGCTCGTGGTGCTTCCCATCATCATCATCGCTTCACAGGAAGCGATTCGCGCGGTCCCGAACTCACTCCGACACGGCGCGCTCGGCCTTGGTGCAACGAAGTGGCAGATGATTCGCAAGATGACTCTCCCGGCGGCGATCCCCGGCATCATGACCGGATCCATTCTGGCGATGAGCCGTGCAATCGGAGAAGCCGCGCCGATTCTCATCATTACCGGCATCGTCTTCGTGCGCTTTACACCGCAGCACGCGATGGATGAATTCACCGCGATGCCACTCCAGATCTTCAACTGGGCGTCACGCCCCCAAGCCGAGTTCCATGACATTGCCGCGACCGGAATCATCATTCTGCTCGCCATTCTGTTGACCTTCAACACGACGGCCGTGTTTATCCGCCAGTACTTCCAACGGCCGCTGAAGTAACTCCAATGAGCTCACTCATGACACAATCCGGCCCCACCATCCCTGAGCAAACCGATCCCGTATCAAATGAAAGTCGTCGCACGCCCGCGATTCATCTGCGGAAGACCGGGCGAAGCGATTCAACACGAGGTCAATCCGGGGTCGCCGCCGAAACTTCGGTCACCATCGCGAACTTCAACGCCTGGTACGGCGACTTTCAGGCGCTGATCAACCTCTCGATGGAGATTCCCAAACGTCGCGTCACCGCCCTGATTGGTCCATCTGGATGCGGCAAGAGCACGTTTCTTCGTTGGATCAACCGCATGAATGACCTCATCCCCGGGGCTCGGGCAGAGGGCACACTGGACCTGCATGGGACGAACATCCTCGCCCGCTCGACGGATGCCGTTGAACTCCGCCGTCGCATCGGCATGGTGTTCCAGAAACCCAATCCGTTCCCCAAGTCCATCTACGACAATGTTGCCTTCGGCCCACGCCTTCATCGAAAGATGAGTCGAAGTGATCTCGACATCCTGGTCGAGAAGTCACTGCAATCCGCAGCATTGTGGAATGAAGTGAAGGATCGCCTTCACACGTCGGCGCTCGGACTTTCGGGCGGTCAGCAGCAACGACTGTGCATCGCCCGCGCAATCGCGGTCGGTCCCGAGATTCTGTTGATGGATGAGCCGTGCTCTGCGCTCGATCCAAAGTCCACTGCTCGCATTGAAGAACTCATTGCAGAATTGCGTGAGCGATACACGATCATCATCGTGACACACAACATGCAGCAGGCCGCGCGAGTCAGTGATCTGACCGCATTCTTCTGTGAGGGCCGCCTGGTGGAAGTTGGTCCGACCTCTCACCTGTTCACCAATCCCAAGTCCAAGGAGACAGAGGATTACATCACCGGTCGCTTCGGCTGATCACCTGTCCCGCTGTTCCGCACCACACTTGCCGTACCGACGGCAGAAACTATTCGACGATGCCCATCGATCTTCAGACAGAACTTACCTATCTCCGCCGCTCCATCCTGAGCATGGGCGCGCTCGTCGAACAGCGCGTTCACATGGCGATCGACGGACTCTTCCGGGCCGACATCAACGCCGCCACGAAGGTGCGCAAGGGGGACGACGAGGTTGATGCGATGGAAGTGCGTATCGAGGAAGCATGCCTCCGCATTCTTGCCCTCTCGCACCCGGTCGCGAAAGACCTGCGATTCGTCCTGGCGGTCATGCGCATCAACAACGATCTGGAGCGGATCGGCGACATGGCCAAGTCAGTCGCCAAACGGGCACTCCACCTGGCGGAGGCCGGCCCGGTCGATCTGCCTGCGGGTCTTGAGAAGATGGCCATCGCCACCCAACAGATGCTCGCCGATGCGCTGGCTTCGCTCACGGATGGCGATGTTGAACTGGCCCGCCGAATTCGGGCGGCCGACAAGCGGGTGGATGATCTCCTGAAAGAGATCTTTGCCTGGGTTCAACTGGAGATTCCCAGGCACGTTGAAGCCACCAAGTCATCAATCGACATTCTCTCCGTCGCGCGCCGATTTGAACGAATTTCCGACCTCGCGACAAACATGGCAGAAGATGTGATCTTCCTGATCGAAGGCGAGTTGGTCCGGCACTCACACTGATGGCCGCGCGGGACGTGTGCCCACGAAAAAACGCCCCAGCGCGGCAAGCCGACGCCGAGGCGCTTCCGGGGGCAATCTTCTCAAGAACTATACTTTTTGCCTCCCGCGGCGTCAACTTCGGCGTACACGCCCTCACGAGTCTCTGCGGCCGATTACACGCCCTCGTTTGCTTCCTCTGACAGTATTCGGGCCTGTTCTTCCTCGCTCAGAATCGGCAGCGTTTCGAGTCCGGTCCGCAGCGAAAGGCGAATGTACGGCTCGCATCGAGCGCATGATGTCGCGCACCCGGTTTGGCGGCGGATCGACTCGAAACCCAATCCATCCCGCTTCGCGAGCTGCAGAAGCTCCGCGAAGGTGACATCATGACAAATGCAACGGTCAACCGCCATGCCGCCATCCTAGATCAGGTATCGAGGATGAACGCGGCGACTTGTGGATGGAAGTTGCACGTTCGGTCGATCTGGAACCGGTAAGCGGGCTATGCTTGCCACATTCGGCAATAGATCGCCGAATCCGACCGCGGCTCGTAGCGGTCAATTCATCCTTACTCCTTCATTACCCGCTGTACGGAAAGCGAGAGTCAGATCATGGCGAAACGGAAGCGCACCTCATCCAAGCGAAGTTCAGCCCGCACGAATGTTGATCTTGGAACCTTGCTGAGTCTTCTCTCAGGCGACGTGCGCCGCGCGATCCTTCTGGAACTCGCCCGGAATCCGCGCGAGGTGACCGCACTCGCCGAGATCGCTGAAGCGGAAATCTCCGTCGTGAGCCACAACCTTCGCCGGCTGCGCGAATCGGGTCTTGTCAAGCAGACGCCCGTTTCCCGCCAGCGTATCTATGAACTGACCGATTCCGTTCAGGTCACAAAGCGCGGTGGCAAGGTCACGATCAGCTTCCCCGCCACCGCAGGCGAAGGAGTTGTCGTCACCGCGGCGAGTTGATGCTGGTCGGCGGTGATCCGTTCAACGCGCCTGCTCTGTCCACCATCCGGGCACCTGCTGGATGACCCGTCGCTACGACCTGCTTGTGGTCGACCTTGACGGCACGCTGCTGAATCGCGCCGGAGAAGTCACTGCGCGCAATGCAGCTGCCGTTCGCGAAGCAATTGACGCGGGCTATCACGTCATGATCGCGACGGGTCGTGCGCACGGTGAATCAACGCACGCTCTAGCCGCACTCGACTTGCCCGGTGCGGCAATCACCGCGGGTGGGGCGATTCTGTGCGAGGCACGGACCGGGCGCACGATCGAACGCCGAGCGATCCCCACTGACCTCGTTCAGTCCATCGCCGCAACGCTCGTCGATCATGGGCATGTCGCCCATGTGCTCAAGGATCGGCACACCACCGGGTATGACTATCTCATGGTGGGTGATGCCGATCTGGATCCGGCGACGGAGTGGTGGATTCGCACGTTCGATGTCAGAGCGGAATTCGTCCCCACGATCGATCATGATCCTCATCCACGGGAGTCCGTACGAGTTGGAACCGTCTCTGCGGGGGCGGAACTGGCCATGCTCGCAGGAAATCTGCAGGAGCACCTCGGTGATCGTGTTAACCTGCAATACTGGCCCGCGGTCACCGAGAGCCAGGCCACTGGCACCCTCACGCACCTGCTCGAAGTCTTCAGTCCGCGGGTGGACAAGTGGACCATGATCGAGCACTGGTGTCGGCAGAACAGCATCGATTTGGCCCGCACGGTCGCAATCGGCGACGGCCTGAACGATGTGCAGATGATTCATCACGCTGGTCTCGGCATTGCCATGGGGAATGCCGATGCAGTCGTGTTGCACGAGGCCGCGCAGGTCACCGCATCAAATGATCAGGATGGAGTTGCCCACGCAATCCGCCACGTTCTTGACGGTCGATGGTAAAACAGGTGCATGGAATGTGGCCTGCCGAGCTGCTCCCCCATCTACGCTGAGGAGATGTCACCATGATCCGGCGTCGAACAGGCACCATCGTCCTCGTTGCAGTGTTGTCCTTTCCACAGTTGACTGCTTTGGCAGCGGAGCCGAGCGTGTGCGGCCTGTCGAATCAGGAACGGCCGGATGGAGAGCCGGAACCACCGCTCTGCCGCGCTGCGCGCAGTGGCGATCTTGATGCCGTGAGATCACTTGTGTCCGGCGGTGCCAGCACCAACGAGGTCGATGACTTCGCACGAACACCCCTCATGTTGGCTGCCGCGTCAAAGAATGGAACGGAGGAACTGCTGCGTTTCCTGGTGCAGTCCGGCGCCGTAGTGACCAGCCGCGATCAGAATGGGTGGACCGCAACTCATTACGCATCCGCGTTCGGAGATGTCGAGCGTCTTCAGTTCCTCCTGTCGGCGGGAGGCGATGTGCACGCCATCACTGAGGATGGCGAGACGCCCTTGCACGCGGCTTGCTCCTTCGGTGATGCACCGCGCGTGCAACTTCTGCTGGATACCGGTGTGGACATCAATGCGGTTCGAGCCGATGGCGGCACACCCCTGGTGGCTGCTGCTGAGTATGGACACAGCGATGCAGCGGTCCTGCTGCTCAACGCAGGTGCAGAACCGCGTGCGATTACACGTTCGGGTCGAGATGCACTGATGTTTGCTGCCTCGATCGCAGCCGATGACGTGGTCGAGATGCTCATCGATCGCGGTGTTTCGGTGACGCGAAGTGATCTCGAAGGTCGCACACCACTCATGTGGGCTGCACGTGGCGGAACGACTCGAACGCTTGACCTCCTGCTGGCCGCCGGGGCCAACATCGAGCAGCGCGATGAGCAGGGCTGGACGGCCCTTCTGCATGCGGCGATGGATGGCTCCGCCGAAACCATCTCCCACCTTCTTACGCTGAAGGCAGACCGCGATGTCACCGATGCACGTGGGCTGAATACCCTCGGTGTGGCAGCACTGTACGGGAGCGGAGAGACCGTTCGAGGATGTCTCGAGGCCGGATTTGCAGTCGAGTCGGCCGGCCGTAATCGGCTTTCGCCACTGATGCTTGCCGCATACCGCGACAAGGCCGAAAGTGTCAGGGCGCTGCTTGATGCAGGGGCCGAGATTGATCGACGTGACCCACGAGGGCAGACCGCACTGATGTTCGCGTGTGCGTATGCGCGGCTCGAAACAATCAAGATCCTTCTCGACGCCGGGGCCGATCCGACCATTACCAGTCAACTCGGGTGGACCGCACTGCGTGATGCCCAGCATCGTCCTGATTTCGATGCACAAAAGAAAGAAATCATCGCACTTGTCCAGGAGGCGACCAGCGCATGGAAGACGCGCTGATTCATCGCCAAGGGTGGGTGAACAAACGCATCAGTTTCCTGGCGATGTTCGTTCCTGTTTTGTGCATGTGGACCAGCGGCTGCTCCACATCGTCGCCACTCGTGCACAATGTTCCCGCATCGCCACCGAGTGACCGCCCCATGATTACGCCGGTGACGATGGCCGTCGGCCGAAGTGTGCATGGTCGATCAATTGATGCGGTGATTCTCGGAGATCCGACTGCGCCATGTGCGGCCCTTTTCATGGCGACCATTCACGGAAACGAACCGGCCGGTACACCGCTGATGTATCGACTCGTGCGCGTCCTCGCCGCGGCACCCGAACAATTCCATCGTGAGAAAGTCATCATCCTGCCGGTGGTCAATCCCGACGGACTGGCTGCCTTTCGACGAACCAACGCGCGCGGGATCGACCTCAACCGAAACTTCGCCGCAATGAATCATCGCGCGAATCACCGAAGCGGGCCGATAGAGCTGAGCGAACCGGAAGCCAATGCGATTGCAGATCTGATTGAGCGCGAAAGGCCGCGCATCATCGTCAGTCTGCACCAACCCCTGTCCTGCGTTGATTACGATGGACCCGGGCGTGAGTTGGCGGAACTCATGTCTCAGGCAACGGGGCTGCCGATCCGCAAGCTCGGCGCACGTCCCGGTTCACTCGGATCCTTCGCCGGGGTGGATCTTGAACTTCCCATCATCACCCTGGAGTTGCCGGGCGCGGCAACGAACTGGTCCGACGACGAGTTATGGGACCGCTATGGTCACGCGCTGCTCGTTGCGCTTCGGTACGCGATGAGGGTTCAGTCGGAAGTTGCTGGCGATCCGGTGCCATCCAGCCGATAGGTCAATCAGTGCAGGTGAATGCAGCCATGTCGGCCATGATGTACGGAGCGTGGGAGTCTGCGCGACTGGCATCGCAGCAACAGGCGCTGGAGGCCGCGGGCGTCACGACGCCTGAATTGGCAGAGGCGTACGCCGCCCTGGAGAATGAGGCAGTGAACCTCTCCCGCGCGGGCAGCATCGCGCTGGAAGCCGCCCTCACGGGCCGCATGTTTGACGCCTACGCCTGAGCTTCACAGAGTCGATCGAATCATCATCGGGCACTACCCGAGTGCGCGCTCCCGTTCTTCATCCACATCAGGTGCGATGCGGG
>CBFGRU010000120.1:0-9442 GCA_965651255.1 uncultured Phycisphaerales bacterium
CAATACACGACACAAACGGCCCGGCATCTTGCCGGGCCGTTTCCACATCATGACCTTCAATCTCACGCTCCGCTGGCCAAACCGTTGACGGTTCGGTACCGTCGAGTTCAAACGATTCATACCGCCACCTCCTGAGGATTCATTGATGGCCCGCCCCACCTCCACCGCGAAGCGCCCCGTGACACCGGAAGACATCCACCGATTCACTCTGCTTGCTGATCCAGTCATCAATCAGGCCGGCGATTGCATTCTCTTCACTCGCAAGCACATCACTGCGAAGAATGACTATGGCACCAACCTGTGGCGCGTTGCAATAGGCGACCCGGGAGCGCAACCGGTTCCGTTCTCGAACGGCGGGAAAGATTCCCACGGGCGATTCTCACCTGACGGTGCGAGCGTCGCGTTTCTTCGTGCTCCGAAAGGGCAGTCCGCGCAGATCTATCTCATGCCGGTCAACGGCGGTGAAGCTCAGAGATTGACCAACTTTCCGGAAGGAACGATCGGCTCCTTCAAGTTCTCACCGGATGGTTCGTGTCTCGCGGTTGCCTTTCGACCGACTCATCCCGACTGGACCCTAGCAGCGAAGCAGGCCCGCGAAACCGAAGGCCGAAGCACACCGGCTCACATCATTGACAATCTCTGGTACCGCCTTGATGGTGATGGCTACTTCGGACCCCAACGATTCGGGCTGTACCTGGTCTCCATCGAAACCGGAGAACACGAACTCATCTTCGCCAAGGATGCGCTCGGAGATTTCGGGTACGACTTCTCACCCAACGGTGAAGCGATTGCGATCAGTGCCAATACGGATCGACGCGCGCTCCAGAAGCCGTGGATGGATCAAATCTATCTGTTCAACATCCGCCGTCGAACACTCAAACCGATACCGAATCTTCCCGAAGGCCCGAAAAACGCCATCCAGTTCTCGCCCGATGGAAAATGGATTGCCTATGCCGGCCGGCGGGATCGTCACGATGGTCTCTATTCGACAGAGAACCTGCGACTGTACATCTGTGATCCCGGCACCGGTCGAACACGTGATCTCATCGGTCATACCGACTACTGCATGATGGCGGTCACGCTCAGCGATACTGCTGAAGCGAAGTTCGGCCCGCTCTTTCAGTGGCATCCCGACTCGCGACACCTGATCGCTCGAATCGGCTGGCATGGCACGGGCCACCTCGCGCTCGTTCCGATTCAACCCAGAAACCAGCAGATCACCATGCTCACCAAGGGTCAGTATGAGTACTCCATCAGCGCACCCGGCTGCATTTCGCAAGATGGCACACGACTGGCCTTTCTTCGATCCGACGCCACCACCCTTCCCGAAATCGGGATTGGTGAGATTCAACTGAGCAAACGGAACAAACCCACGACCGCGTCGGTCCGCATGGTCACCAGTTTCAATCGCGCGCTCCTCAAGGAACTGGCAATCGCGAAGCCAACGGTCCATTGGGTCGAGTCTACCGACGGTGTCAAAGTACAGACCTGGGTCATGTACCCGCCGACCCACCGGCAGAACAGTCGCAAGAAGTACCCGGCTGTGCTGGAGATTCATGGTGGGCCGCACGGGCAGTACGGCGTGCCCTTCTTTCATGAGTTTCAAGTTCTGGCCTCTGCCGGATACATCGTGGTGTACTCGAATCCGCGCGGCAGCAAGGGGTATGGACGCGACTTCTGCCATGCCATTCGAGGGGCGTGGGGCACGAAGGATTGGGAGGACATCCAAGCCGTTACCGGGTTCATGCGCAACCATCCATCGATTGATGCGAAACGCATGGGTGTCATGGGCGGAAGCTACGGCGGATACATGACGAACTGGGTCATTGGTCATACCCGGGAGTTCGCTGGCGCCATCACTGATCGCTGTGTCTCAAACCTCATCTCGATGGGCGGAAACAGTGACTATCCCGACACGCCGGATCGATACTGGGAAGGTGACTTTTACTCACGAATTGATGCACGCTGGAAATCCAGTCCGATTCGCCACCTTGGTTCCGCGCGAACGCCGACGCTCATCATTCATTCTGAGGGTGATTTGCGCTGCAACATCGAGCAGGCCGAGCAGGTGTTCACCGTGCTGCAGCTGAACGGCGTGCGGTCGCGTTTCGTTCGATATCCCGCCTCGACAAGCCACGGCATGAGCCGCATGGGACCGCCCGACCTTCGGCAACATCGCCTGCATCAGATTCTTTCATGGTGGGAATCCTGTCTTCACTGATCAGGTTGATGCAGGCATGCACGCGGTGAAGCGGCGCGACTGAACGACCATGCACTGTGCGGAGTCCAATCGGATCGGTGTACGATCTACTCTTCGCCACGTCCCTTTGGATTGACTCGCCGTTGAATCTATCGTTGTCACGGTCCTGTCTGATCAGCGCTGAATCTCATGTCCGACCCGCCTTCCCCGCAATCTGATCTACCAGACTGGCTGTCTGCATTGGCACACGAGCCCGCTCTACAGCGGCTGCTCAGTCTCGCGCAGGAGGGTGGAAGTCTCAGCGTCCGCAACTCCGCCGGTTCAAGTACGACGTTCCTCTCCGCTCTGCTGCATCAGACAAGCGCGCGACCACTGCTCATGGTCGTGGCCCATCTGGATGAAGCGGATGAAGTTGTGGATGAACTCCTCACCCTGGGCATCGACGCCGCCCGCTTCCCCGCGCTGGAAGTGCTGCCGGGTGAGTCCAACGTTTCTCTTGAGTTACTTGCCGAACGCCTGCGACTCCAGAGGCGACTCGTGCGCGGTGACTCGCCGGCCGTGTTGGTCGCGCCGATTCCGGCACTGATGCAACTGGTCCCCGAACCCGCGCGACTTGATCGTCTTCTTTACCCCATTCAAACCGGCGACGCGATCGGCCAGTCGGCACTGATCCGCTGGCTGGTCGATTCCGGGTTTTCACGAGTGGACACCATCGAGAATCCCGGTGAATTCAGCGTCCGCGGCGGAATACTCGACCTCTACCCCCCCGGCGGCGGCGTTCCCGTCCGACTGGATTTCTTCGGCGACGATGTTGAAGCGATCTATGAGATCGACCTCGACACGATGGGGAATGATCGAAAAACTGATTCCATCGAACTGATCGGCGCCAACATGGCGGCAGCACAGAGCGATCACGAAAGCCAGTCGCTCATCGAGTGCCTTCCGAAAGATTCGATCGCAGTTCTCGCGGAGTTGCTGGAGATTTCTGAGCAGGGCCGCGGGTACTACGAACGGTTGACTGATGCAACAGGTATTGCCTCCACGACCAGCGTATTCAGTCGTCTGAATTCGCGGCTCCATGCGGTCATCGATGTCAACCAGTTCGGCCGTGGTGCGAACGCTTCGCGGTCCGTGGAATGGCCGGTCCGCGCCTTGCCAACGTTCTCCGAGGGAACTTCTGAAGCCGTTGCCGAATTACGGCAAATCGCCGATGAGCGCCGGGTCACCGTGTGCGCCCAAACGCCGGGGGAAGCGCAGCGCCTTGAAGAACTGCTCAGTGGTGATGGCGGTCGTCCGTTGTCGCTTTCCATTGAAGTTCGCTACCTGCACCGCGGTTTTCTCTTCGATGGTGAAAACGGGCTCTGCGCGTTCGTTCCCTACCACGAACTGGTGCACCGCTATCACACCCGGCGGGCTGTGCGCCGAATGCCTCCCGCCCGCGCGCTCGATGCATTTCTGGATATCGAACCCGGCGATCTGGTCGTCCATCGCGAACACGGCATCGCGCGATTCATCGCCTTCGGCCCGCTCAAGGATGAGAAACTGCGCCAGGCCCGGGGCAGCCAGGAGTACCTCACCCTCGAGTTTGATGGCGGCTCTCGACTCTTCGTGCCCGCCACCGAAGTCAGTCTCATTCAGCGCTACGTCGGCGCATTCCAGGGAACGCCCACCCTGTCCAAACTCGGCGGCAAACGCTGGAAGAAGCAGAAGGATGATGTCGCTGAAGCCGTGCGCGATCTGGCGGGTGAAATGCTGCGCATGCAGGCGGTTCGCTCTTCCGCCAGCGGCATTCACTATCCGCACGATACGACCTGGCAGAAGGAGTTCGAGGCCGAGTTCCCCTACGAAGAAACGGATGATCAGCTCGCGGCAATCAGCGCCGTCAAGCGTGACATGTCGCGTGATCAGCCGATGGACCGCCTCATCTGCGGCGATGTCGGGTTCGGCAAGACCGAGGTGGCGATTCGCGCGGCCTTCAAAGCCGCGGAGTACGGCAAGCAGGTCGCCGTCCTCGTGCCCACCACCATTCTCGCCGAACAGCATGAACGCACGTTCCGCGAGCGCTTTGCCGGCTACCCGATGCGCATCGAATCGATTTCACGGTTCAAGACGAAGAAGGAGCAGAACGCGGTCCTGAAGGATGTCGCAGCCGGTCGCGTGGACATCATCATCGGAACGCACCGATTACTCTCCAAGGATGTCCGATTCGCCGATGTCGGCCTCGTCATCGTCGATGAGGAACAGCGTTTCGGCGTCGAGCACAAGCACCGCCTGCTTCAGTTTCGGCTCACGGCGGATGTGCTCACCCTTTCCGCCACACCGATTCCGCGCACCCTGCACATGGCCATGCTGGGCCTGCGCGATATCTCTTCGCTCTCGACCCCGCCTGCCGATCGGCGATCGATCGTCACCGAAGTCATCCCCTACGAACCCCGCCGCATCACGCAGGCGATCCACCGTGAACTGGCGCGTGAAGGGCAGATTTTCTTCGTGCACAACCGTGTGCACAACATCGAATCCGTTGCGGATGACATTCAGAAGCTCGCCCCCGATGCGCGCATCGTCATCGGCCATGGCCAGATGTCCTCCCGCGAACTCGAGAAGGTCATGCTCGCGTTCGTCAGGCGCCAGGCCGACATTCTCATCTCGACGACGATCATCGAGTCCGGTGTCGATATTCCCACCGCCAACACGATGTTCATCAACAATGCCGATCACTTCGGCCTCAGCGAACTGCACCAGTTGCGCGGCCGGGTCGGTCGCTACAAGCATCGCGCGTACTGCTACCTGCTGCTGCCGCCCGATCGCACGATGACTGAGACCGCCATCCGCCGTCTGCGCGCCATCGAGGAATACGCCATGCTTGGCGCAGGGTTCAAGATTGCCATGCGCGATCTCGAAATCCGCGGGGCGGGAAATCTCCTCGGCGCAGAGCAATCCGGTCACATCTCCGCTGTCGGCTACGAAATGTACTGCGAACTGCTCCAACAGGCGGTCCGCGAGCTGCGGAAAGAGCCCCGCACCCACCGCGCGGAAACGATCATCGATGTCGGCTTCACCGGCGCGCTCACCAAGCAGTACATCCCATCCGATCAGCGCCGACTCGATGCCTACCGTCGTCTCAGTGAAGTCGGCACGCCGGCGGATCTCGATCACGTGCGGCGCGATCTCACCGAAGCGTACGGTGAACCCCCTGAATCCGCCGCCCTCATGCTTGATCTCGCTGAGCTTCGCTCTCTGGCGGCACAAAACGCGATTCACTCCATCACCCGACATGGCGATGATCTCATCTTCCGCACGCGTGATGCCGGGCTGCTCGAAGCAAGGATGCATGGCATCATGGGTTCGCTCCGCGCCGTCGGGCAACCGGATGAGAACGGCCTGATGACGATCTACTTTCGACCGCCCAAAGCGTACCTCGAACCGCGCACCCTTCTGTCGGTGCTGCGCAAGCGACTCGCCGCACCGCTCACACCCACCGATGCGCACGCCTGAGAACCGCGCCATCGGCCCCGACAACACCTGCCTTCCGCTCCTCCGGTATCATCGCCCGCCGGACAGACTCATCATCCTCATCGCTTCAGCACCATGTGGCTGCTCATCCCCGCACTCCTTGTCACCACCGCCCTCCTGCGCACGCTGCTGCGCGAGGTGCGATCGCGCGCTGCGCGCATCGCGCCGGATTCACACGCCGCGGCCATCTTCAGTGATGGCATGCTTCCCCTCCTCGCGCTCATTCCGTTCATGGGGCTCGCCCTTCGCGCCGATCGCTCGGACTTCGCCGCCACCGGCTCCGCGGCACCGCTCCTCATTGCCGGCCCCATCGCCACCGCCGCCATCATCACCGGCATCTCGTTCCTCCTGCGGCCCCCGCGATCAATACTCACCATTCCCATCGCGGCCGTCATCTGGCTGGCCTGTGGGCTCATTCTCATTCTCCTCAGCGCGATCGGCATTCTCTCACTCATGGTCGGCCAGACCCTGCTCGCCATGGCCGTCATTCTCTACTGGGTGCTCGCCGGTCCCGTGCCGAGTGCCGCCGACACGGCGACCGCTGCTGCACACCGTGATCTGCCCCGGCCGAGCACAACGGTGCTGCTTTTCATCCTCGCCCTCATCAGCGCGCTCATCATCGCCATCATCCCTCCGCCGTGGCATCTCATCGCGATCCTGATGCATCTGCTCGCCCTGGTCGTCTTCTTCACTTCACTCCTTCCGCTGAGCCGTTCACCGCACGATGCACTCCAGCATCCGGGTGTCGCTGAGGCGTCCGCGATCATCACCCTCCGCGCGGTCGGCTGGGTCGCCGCCACCGCCCCCCTGCTCGGGCTCGGACTCATCAGCATCACGAACTTCATCCTGCACCGCACCACCCTCTTCGAGTTCATGCTCACCCCCGGCTCGACCGAGCAACCGGCCACGCAGCCCCCGAGGCACCCGGCGTTCTACGCGCCATCGCCGGCCGACCTGCTCGATCGTGTTGCCATCGGCCTGCACACCCTCGCCCTTCCCGCCAGTACGCTCACCCTCCTCGCGCTCTTCACCATCCTCAACCGGGCCATGCCCACCATCCTCCAGCGGTTCTCCGGCCTCATTCTGGCCATCCTCGGCCTCGTGCTCATCCTGAACACCATCACCGCCGCCGCCGTTGGCTGAATCAGGGCCAACCGACTTCTCAACCATCGCTGAGCCCCTGTCCGATACAATGAACACCATGATGATGATGCACCCCTCCTCCTCAACCACTACCCCCGGTACCCCCGGCTCCAACGACCCCGCCGGCGCGTCGGGTAACCATCGCCTCGTCCTGCCCAACACCCGGCGATCCATCACCCACAAGTTTTCCATCGCTGGTCACGAGGGGTATCTCACCGTCGGCCTGTTCGAGAACGGCCAGCCCGGTGAGATCTTCATCAAAATGTCCAAGGAGGGATCGACCCTCTCCGGCCTCATCCAGGGCTTCTGCCGGGCCTTCTCGCTGGCCCTTCAGTACGGCCTGCCCGTCCAGGATGCCTGCATTCGCTTCCGCGGCATGCGCTTTGAACCCATGGGCGCGACGAGTAACCCCGCCATCCCCGAAGCAAGTTCCATCCTCGATTACGTCGCGCGGTATCTCGAAGTCACCTTTGTGCCCCAACTGACGCACGCGAAGAACTAACTCGAGCGATCGCGCTGCTTCCGGGGTCATTCTGCAAGAAATCTCGACGCTTCGTGTCCCTTCGGTGCGCTTTTCTCGCCTGGTGATGGGAGTCCACACACTGCACGTTTCTCCCCATCGACTGCGAGAAGAAAACATGTCCACACGAAACACGATCTCCATCCATCGCCCCGTTGCCTTCGCGATCGGCCTCATCGCGTCCACGACCATCATCGCCAGCGCTCTGGCGGATCAGATCACCCTCATCCATTCCGGCACCGCCTCGGGCACACTGAACGGCATCGCCTTCGAATCCACCGCCTTCACCATCACCGGCATCGCTGATACCGATGATCGCGTCGTCACCACCGGCGACGGCTGGGCCATCGAACATCAAACCTCCCAGATCGAGATCGAAGGCATCGGCACGTTTGATTTCATCAGCAAGATTCGCACCTGGAAGTCCGGTCAGTTCGCCAGCGTCGGTCTCGGCCGCTCGGTCAATGGCGGCGTCAGCGGCCTCGACCTGCTTCTTGGCCCGAGCAGCAACGATGAACTCGCCGACTGGGAAATGCTCACCTCGATCGGCCCCGTCACCTCGCTCGGCCATGCTGGTCAATGGAACGTCGATCCGTTCATCATCACCACCGGCGGCATCGTCATTCTCGATTCCGGTCCGATGGACCTTACCTTCACCGCGATCGTTGTTCCCGCGCCCGGAACCGCCCTCATCGGTCTCGCCATGCTGATCGCTCGCCCCGGACGACGGCGCCGGGACCGGGCGTGCGGGTGAGGCAGTTCGCGCGTGCGCCGCTCCGGCGCGGTGATTCTCACGCTGCCCGTCGTGACTGGTCCACGTTGTTTCGGCCAGCGCCGGCGACGATCATCGACACCGGGAGACTCCACGGCGACTGCTCGCCCGATGCCATCAGCCACGCACCGAAGTACGTCGCCACCTGGCCGGCCTCATCGGGCTCGTACTCGATGCGGATCGGCCGTCGCGTGTACGCACCCGCATACCGCGCGAGTTTCGGATTCATGATCCGCTGCGGGCCGATGTGATTGAGCAGCACAAGATGCGTCGCGCCCTTCGGTTTTCCGCGCCGACGCAGATGCTCGCGATCGCGATACAGAATCTCATGGCCGCCGTGCTTTGACCCCATGATGTTCAGAACCGGCGCGTAGAGCGGCGGCGGCAACGCTGACTTCCGCTGGCGTTTCTCGACCACGATGCCCAGTTCCCACCACTTCTGCCAACCGAGCTCCAGGTTCGCCCGCAGCGTGTTGATACACGGCCGGAACACATCCAACACCCGCGCCTTCGCATCGTTCTTCGCGCGAATCGTCGGCGACGTGCGCGTGCCGGGCCGCGTGGCGAGAATCGAAGCGTTGATGAAGAGATTCGCCTCGTGAACCAGGTACGCAGCATCCTCAGGGGTCAAGCCGTACCGGCCGGGATCCTTCGCCACCGTGCGGCTGAAGCTGTGCACAAACGCGCGCAGCTTCGGATCGCTGTCGGGTATCGTGCGATTGCGATAGGCCATGGACTGAATCCTTCACCCCGCTGAATCGTCAATCTCTTTGCACCACGCATTCCTGAAATGGAACGCCACTTCGTCCGGACGGCTCCGTCGCCCGCGGTCACGGCGGGATGCAACACGATCACGCCGCCACTCTCGCCGTCGGCGTAATCGGACCTTCACTTGATGGACACCGGCAATTCGGTCAGAAATCGATTTCTCCTGCGAAAGAACGCGGGTGCGCCCACGCGGCATCACCTCCCGCTCGAGCGGGAATCATGGTCGCTCGGGCGTCCTGTCCTCGCGCTAACGCGGCGTGGGCGGGTGCTCAGGCGGCGGTGATGACCGCGTGAGCGGTGCTCCCTGCCGCGCGGGCGTCGCATCATCCCGCTCCCGCGCCGGGTCTTGCCGCGAAGGCGACTGCGGTTGCACTGTCCCCTTCGACGGTGTTCCTTGTACATCCACACAAGCATGAGGTTGGGACTCCGCGCCCCCCATCGACCGGCGAGGGTTCGTTCACCCTGACGCCCGGTTCCCTGTATACTCCGGGCACATTCATCAATTCCCACGGAGGCCAACATGAAG
>CBFGRU010000121.1:0-9149 GCA_965651255.1 uncultured Phycisphaerales bacterium
GTGGGTAAATGAATGCGTGGTTCGGTGTTTGCCGATCAGCCACTCGTCATCAATACTCCCACTCCCGTCTGAACCCTGACCACGCGACACGAAGGAATCGTCTGTATGTCCGAGCAGTCCAGTCCATCCGCCACCCGCCCATCGGAGTTCTCGGTTGCCAGTCTCCTCGCCGGGAAGGTTGCGGTCAATGCAAAGGTCCAAATCCAAGGTTGGGTGCGGACACGCCGGGATTCAAAGGCCGGCCTTTCGTTTGTACATGTGCACGACGGTTCCTGCTTTCATCCGATTCAGGTCGTTGCACCCGGGACACTGACGAATTATGAGAGCGAAGTTGCACGACTGACGACCGGTTGTTCAATCGTAGTCGAGGGCACGCTGGTCGAAAGTCAGGGGGGCGGCCAGACGGTTGAGATCCAAGCCGACTCGATCCAAGTCGTCGGCTGGGTTGATGATCCCGATTCGTACCCAGTGGCAGCCAAGCGTCACACGTTTGAGTACCTGCGCACGGTCGCCCACCTTCGGCCACGGACAAACACGTTTGGCGCGATCGCGCGAGTTCGACACACCCTCGCAATGGCGGTTCATCGTTTTTTTCATGAGCACGGATTCTTCTGGGTTCACACCCCGATCGTCACCGCCAGTGATGCGGAAGGCGCCGGAGCAATGTTTCGAGTATCGACTTTGGACCTTGCGAATCTTCCGCGCGATGAGCAAGGCCAGGTTGACTTTCGTGAAGACTTCTTTGGTCGCGAATCCTTCCTCACCGTGTCAGGTCAACTGAACGTCGAGGGGTATGCCTGCTCGCTTTCCAAGGTCTATACGTTTGGTCCGACTTTTCGCGCAGAGAACAGCAACACCAGCCGGCATCTGGCCGAGTTCTGGATGATTGAGCCGGAGGTTGCATTCGCGGACCTCGCTGCCAATGCCGATCTCGCGGAAGCGTTTCTGAAGTTCCTTTTCCGAACATTGCTCGAAGAGCGGCAGGATGACATGCAGTTCTTCGCAGAGCGTATCGACAAGACCTGTATCCAGCGGCTGGAGCAGTTCATCGACGCTTCGTTCGAGCGAATGGATTACTCCGAAGCAGTCAAACGGCTGGAGAATGCGAGCGCGAAGGGACATCGTTTTGAGTTCCCCGTCAAGTGGGGGATTGATCTGCAATCAGAACATGAGCGGTACCTGACGGAAGAGTTGGTCGGGCGCCCGGTGGTCGTGATGAACTACCCCAAGGACATTAAAGCGTTTTATATGCGATTGAATGACGATGAACGAACCGTTGCCGCAATGGATGTTCTTGCGCCCGGGATCGGTGAGATCATCGGCGGATCACAGCGCGAGGAACGGCTTGAAGTGCTTGATCGACGGATCGATGAAATGGGGTTGCACAAGGACGGGTACTGGTGGTATCGCGACTTGCGTCGATACGGCACGGTTCCGCACGCTGGCTTCGGCCTCGGGTTTGAACGCACGATTATCTACGCAACGGGTATGCAGAACATTCGAGATGTCATTCCCTATCCGCGCACGCCGAAGAGCGCGGAATTCTGATGATCGATGTTCCTCGCGGTTCGTGGATGCGCGATCGCGCCCTAGGATCGCGGCATGCTGAGAGCAGGAACTCACCCACGGTCTCCGTCCATCGATGAGATTCGCGCCCGGTTTCCCGCGCTGGCTGGCGACATGATTCTTATGGAGAACGCGGGAGGAGCCCAGGTGCCACGGTGCGTGGCCGATGCGATTCGTGACTACATGCTCTCAACCTACGTGCAGCTCGGCGCGGGGTACGAGGTTTCGCAGCGGTGCACTGAAACGGTCAGAAACGCGCACACATTCATCAACCGATTCATGAACGGTGAGGGTATCGGCGAGGTCATACTCGGGGCGAGCGACACTCAGCTCACGACGATGTTGGCCGAGTGCTACGAGCGCGCATGGACGGCCGGTGATGAGATTATTCTCTGTGAAGCAGGGCATGAGGCGAACATCGGGCCGTGGCAACGACTTGAGCGTGCCGGCGCTGCCATCAAGTGGTGGAAGGTCGATCCGGTAACCGGATTACTTTCATTCGATGACCTTGAAGAGCTCTTCACAGATCGCACGCGCCTGCTGGCGTTTGTTCACGTATCAAACCTGCTGGGAGAGATCGTGGATGTCAAACGCGCCTGTCAGATTGCCCATGCCCGCGGAGCGCGCGTCGTTGCTGATGGTGTCGCCTTCGCTCCGCACCGGGCAATTGATGTGAAAGAGTGGGGGGGTGATTGGTACTCATATTCGACATACAAGGTGTTCGGCCCGCATATGGCAGCGCTCTTCGGAACACATGAGGCATTGGCCGAACTTGAGGGACCGAATCACTATTTCATTCCGAAGACGGAAGTCCCGTACAAATTTGAACTCGGTGGCGCCAGCCACGAAGGATGCGCGGGATTGCTGGCACTGGGCGACTACCTGAAGTTCATAGCGGGTGTTGAAGCCGATAGTCCGATCGATCGGTGCACAATCGAGCAAGCATGGTCAATCATGACGGAACTTGAACTGCCGTTGCAGGAACGGCTGCTCACGTACCTCGCATCACACGATCGCGTGCGAGTCATCGGCCCCGACCACGGGAGCAAGATGCGCGTACCGACAATCAGTTTTGTTCATCACACCAAGTCGTCACAATCAATTGCGGCAGCTGTGATCGCTCGCGGTATCGGTCTGCGGCATGGTCACATGTACGCATACCGCCTTTGCCAGGCGATGGGCATTCAACCTGCTGACGGAGTTGTTCGCATCAGCATGGTGCACTACAACACGCTTGAAGAAGTGGATCGGCTGATCGAAGTTCTCGAAGATGTACTTTGACCGGGCACTTTCTACCCGATGAGAACGTTCGGAAAGCCCGCAACAATGACGCCGCCATGCGCGGTCTGATCACCGAGTCGGGCAGCGGGCTTGTTTCCAATCAACACGGCCGTTGAGCCCTTCACAATCGTGTCCGGCGGGCCCGCACACACACACAGGTCACCGACGACGGCGGCAGGCATGAACCCGATGATGACCGTTGGGGCGCCCGGACCGGTAATGGGACCGCCGACGTGCGGCTTGGGGCCATCAGACATCGGGCAGGTGTGCATATCAGTAAGTCGTGCAGCCGGTGGCATGATCAGTCATTCTACCAAATGTATCGCATCGCACGCGATCGTTATTGAAGCCACACATTACCCGGTGGGTGCTTCAGACATGATCTGCTTCCCGAGGTCAATGAATGGTTTCAGCGCCTTCGCGTGCTGGGCCGGATCGACGGCTTCAGTCGCAGCTTCGACCGCCTCTTCGCTGGCAATCGACACGATCGACTTGCTTGTGTCAGCGGCTGTCTCGGCTGCTGCCGGCGGAGGTGACTCCATCGTCGCAGCCGCGGCGAGCTTGACCGCTCCGGAAACTGCCTTCGCGACTAAAGGAGGGGATCCAGCCTTACTGAGCAACTTCGTCGCAGATCCGACGGCTTCGGTGGCGAACGAGGCCGCCTGGGCTGCCCATGCACCCGGTCCTTGAAACCCCGCCTTGTTCGCTTCTCGCGCCGCCGCGTCCGCCAATTGCTCCGAAGGGGCGGCCTTCCATGACTCCGCGGCCTTGATCGCTTTCACATCTTCCGGCGGAAGTCTGTCCTCGACCAACCGGCTGCTTCGGGCCGCCCAATCCACACCCTGCTCTGGCGACATCTCTTCAGCCATGCTGTCAACGACTTCCGTAGAGTACTCCTCCACTGAAACGGGCTCGCCTTCCGAGTAGGTTGGTTTCCCACCGTCGGTTGCGGAAACATCGCTTGGCGAGGCGCCGGTCAGTTTGGACAGGAACTTGAACATTGGTTTGAGTACTCAGTGTACCGCCTCACGGTGAGGGAAACTCGGCGCCGTGCCTTCCGCGCAAAAGCTCCATCCCCTGGGCACCTCCGTTGAGCGCCGCGCCGGGATCGAGCTTAGCCGGCTGCTGGTTGGCCGCCGACTGCGTTGCGTTGTACGCGGTGCGGACCTCATCGTGACCTAGGATGTGGTACCATTCGATGTCGGTCGCGCGTGATCTGATATTCTCGATCAAGCGATCGAGATACCAGTGTTGCGCCGTCGTGTAGCCGTAGTTGACCTCGTGATAGCCGAGCAAATCGATCCCGATATAGTGTGCATTCAGATTTGAACGTGGATTTGTGAAGGTGTGCGCTACCGTTCTCGGATTATCACCCACGTTCTCGCGTGCGGTAACGGTTGTCGGTTCGCGCGAATGGCCGGCGTGGGAAACCTTTGTATCGTCAGGGCGCGAAATCAATATCGTTCCATCGCGCGCCATGTGGTAGTGATAGCCGAGCGAATTGATGCCGATCCGGATAAGAATCCAGATCGCCATCTCCGGGCGCATCATGTACTCGTTCTCGTGATCCACGAACGCCTCACGGCACAGACGCGTGGTCGTGCCGCGCTTCTCGCTCATGTAGTACCCGGAGTTGTAGTGAATCATGATTCCGCGCTGCCCGTATGAGCCGTTCGCCTGACCCGGAACGCCGTTCGGCACGAGTTCAGTTGAATTGCGAACCTTGCGCACGGCCCAAAGCGTGAAGTCGATTGCGTTTCGCGAAACCGCAGGCGGATCGAGCTTGATCTCCTCCACGAATTTTTTCTCCGCCTTGCCCGACACGCCGAACCAGTTGTTGTCGAGCGGAGCATCATCGAGGCGTGCGGATAGTTCTTTCACGCCGTTCTCGCCCGGCTCGCGCTTGGCCTTCTTCGCTCGCTCCATCAGCGCCGCCGGATCAAACGCGCCTTCTGCGATGAGCACGTAGTGATCGCGCAACTTGATCGTGATTGGTTCTCCCCAGAACCAATCCGAGAATGACACGGGAATCTCAAGCACGCCATCGCGATTCGTAATGAGATCGCGCTGCGCGTAGATAGTGTTGCCGCTCTTGATGCAGATGTATCGTTCGTCATCGGCGTGAATCTTTGCGAACACCGTTGAACCGTCGGCGTTGCTGACGATCGCGCCGTCTGTCGCGGGGTGAACGAACTCGCCGGCCACTTTCCAAGACGCTTTCAGTTGCTTGCTCGCGTCGGTCGAGCCGCTTCCGAGTTCAAACGTCTTGAGGTCTAGGCTGTCAAAGCTGAAATCCGCAATTCCCGTGCCTGTAAAGGTTGTCGATCGTTTCTGAAGAACCCGAAAGGGGTGTTTGCCGCGGCGGTCGAGCACGGCCCCGTCGCGCGCCGGCTTGACGGCATACGCGTCCGTCACCGGTTTGCCGTTTACCACATCGAGAATCTTCACGCGAATGGTGCATTCAACGGAGAAGTAATTCGTGCTCTCCTCGCTCTCGACGGGTTGAACAGGAATCTCCGCCATTACTCGTCCCTCTCGGCGTGATAGGGTTTGGCCGACTCAGGCGGATCTGACTTGCTCTCCAGGGCACCTGTGTCGACACCGGAAGGCGGCACCCCTTTGTCGTCCTCCAATTCGATTCCGCGCGAGATCCCTTCATGCGCCTTCTCGATGGCATCGCGCGTCTCTTGGTCCGCCTTGCCGTGCGCTGTTAACTTCTTCCATTGTTGAAACCGTCGGATAGCTGCCGATGTCCGCGGTCCGAAGATGCCATCGATCGGACCGGGGTCAAATCCCAGATTCTTCAGTCGTTGCTGTACTCCTGTGAGCCGCGAAACAGGATCGAGATGCCCAACATGCAGTCGCCACGTTTCCTTGAGATCAGGCAACTCGAGTTCGATCAATTGGGCGTCGGTTGGAATCTTCTCGTCGATCAGTCCATCGCCGTCCGTCGCACCCTTCTTTGACTTCTTCGAGTCGATCGTCATTGTGTACTTGAGTTTCATCAGCGGCTTGTCGAATTCGTCGCGCAGCACAAGTCGGAGGCGCTGAGACGGGGGCGGCAGCTGAAACGGGTGCTGCTTCGCCGACCCGCCTGACTCGTTGCGCGGGTTCTTCTCCGGAATGAAGAGTTTGTCGCCCGGGCAAAGGACGTTCGGCGATTTCCGCTTCTCGCGCAACGCCTTGTTCTCCGAGGCATCCCAGATTTCCTTCCACGGAATGCCGACTCGCCGCGCAATGAGCGTGAGGTACTCACCTTGTTTCACTTCGTGCGTGGGCATAGGGAATCGATTGAATCAATCGGCATCGTCATGATCTTCGTGATCGTGGTCATGCGGCCACATCAATGAACGCGACAACGCATCCATCTGCTCGGGTCCTCGTTCTTCGAGGAAGGATATGTCTTTCCGCGTGAGCGGTGCTTCGAAGAAGTCCATCGCACGAAGACTGCGAATGCTGACGAACGCCGCTTCGTCATCCCCGGCGCGCACGTTCCGAAATCGCTCAACTTCCGTAGAAAACCGCGCAATGACTGTACTGCGGCCGTGCTTATTTGCGTGCCGGCGGATGGCCAGCACGGTCCATGGGATCAGGTAGTCGAACCCGCCGTCGTTCGTGCGTTCCAGATAGATCTCGACCAGCCCGTTCAGTCGATCAGCCGGTGACTCGATCGCTTCGATGCGCTGCCGGGCCCGATCGGACCATGCAATATCCTGCACATCGTTATTGCGTACACCTTCGAGACTGCGACCTTCGATCTGTGCGTCGTAGTTCTCTTTTTGAGCAAGCTTCTTCCTGGCCCGCGCATCAAGGAGCTTGACGACCGCGTCAGGTGCAGCAGCCGGTCCCAATGCTTCCTTGGCATCAAGCAGTGCTTGCCACGCTTCCTCAGCTGCGGGCTTGTTCGCGAGTGCCTGACAATACTCCACCGCAGCTTTGGTAAACTCAGGCGTCGCTGCTCTCGCTGCGGCCCGTATCAGCCACGCTGAGATCGCAATGTCATCTGCGGTGCGTTCGTTGCCCTTCAGTGCTTCCAGGACATCGACCGAGAACGGCTCAAAGAGATACGTCTCGATGATTCCTGACAAACGACTCGCTTCTCCCGGCGTGAACAGGCGCGCCTTTGCTCGATTCGCCAGAATCTCCCGGAGTGTCTTCCGATCAATCGGCCAGGGAACTTCAGTTGGTCGAAGCGGACCCTTTCCGCGAAGGAATTCATTCACCATCTCGTTCGCCACGGGGGGCAAAGGGAGCGGCGGACGGGGATTGGCCAACGGATCGCCCAGATCCGGTTGTGGTTTCGAGGTTGGTTGCTTGGTCGCGGCCATTGGGCGATGGTACTCCTGCGCCTCAGCGCGGCCATTCCTCGAGGTATGCCGCCTCTTCGCGCGTGCGGGTTTCGTGACACGGATTCAGCGGAACCGAGACGTTACCGCGCCCCTCGATGAAATGGGTGTACGGCAAAACTCGATCGGTAATGCGTTTCGAGGCCGTGACCGTGTTTACGGGATCTACCGCGGCATCGGTCATGAGCTCAGACCGCCGACCGGAAAAGTGCACCATATCGCAAAGGATGTGCCCAATCTCGTGATCGGTTGTATGAATCTCGCGGTCGTTCTGCGCGAGCGTTGACGCCTTGTTAAAGCAGCAGCCGACAATCGGAGGAATCGTCTGAAACTGCGCAGGGTCATGGTGATCACGCGGGTATGCATAACCAACCGCGTTGTCTTGTGCACGAAAGCGACGGATCACAAATGCATGCACACAATTGGGGTCCGTCGCGAAGTTTCGGATCAGTGTCCGATGGTCGCGCGCGCCGACGGTGAGGTAGTTCAACTCTGGGGTCGTTGAGAAATCAGTAGACACCCGACCGACACCGATTCGTGTGCGACCATCAGTCGATCGTTCGCCACTGAGCACGACACGCTGCCCATCATCACGCGAGACCAGAATGTCTGCTGAAAGACCGTTGTTGAACGCCAGGGCATTGTCTGCGACTGATGCGGAGAAGTGGGGGATCGCACTGATCTGAGACGCGAGCGCATCAGCGATCTGCCTCGGTGTCTCGTCCGCGGTCGTGTTATGCGTAACCATCGTCGGATTGGGATCGGTGTTCACCGCCACTTCGATACGTCCGCCGCCATTGGTGAGTCGGCGTGAGGTATTGAAAATGGCAATGAGGTTCTCCATCGGATCAATGGCTGCGATTTCCGAGTTTACAAGTCGAAGCGACATATCCGCCTGGGCGTAGGTGCGCCGCACCCACTTCAGAACATGTCGCCGCACTTCCTGGAGCGTGATGCCGCCGACGAGGGCCGCACTGCCCGGCGCCTGTCGCAGCACATGGACCTGGAGGCGAAAACGCAGGCGGTCTTCGCCGACGGGCACTTCCGCGATGGCGGTGCATCGATGCTGATCGGCAGCGGCTTCGCAGATATCGATCGGAAGCGCCGCTCGCACGCGCTGATCAAGAATCTCAACCTTGTCATCGTCGCCACCGCTTCCATCTGCGGTATCGGTGACAAGCAGCGTTTGCTGTGGGCGCGCGGCCTTGTCTTCATCATCGGTCACCAACCGGATGTAACACGATCGAAATCGCGTCGGATCACTCGAAGTCTTGCGACACGTTACGGTGAGTGATCGCTCATCGCGCAAGGCGCCAGGAAACTCTTCATGGCCCGTAATGGATCCGTCGGCAGCGATGATGGGCTTCAACGCATGCAATGTTACGTCGATAGTTGAGCCACCATGGCGTGGCGCATGCACTTCCACCTTGAATGCATCAACATCGGCATGAGCGCCCGCGTGATAGCTTGAACTCGAATGATTCGGAAACGTTCCTGTCTCCGGTACTCCGGCGCGCGTTGTGACGTAGTTGCTGATGTGCAGGACATTCAACGTGTCGTCATCCGCCACAGGACGATCGGGCGAGCCGTGCGTGAAGCGGACGGATGCAAGAGGAACACCGACTCGCTCGAACACATGCTCCAACTCCGTTCCGCCATCGAAGTTGTTCACCGCCAGATCAGGAATGGTCACGCGATCGCCTGCGCGCAGCGGGCGATGAAGGAAATCGCGGTTCGCACCCTCTGCACGCAATGGTCCACAGTGCATATGACCGGCGCTCGTCGCCAATCCACAGAGCGTATCACCATCCTGGGCCGTTACGGTTTGCGGCATGCCATAATCCTGTAATGCACATCAGGTGAGACAACCGGCATCGATCAGGCCTTCTTGCTCCACGCCTGCTTGTCAAGATTCGGGAACGAGATATCACAGGTGCCGGGGTCGATCCCGCTGAT
>CBFGRU010000122.1:0-9122 GCA_965651255.1 uncultured Phycisphaerales bacterium
CCGGCCCTGACGACGCTGATCGAAGGGCTGCCGGCCGGGCTGACGCTTGACTTCGACTTCATCAACGCCGAACTTCGCCGGCGTCAGGGCGGGTACGGCCGCGGCGGACGACAGAAGATCGAGACCGATGCCATCACCCCGTTCGCTGGTGTGCGGCTCGGCGCGACGACCGGCGCGCCGCTCGTCTACCAGATTCCCAATCGCGATTCGCGTCTCGATGACCTTGAGCGCACACCGCCGGTCAGTCGGCCGCGGCCGGGCCATGCGGATCTCGCGGGCTCGATCAAGTGGCTCACCACCGATGCGCGCAACACGCTGGAGCGCGCCAGCGCCCGCGAAACCGCAGCCCGCACCGCCGCGGGTGCGACCGCGCGCATCCTGCTGCGCGAGTTCGGCATCGAAGTCTTCGGCTTCGTCCGCGCCATGCACGATGCCCGCGCCACCGTCAACATCACGCCGGAGAACTGGCGCGACCTGCGCGCGAAGCGCGATGCGAGCGAGATCGCCTGCCCCGATGAAGCCGCCGCGGCGCAGATGATCGACCTCATCCACCGCGCCAAGGTCGAGAAGGACACCATCGGCGGACTCTGCGAAGTGCATGTTTTCGGCTGCCCCATCGGTCTCGGCTCGTGCGTGCAGTGGGATGAGAAACTCGACGGTCGACTCGCCCAGGCGGTCGTTTCGATCCAGGCGTTCAAGAGCGCGGAAATCGGCCTCGGCCGCGATGTCGCCTTCCGCTTCGGCTCGGAAGTGCACGACCCGATTCACTTCGACGCGGCGCATATCAATACCCCTTCGCTCGGCTACACGCGCTCAAGCAACAACGCGGGCGGCCTCGAAGGCGGCATGACCAACGGCATGCCGATCGTCATCCGCGGCGCGATGAAACCGATCTCCACACTCCTGCGCGGCCTGCCGAGCGTGGACATGAACTCGAAGCAGTCCGAGCACAGCGCGTACGAGCGCAGCGATGTCTGCGCCGTCGCCGCGGCGAGCGTCGTCATGGAAAACGCCGTCGCGTTCGAGATCGCCCGCGCCTTCCTCGCCAAGTTCGGCGGTGATTCGATGCACGAACTTCGCGCGAACTATGACGGCTTTCTCTCCCTCGCTCGTCGGCTGCCGCTCGACAAGCCCCCCGCGGCGCCCGGCCAGCCGACCGACCCGAACGAAGGGTGACCGCACCCGCCCGCCAGCCCGCCGGTTGAATTGTGAGTGACACCATCACTACTCGAACATGTGCACTTCGTTCGTCGCAGAGTGCACGCGGGTCTCGTCATTCCCGCGCACGCGGGAATCCAACTTCGCAACCTGCACGCTCACCCGTTCGCTGGATGCCCGCGTACGCGGCCATGACGGGCCGCTCCTCATGGACTTGAAAACGTTTCGCTGCGCTGCTTCACCGTCAGGAGATTCACCATGGCCAATCTCGCTCACCATTCTCTGCTGGTCGCGGCCTTCACCACCCTCGGCCTCAGCGCCATCGCTGGTTTCACGGCCCCGCCGACCCCCGCGGGCGGCGCGAAGCCCGGCGCGGTTGAAACACAACCCGCCACTTCCTTTGGCACGCTCATCGTCCTGAACAAGAGTGAAGCGAACGCCTCGCTCATCGACCGCGCCACCGGCAAAGAAATCGCGCGCGTTCCCACCGGCACCGGCCCGCACGAAGCAGCTGTCTCGCCCGATGGACACACCTGCATCGTCGCTGACTACGGCGCGCAGCAGCACGGCGAAACGCTCACCGTCATCGACCTCGCCAAACGCGAGCGCATCAAGGTCATTCAACTCGGTGAGAACAAGCGGCCGCACGGCATCATGTACTTCCCCGATGGGAAGCGTGTTGCCGTCACGAGCGAATTCGCGCGCACACTCATCATCGTGAACATCGAAACGGGCGAGATTGAACAGGCGCTCGGGACGGATGCCAACGGCAGCCACATGGTCGCGCTCTCCCCCGATGCGAAGCGCGCGTACGTCGCCAACATCGGCTCGCATTCGATGACCGCGTTCGACCTCGAGAAAGGCGAGCGGCTTGCGGTCATTCCCACCGGCCCGCAGGCCGAGGGCATCGATGTCTCGCCCGATGGAAAGGAAGTGTGGGTCTCCAACCGCGCGGGCCACACGGTCAGCATCATCAACGCCGAAACGCTGAAGGTTGATGCGACGATCGACTGTCCGCAGTTCCCGATTCGCGTGAAGTTCACCCCCGATGGCAAGCACGTCCTCATCTCGAATGCGCAGTCGGGCGATGTTGCGGTGTTCGATGCGAAGTCGCGCGAAATCATCAAGCGCATCGCCATGACGATCGACGCATCGGAGTTGAAGACCGATGAAGATCGCCTCATGACCTTCGGCCAGAGCCCGGTACCGATCGGCATCCTCATTCCGCCCGATGGCAAGCACGCCTACATCGCCAACACCAACGCGGACATCGTGACCGTGATCGATCTCGAAACGATGTCGATCAGCAAGCGACTCACCGCCGGCAAACAGCCCGATGGCATGGCATGGAGCCCGCTCATGATCTCACCAGGTGAGTCAGAGACAAAGAGCGCCCGCTAGCGTGTTGGGTCCCAACAGCGAACGATTGCGGCCGGAAATCCTGGCTGATCGAGCAATTGCTCGACGATTGGTTCAATTGTTGCCGAATATCTCGGATGGATTTCACGAACGAGCATCAGAACAAGCAGTCGATCGCCCGGCGCAAGCGGAATGCGTAGCAGTTCATCGACCGGCTCCATCGCGTTGGGATTCAGCCAGTGCGCAGCTCTCCACCCGTAGACAGAACCCCGTTCGAGTCGATCAATCGCCAGTTCGCGAAAACGATTCGCTTCGTCCATCGCCTTCAACTGAAACAGGCGCGCCGCGACCAACAGGATGTCCTGTGTGGTTACGGTCTCGTGCGCCACGTCGGCCGCAGTCGCCAGCGACTCAGCACTCTGCTCAAGCAGGCGTTGAAACAAGGTTGCACGCGCCGAACTCGATTCGGCCAACTTGGCACGCGCGGCTGAGACATCTCGGCAAGCGATTGCGGCCATCGCCTGCACGAATGATTGCTGTGTCCGTTCGCTGAACTCGGTGTGTTCACGTTCGGCGATCGTTGTGGACACTTGTTTCAGTTGCACTTGAATCTCGGGCAATCGTCTCGCGCGGTTGAGGAGATCGAACTGCGTCAGGCGAAGCCACGGATCGGTCGGGTTGAGTTCAACCAGCTCATATGCGGCTTTGATCGCCTCATCCCAGCGACGCTGCATTGCAAGAATCTGCGCTTCGACGTCATGAAACGTACGCGCATCGATGACCTCGCCCTCGATCGCCTCGCGGGCGACTTCGATCGCCCGATCAGTGTCCTTCATCACCAGCAGCGCAGCGATGATATCGTGGGCGATCGCCGCATCTCGATGCCCCAAGAACCATGCGTGTTGATACGCATTCGCAACTTGCGCGGCATTCATGGTGAGCCGAGCGCGGAGAATCTGCGCCGCTGGATCATTCGGTCGCTCGCGCGACAATGCGTCATACTCGGCCGACATCACATGCAATCCGAGATCAGGCAGCAACTGATCCTGCCATGCGCGGTGGATGTGAAGTGGCAGTGGATCGTCATGCCGTCTTGGTTCGATCACAGCGCGCAGTTCGTCCCACGGTAAGTGCTCGCGCAGGTATGTCAGTACCATGGCGTCATTCGGGTTGATTTCGATCGACGCGCGCGCCCACGCGAGTCGCGGTTTCACCTGCCCTGTCGAGTGCAGGTCCGGCCATACCTCACGCGCCTTCTGCCATGAAACCAACTGTAAGCGCGATCGCGCTTCAGCGGTTCCCACGCCCGACACAATCGACTCCGGGAGTTCTTCGAAGACGTGCCCAATGCCGAACTGTCGATGCACCAACGATCCACCATAATATCGCTGAAAGTTGAAGCGATCGTCGCGCACAGTGCTTGCCGGGTCGTAGTAGCCAACCTGAAGATACTCATACACTGCGATTCGATCTGGATTGATGACGACCGTGTCGTTCTTCCACCAGTGAGAAAGCGGACCACCTTCGAGTTCGAACGAGAACTCGCTTGGCTTTTCGTTGCATATCCAACGACCGATATGCGCGCCGCGCGCGAGGCGCAAGAGAGTCGGTTGCCCTGGCGGGAGCGTGATCACGCGGCCGCCAATCTCCATGTCATATGGTGAATTCGTGCCGTTAACAAACCAGACGGAACGCTTCATCGCGAACTCAAGCACAAGCGACGCCGGCAAACCGACAACGACTAGAACCACGATCAGGAACATGATGACACGAAGTGCGCGATTCGAGCGGATCTCCCCGGGACTTGATCCTTCGCCCAACGACACGTAAGGATCATGCGGATTGACGAGCGGCGAAGGAACACGAAGTGTCATCATGTTTACTCCCACGCCGATGCGCATCATCAATCGGCAGGTGATCTGCAAACAGCATTATACCGGATGCGGCCAAGATCCCCTTGTGCTTTCTGTACCACCACGCGAACACCAACGCGGACATCGTGACCGTGATCGATCTCGAAACGATGTCGATCAGCAAGCGACTCACCGCCGGCAAACAGCCCGATGGCATGGCATGGAGCCCGCTCATGCTGAACGCGGATTGAGCATCGTCTGATGCGCCGATTCAATCGCCAATTCGGGCCACCGTTTTGTCAAACGGAAGTGTGGTTTTGCAAAACGGCGCTTTCGTTTTGTCAAACGGAGGGGTGTATTGGCAATACGCCGGCGCCGTTTTGTAAGACGACAGAGCCGTTTCGCAAAACGCTGGCTCCGTTTTACAAAACGCCGGCTTCGTTTTGTCAAACGCTCCTTCCGTTTTGCAAAACCAACGCTCCGTTTTGCAAAACGAACACCGCGTTTCGCCCGCGCGCCCGCCGGATTCGCCTGATCACGACGTTGTATCGGACGATGCTTCAGCGGGCACGCGAGACACAATCCCCGGTTGACGCTTACCGCGCGGTCGATGGTTCTGCGATTTCATCGAGTGTGGGATAGTCGGTATACCCCTCCGCCCCGCCGCCGTAGAGGGTGGCTTCATTCAGCGGATTGAGCGGCGCATCGGCACGCCGGAAGCGGTCAACGAGGTCCGGGTTGGCGATGTACAGCCGGCCGAAGGCGATCGCATCGGCCCAGCCCTCGGCGAGCGCGGTGATCGCGCGCTCGCGTGTGAAGCCGCCGTTCACGATGATCGGCCCAGCGAAGTTCGCGCGGAAGTGCGACATCGGGATCAGCTTGATGCCGCTCGTACGGTCGGAATCCATCGCTTCAATGAGATGAAGGAACGCGAGCCGATAGCGATCGAGTTGTTGCACCGCATGGGTGAACGTCGCCCTGGGATCAGAATCTTCCATGCCCTGGTAGGTCGCGTTGGGTGAGAGGCGAATGCCGACGCGATCGGCCGACCACGCATCGACGACCGCTTCGACCACTTCGCGCATGAAGCGCGTGCGGTTCTCGATCGACCCGCCATATTCATCGGTGCGCAGATTCGATCCATCGCGCAGGAACTGTTCGATGAGGTAGCCGTTTGCACCATGAATCTCCACGCCATCGAAGCCGGCGCGATGCGCATTCTGCGCAGCACGGGCATAGTCAGCCACGATGCCCGCAATCTCATCGGTCTCGAGCGCGCGGGGTGTGACACGTTTCTTCCGGCCGGTCGGGGTGCGCACTTCTCCTTCGTACCCGATTGCGCTCGGCGCGACGGGGAGTGCGCCATTCGGCTGGAAATCCGGATGCGACACGCGGCCGACGTGCCAGAGCTGCGCGACGATGCGTCCGCCCGCGCGGTGTACGGCCTCCGTCACGAGTCGCCAGCCGCGCACCTGATCATCCGAGTAGATGCCCGGCGTATCGGGGTAGCCCATGCCCTGCTGGGAGATCTGCGTTGCTTCGGAGACGATCAATCCCGCCGAAGCGCGCTGCGCGTAGTACATCGCGTTCAGTTCATGCGGCACGAACCCCGCCCCCGCGCGGCAGCGCGTGAGCGGCGCCATGATGAGACGATTCGGCGCCTCGATGGCCCCGAAGGTGACCGGCTGAAAGAGCGACTCGGGATCAGATCGATGCACGGATGAACACTCCATCGTGAGTTTGCATTCCGACACGAGCAGATGAGAAACCGGGCGGGCGGTCGAATCATTCCCACTTTGCGGGAGAGGCCCACGCACAAATGAACAAGCCGGCGCAACGTGGCGCCGGCCTGCCCATTCGTCCCACCGGGGACATGGCTTGCTTTCCATACGTCCCCTGCTGGCTTGAGGTTCATCGGCGGAATCGCCATTCGACCGCCACTAGGCGTTTGCCGGCTCCTCCGCGGGAGCGGTTTCGGTCACTTTCTCGAAGACGAAACTCCGGCCCTCGTATTTGACGCGAATGAGATCGCCCTCGCCGTATTCGCCGCCGAGGATGCGCGTCGCAAGCGGATTTTCGATGCGCTGCTGGATGATGCGCTTGAGCGGCCGGGCGCCGAACTGCGGGTCGTACCCCTCTTCGGCGAGCGCGGCCTTCGCGCCGGGCGCGAGGTCAATGGCCAGCCCGCGATCGGCGAGTCGCTTCGCGAGATCGCTCATCTGGATATCCACGATGCTCGTCAACTCATCCGGCGAGAGCTGATGGAAGATGATCGTCTCATCGATGCGGTTGAGGAGTTCAGGCCGCAGCGACTTCTTCAGCAGCGATTTGATGTGCGCTTCAATTTCGACATCGAGCGCGCCGCCGCTGGACATTTCGAGAATCTGCTGCGAGCCGATGTTGCTCGTCATGACGATGATCGTGTTGCGGAAATCGACGGTGCGGCCGTGACCATCGGTAAGACGCCCATCATCGAGCACCTGCAGCAGAATGTTTGAGACATCGGGGTGCGCCTTTTCCATCTCATCGAACAGCACGACGCAGTACGGGCGGCGACGAACCGCTTCGGTGAGGCGGCCGCCTTCTTCGTAACCGACGTAGCCGGGCGGGGCGCCGATGAGACGCGCGACGGCGTGCTGCTCCATGTACTCGGACATGTCGATGCGCACCATCGCATCTTCCGTATCGAACAGAAACTCCGCGAGCGCCTTGCACAACTCAGTCTTGCCGACGCCCGTCGGGCCGAGAAAGAGGAACGAACCGATCGGGCGGTTCCGTGCGCTGAGTCCCGCGCGGCTGCGCCGCACCGAGTCGCTCACCGCGCGCACCGCGTCATTCTGACCGACCACGCGCTGCTGGAGTTCCTGCTCCATGCGAAGGAGTTTCTCGCGTTCACCTTCGACGAGGCGGGAGACGGGAATGCCCGTCCACTTCGCGACGACTTCGGCGATCTGCTCGGCATCAACTTCTTCGTGCACGAGCGCCTGACCCTGTGCCTGCCGCGTTTCGAGCTTGTCTTCCGCTTCCTTCAAACGTCGATCGAGTTCGCGCAACTCGCCGTACTGGATGCGCGCCGCCGATTCGAGATCACCCCGCCGCTGCGCCTGTTCGAGTTCGACGTGCTTGCGGTCGATGTCTTCCTTCACCGCCTTGATCTCATCGAGTTCCTTCTTCTCGATCTCCCACTGCGCGGTGAGGGCGCGGTTCTTTTCATTCAGTTCCGCGAGTTCGTGATCGAGCGAATCGAGCCGCTTCTTCGACTCCGCATCGGTCTCGCGCTTGAGCGCTTCCTTTTCGATTTCGATCTGCATGATGCGGCGACGGAGTTCATCGATCTCCGCGGGCATCGAGTCGTTCTCGATGCGCAGACGCGACGCCGCTTCATCGAGCAGGTCGATCGCCTTGTCGGGCAGGAAGCGGTCGGCGATGTAGCGATGGCTGAGTGTTGCCGCGGTGACGAGCGCGCTGTCCTGGATGCGGACGCCGTGGTGCGCTTCGTAGCGCTGCTTCAGCCCGCGCAGGATGGCGATCGTGTCTTCGAGCGACGGCTCGCCGATGTAGATCGGCTGGAAACGCCGCTCGAACGCCGCATCCTTCTCGATGTGCTTGCGGTATTCATCGAGGGTCGTTGCGCCGATACAGCGCAGTTCGCCCCGCGCGAGCATCGGCTTGAGAAGGTTGCCCGCACTCACCGCACCTTCCGCCGCGCCCGCGCCGACGATCGTGTGCAACTCGTCGATGAAGAGGATGATGCGCCCATCGCTCGCGGCGACTTCGCGCAGCACGGCCTTCAGACGTTCTTCAAATTCACCCCGGTACTTTGCACCCGCGAGGAGCGCGCCGACATCGAGCGCCATGATGCGTGCGGAGCGCATCCCGCTCGGACAGTCGCCGTTCACGATGCGAAGCGCGAGCCCTTCGGCGATCGCGGTCTTGCCGACGCCCGGCTCGCCGATGAGGACGGGGTTGTTCTTCGTCCGCCGCGAGAGCACCTGCATGCACCGGCGGATTTCCTCATCACGGCCGATGACCGGATCGAGCTTGCCCTGCTGCGCTTTCTCGACGAGATCGATTGCGTATTTCTTCAGCGCTTCAAACGTTGACTCCGCGCCGGGGTCGTTGATGTTCTGGACGCCAGACGCCTGGCGCACGGCCTTCACTGCATTGAGCAGCCGCTTGCGGTCGAGGCCGACGACCGAGAGGACTTCCTTCGCATCGCTCTTCACCTCGGCGAGTGCGAGGAGGAGGTGTTCGGTGGAGATGTAACTGTCGTTGAGTTCGCGTGCTTCCTTCTCGGCCTGGGTGAGCACCTGAATCAGCGCATTCCCGGTCGATGGCGCGCCGCCGCCCGAAACGGTCGGCATTCGCTTCAGTTCTGCCGCGGCGAGCTGCGCGACGCGCTCCGCCTGCACACCGGCCTTGCCGAGCACGCTGCCGACCACGCCCCCCTGCTCTTCGAGCATGGCGCTGAGTACGTGCAGCGGCGCAAGTTCGGGGTGCTGACGACTTGTCGCCAGCGACTGGGCTGCGGCGAGCGCTTCCTGTGCGAGCGTGGTGAATCGATCCATACGCATGTGATGTCCCTCCGAGCAACAACGAGTCGCCATCAAACCAGATCAACAACATCAAATTCAGACGAGCGCCTCACGCCATGATGTGGCAAGCGGCATGCCTGTGCCAAGGGGGCGAAATTCGGGTTTCATCAGCCGGAAGGGGCGGGAAACCACTCCACCGCTGCCAGAACGGCAGGAA
>CBFGRU010000123.1:0-9070 GCA_965651255.1 uncultured Phycisphaerales bacterium
AAGCGAGAAACCATCGATACCATGAGCACCGCGAAGCAACCGCCGAATCTGGATCATCCGACACTGGCGAAGGTCAAAGCCGCCTTCTCCGATGTCAAGCTGCGCGCAACGGAGTTTCGGGGCCAGACCACGCTCATCGCGCCGGTTGATCGGGCGCACGAGATCCTTCGGTTTCTGCGCGATGATCCCGGATGTGATTACAACTTCCTGAGTGATGTCGTCGGGCTGGACTACCTGAACTACCCGGCAGAGATGCCCGGACGGTTCGCCGTGGTCTGGCTGCTGCTCAGCCACAAGTTTGATCGTCGATTGGCGGTCAAGGTGTATGTTGACCCTTCCGGGCAGACGAATGGGATTGATGCGGACCCTGCCCTTGAGGTAGACAGCGCCACCGATATCTGGCCCGGGGCGGAGTGGACTGAGCGCGAAGTCTTTGACATGTTCGGAATTCGCTTCCGGAACCACCCGGACCTTCGCCGCATTCTGATGTGGAAAGAGTTCCCCGCGCACCCGCTGCGCAAGGACTATCCGCTGCGCGGTCGCGGTGAGCGCGAGAGTTATCGAATGCTCGACCGCGAATCGCGCTGAACGTGACTGGTTCGATTGCGATCGCCGCGAACTTTATCAGCGGGGTGTGGTCGTCGAAGCATCGCGGAAGCGAATGGTTCCGCTGCGAAGATCCCACAGAATCTCACTGGCTCGAGTCGGCGTGATCTGCCGTTCCGTTGAGAACATCGCAGGATTGCGCTGTGTTCCGCGAATCTGCATGAGCCCTGTCTCATAGTTGTAATCAACCGAGTTCGCATTGATGGTATTGCCGAGTGACTCCAGCAGAACTCGTCGATTTGCCTCCGCCTCGGTGGCTCGCGCGATGAAGCGCACGAGTTGAATCTCGCCTCCGAAATCCAGCCCACCCGGACTGGCGGCGGTGTCGCGCTGTCTGGCGGTGACCTCCAGCCGTGGTGCCTGCAGCGTCGCGGTTCGACCATCCAATCCGCGATGGCGCATGGTCACATCGTTCATCATCGTCAGGTCGTACCGACCATCGACGACTTCCTTCATGGTCATGCCGCCGATCCACTCGAACATCGTGGAACCACGCTCACCGAAGTCCGGCTCGGGCTCACCCGGTCGCGGTGGAGTGAGATCCTGAACGAGAAGCGAGCCCTGTCCGATCACTTCCGCATCACGCGATTTGGAATCGAATGAAACCAGCTTTCCCTCGATGTAATGAACCTTGGGCGGCTCCGTTCGAGCGGCGGTTGTCCAGACCCGACTTTCCAGCGTCGCGGGTGCGCCGTGCGCGGTAAACGAGCGCAACTGCCGGTTCCGCTGCAGCGAGTCGTCCGTTCGTACTGCGGATTCGCCCTCACCGGCTGTGGACTCGGTTGCGCGGTCACCGTCGGGCGACTCGATCACATCGAGTTCCATGACGATCTTCTCGCCTTTGATGGTTGATTCTTCAAGCGGCGTCGGTCGCGAGACCGCTTTCACCTTGCCGCGAACATCGACGCGCGCCAGATTCCGAGTCGGAAACTCATCGTACTGCAGCGAATCTTCCCACTCGACGACCAACGTCTCGCCCTGTGCATCGGCGAAGACATCGCCTGCATCATCATCCCGCTCCCGCGTGAGAGGGGGCAGTTGCTCCACCGACGATTCCGCCTCGGCCTGATCCTCATCGGTCGCCGCGGCCCGATTCATGCGCAGGTTGCCGCCTCCGTTCATGAGAACGCGGTAGTTTCCATCGGCCAGTCGATCAATCGTTGCCTGACTGCCCACCGCCACGAAGTTCGTGCTGCCCTCGTTCCCGACGATGCGTACGGGCAATCCGGTCATCTCCGCGTGTTCGCTGGTCGCGACGGCGAAGAGTCGATCGCCCGTGACGGTCAGGCCGTCCTGCAGGCGCACCGTCACCCGTTGTTCCGCGAGAAGGGTATCGAGTTCGACCCTTGTGCGCCGCTGCTCCGAATCGGCGAGGCCTTCGTTCCCTTCAGCCGCTTCGACCACCCGGTCAAACAGAGTCACGGTCAACTTCTCCGCATTGATCGACTGGGTCTCATCACTGGCGCTCGCGTTCCCGGTTACGACCAGAGTTCGCGGCGACATCTGCTCGAGTTCATCATTCCACTCAAAGTCCAGGCGCAATGCATCACCCAGCAGCGTGCTGGCCTGACCATCAAGCCCTTCGACGACCACGTTTCCGTTTGCTTCGATATAGCGAACGCTTTCTGCTTCACCCGTCCCTTCATCGGCGAAGGCAACCGTGAGTTCGTCTGTATTCATTCGGAAGCGTTCATCCGAAGCGACATTGCGCACCACAACATCGCCTCGGAAGGTCGCGAGGCGCAATCGACCGCCGCGATCGGAGGTTCCTGCCCGCGTGCGGTCGGTGTCGCGCACGAATTGCAGTTCCACCCCGCGCGACCAGCGAATGTCCAGGCCGTCACTTGCTTCCGCTTCATGGCGTTGCGGGTCTTGTTGCGGTCCGAACGCACGTGCGTCTGCCTGTTCGCGCAGATTCATCGTGCCTGCACCCTGGAAGTATCCCACGTTTGTGTTCAGCGCGAAGGCAAACTCCGCCGCATCCGCGGTCAGATCCGGGCTTGAGAGTTGCAATGGATAGGTATCGTTCCCGGTCAGTCGCACACGTTCATCAACACTGGTGTACACAATCCGCGAGCCAACGGCCTCGGCCTGTTGCACATCATCGAAGATGCGCACCGGCGTTCCGGTCAATGTCAAACGAACCGCATCGGCGCTGGGAAGGCGATCTGCTCGCTCGGTCACCGGAACCATGACCAGACGTCCGGTGAACGCGACGATGATGTCTTCATCCGACGGGATCGGCGCCGAGATCGCGGTCGAATCCTGCAGCGGCATTCCCACTGCCGAGAGCGCAAGCATGGTGAACAGGGTCGAAGGCGTCGCTCCCCACTTTCTTCGTGAGTGATGTGCGACGGCCCGACTCGCGGGAAGCGGATGATTCACGGGTTGACGCCGTGCCGATGTTCCTGCATCTCTGTTGTTCATGGCAAACACGATGTCCATCCTGTCTCCGGTGACCGTTTGTCGCGCCCCCTCGGCCCCCCGAGAGATCGTGACCTGATCCATCAGCGTCAACTTGTAGAATCGTTCAGGTTTGTCGCTGCCACGCGCCTGCGCCGACGATGCTTCCTGCGTTGGTGAAGACGGTATTTGCGCTGGCTCACCCGAACCGCGCGCCGGTGGCTGCTCAGTCCTGATGGGCGAGTCCGCCGGCCGGCCGGCGCCTCTGCGCTCACTCTCCTGCCGAGGAGCATCGCCATCAGCGTTCGATCCCGCAGGATGGGTCGCGCCATCGCCCGCTTCCTGCTGCTGGCGAAGCGCGGCTGCGAAGATGCGGATCGGCTCACTCTCTTCGACGGTCAGTCGCTCAATACCGGAAACCTTGTCGTACAGAATGCTCAAGCCCGTTCCCGTAAAGAGTGCGAGGTTCGAGGTCACGTGGACCACTCCATCGCACCGAATCTCACCACCGGGGTCATTCAGTTCGGCTTCGTTGGTTTCAATTGTGATGGCGGGCTCATCGCGCGCCGGATCCGGCGCGACTCCATCGCGCGGTTCAAACACTTGAATGACGACGTTGTCGGTGATGTGCCCCGATTCAATTCGCTCACCTTCGCCGCGCTGCACGCGGCGCACCCGCGCGCGGTCACCGGTCATCGAGACGATGCGGCCATCATCGAGATACAGGAATGCAAGCGGGCGATCCATCTCGATTTCTCGATTTGGCAGCGGTGAAATGCGATCGGCGGTATACCGCTGCACGAGTCGCCCGTCTTCGCTGAAACCCGAAATGAACGCGCCTTCGGTCAGGCGGACGTTGATGTCATCGGGGTTCTCCGAGGATTGTCGTCGCTCCTCTTCATTCAGTGGATCGAGTGTGAGCTCCGCAAAGTCCTGAGGATCCAACGTCCCCTGCACATCGGTTTCGCCGGCGCGATTGGAGGTGATGATGATGATCAGCACCGCCAGCGCGATCATCGCCGCACCGGCGACCAGCGCCACGCGAACACCCTGCGGCGAGCGCACGGGAGGCGGGCTGGGCCTGGATTCATTCTGGCTGGCCATGTCGTTCATCCAAACAGCGCCAATGCATCATCCCACGCATCTTTGTGCTTCAGAAGATGTTCGATCGCTTCGCGAACCGCGCCGGTGCCACCAGGTCTGACGGTGACAAAATCTGATTCGCTCAGTACATCCCGAACCGCATCGGCCACGGCCATAGCATACCCGGCGATACGCATCATCGGCAGGTCGGGCAGATCATCGCCGAGCACCGCCACTTCCTCCGGCGCCAACTCCAGCCGATTCATCAACTGCACCAGCGATGCGCCTTTGTCGCTGGAACCCTGAACAAGATGCTCGATTCCCAGTTCGTTCAGACGATGACGCAGCGCCATGCCCGATCGACCGGTGATGACCGCGATTTCAAAGCCCAGTGCGGTCCACATGCGGATCCCTGCGCCGTCTCGAACGTGAAAGCGCTTGGTTTCGACTCCCTGGTCGTTCAGGTAGATCCCGCCATCGGTCAGGACGCCATCAACATCCAAACAGAGCATGCGGATGTTGGCAAAGACTTCGTCGGTCATTTCCGTGGCTTCCTCGCGGATCAGAAAGAGTTCATTGCCCGGCGCGCGAGCGGTTCAATCGCGCACCACGCGCATGGAAATGAGGTCCTGCACATCAATCAGGCCGATCGGCTTTCCCTCATGATCAACAACGGGCACCTCGTCCAGCCGCTTCTCACGGATCAGTTGCACCGCATCGCGCACGAGGTCATCCACCGTCAGGTGCTTGGGGTGCTGCGTCATGACCGCGCTGATGCGCTGTTCCAGGCCCGCGGGATTCTGGCGCACGAGTCGCCTCAGGTCCGCATCGGTGAAGATGCCCGACAACCGCCCTTGCTCATCGACCAGCACGATTGCGCCGGCCCGTCGATCGCCCTGCGCGCCTTCCAGCGCTTCTCGCACCGAAAGCCGATCAGGAATCACCGGCAGGTTGTCACCGACGCGAAACCGCAGCACTTCGACGACCGGCCGCAGCTCCGCGCCGAGCATGCCGCCCGGGTGGCGCTTGTGAAAATCATCGGCCTTGAAATCACGTCGGCGACAAAGCGCGAGGGCCAGCGCATCGCCCACCGCCAGCATCGCGGTTGTGCTCGCGGTCGGCGCCAGGCGCAACGGACACGCCTCGGTGACATCGCCGGTGGAAACATGCACGGAGCTCAGTCGCGCCAGGGTTGAATCATCCTTTGAGGAAAGCCCGATCCGTTCGACGCGGTCGGCCTGCAGAATCGCCGCCAGATTGACGACTTCCTCCGTCTCGCCCGAGTGACTCATCAGCAGGACAACATCGCCTCGTCGAATGCGGCCGAGGTCGCCGTGAACCGCTTCAGCGGGGTGGATGAAGTGCGATGGCTGCCCCAGACTCGCGAAAGTGGCCGAGAGCTTTTGCCCGATGAGCCCGCTCTTTCCCATCCCGCTGATGACCAGGTGACCTTCGCAGTGTTCAATGAGATCCAGCGCCCGGTGCCACGGCTCTGCGATGCGGCCCGCCACGCGCCGCACGGCATCGGCTTCGGCGGTCAGCGCCTCCGCCAGGAACGCGGCTTCATCCGTGATGGTTTTTGCGGTATCAGGCATCACAACAGCGGCTATTCTACCCACGGGTCGATCCGCCGGATCACCCGCCCGGAGAGTCGTTCTTGGTACGAGCAGGATGATGACCACCGCGAAACCGCTGCAGGATGAGTATCACTTCACCCTTGCGAACTTCAAAGGGCCGCTCGACCTGCTTCTCTTCCTGATTCGTCGGGCGGAAGTGGACATCATCGATGTTCCGATCGCCACGATTACCGATCAGTACCTCGCGTTCCTTCACCAGATTGACTCCATCGACATCGAGGTCGCAGGCGACTTCCTCGTCATGGCGGCGACGCTGATCGAGATCAAGTCTCGGGTCCTGCGACCAGCGCAACCCCGGGCCGATGGCGAATCGGGTGAAGCGGAACTCGCCGGTGATGATGAGTCCGGCCTCGATTCAAGCGATCCGCGGTTTGAGTTGATCCAGCAACTCCTCGCGTATCAGAAGTATCGCATCGCTGCGGAGGAACTGGATGCCCGGCGCGATGAGTTTGAACGACGGTTTGCCGTTCGTCCGCCAAAGTTTGCACCGCTGCCGGAAGAAGAAAACACCGCCGAGTTCGTGGAGTTCGAGATGGATGACCTCCATCTCATGGATCTCTTCGAGGCGTACGACCGGATCCTCGCGACCATCGATTTCTCCAAGCTCGGCGAGCATGAAGTCGAGTACGACGATACCCCGATCGAACTGCACGCCGAAGATCTGGTCGATCGCATCAACCGCGCGGCGAATCGAACGATCACGCTTCAGGAAGCGTTCAGCGGGAAGCGTCGTGGTGAAGTGATCGGCCTGTTCCTTGCGACCCTCGAACTCGTGCGGCAACGTCGCGTGCGCGTGCGGCAGGATGAAATTCTCGGCGAAATCGTGCTTGAACTGAACACCACGCCGGAAGAGACCATCGCCGCGGATGAGAGCCGGGACGATGTCGAACCAACCGCGGAGTCGGACTGAGCTTCGCGCGATTACTCGCCGCGGGTGATCGAGCCGAGCATGGCTTCAAATCCGGCCCGATTCGCTTCAACGGTCGCCCGCGGCCCGATGAGTTTGAAGAAGATGAATTGATCCGGGGACTTGATCAGTTGGGCGTTGATGACGGTTGTATTCTCGCGCACGCTCGAATCACCCGGCATGCCGCTCATGAAGGTGCCGGTCGATTCGACCTTGGTGATCGTCATGTCGCCGATCGTTGCTTCCACCACGGTGGGAGGCACCGCGTTTCCATCCGGCCCGGTGACCTGCCCGGTCCAGCGGCGAATGTTGTCCAACACGCTTCCGCCCATGCCCGGCCCGAAGTCGAAGATGGCCAACTCCGCATCGTCCGCGCCATCGACGCCGGGCAGTCGAAATTGAGCGACCCGCATGTTGCTGGAAGGCATTTCGCTCTGCCAGCTTGCCGGAACTTTCGCCACCAGCCCGACAAACTCAACGCTCGGCCCGAGTTCAACTTCGCCACCTTCCGGCTGGCCGTTTGAACTGGCGGTTCCGGTTTCCGTTCCGCTCGATGCTGAACGCTGCGTCGTGGGCGTGATGGTTTCACTCCCGCTGCCACCGCATCCTGCGCACAGAAGGGTCAGTCCCAACACTCCGGCAAGCGGTCCTTTGTTCATGCATCGCTTCATGTCTTCTCGCTCCGTGTGGGTTGCGGCGGATGCCAGCAGGGGTGGGTGGTCGCGTGCGAACGGTAGGGGAGTCCCATCGGGCGGGCCACAACGCCCGGACTACACTCCTGCGTGATGACCGCTCGACCCCTGCACCTGACCAACGCGCGAATCTGGACCGCCGACCCCGATCGGCCGTCGGCATCGACCCTGACGATCGTGGGCGAGCGCATCACTGCGTTGGATGCCGCAGCACCGGATGATGCGGAGATCATCGATCTCGGTGGACGCACCGTCACGCCCGGCCTGATCGACCCGCATGTGCACCTTCTCATGGGAGGGCAATCGCTGAGCGAACTTGATCTCTCATCCGTTCGCTCGCGCGCGGCCTTTGAAGAAGCAATTGCCCGGCGGCACGCACAATTGCCACCCGATGAATGGCTCATTGCCCGCGGCTGGAACAGTGAGAACTGGCCAACGAATGAAGACCCGACCCAAGCTTGGCTTCGACACGCCGGCGATCGGCCGGTTGTGTGCGTGCGGATGGACCACCACGCCTCTCTGGTCAACGCGGCGGTCATGGAACATTGTGCCGCGGCGGGTGCGGACTTTTCCCGCGAGCCACCGGGCGGCCGCATCATGCGCGATGCTCACGGCCAACCGACCGGGCTGCTCGTCGAAGCCGCTGCCTGGCAACTCGTCAATCCACATCTGCCCCAGCCAACGCCTGCCCAGCGGCTTCGCGACCTTCGCGCGGCCGAAGCGCATCTGCTCTCGCTCGGCATCACGAGTGTCGGCACGATGGAGTACGGCCGGGATGTAGAATCAACAATCCTCCCGCACCGAGATGAACTGCGCGTTCGCCTTTTCATCATGCTGCTCGATCGCGACTGGCCGCTCGATTTCTCGTTCGGGCACTCCGTCATCAATGACCATCGACTCGCGATCATCGGCTACAAATCGTTCATCGACGGAACGCTCGGCTCGCGCACCGCGCGCTTGTTGAATGACTATGCAGATGATCCAGGCAATCGCGGGCTGCTGCTCGAACTGGCCGCCGCCGGCGATCTGAACGAATGGGCCAGCGCCGTCGCCGCGCAGGGCTTCCAACCCGTCATGCATGCCATTGGCGATGAAGCGGCCCGCCTCGCGCTCGAGGCCATCGAACCGCTCGACCCGGCCATCCGCGCCCGCATCGAGCACGCGCAGCAGCTTGATCCAGCCGACATCCCGCGCTTCCACCGGCGCATCGCAAGCATGCAGCCGCTGCACCGCGCGGATGATGCCCGCTACGCCGCGCGTCGAGTGGGCGATGATCGACTCATCGGCACCTTCGCGTTCCGCCGGCTGAAGGAAGCCGGCGCCATCATCGCCTTCGGGAGCGACTGGCCCATTGTCACCTGCGATCCCATGCCCGGCATGCGGGCGGCCATCACCGGCCTCACGCTCGATGATGAACCGTTCGCTGTCGATCAATGCCTCACTGTCGCCGAAACGCTGCGCGCCTACACCGCTGATGCGGCCTACGCCTGTCGCGCGGAAGATCGCATCGGCATGCTTCGCGAAGGGTACTGCGCGGATGTTGTCGCCTTCGATCGCGACCCCTTCACCATCAACTGGCGCTGCGAAACGCCGCGCATCGTGCTCACCATCACCGGCGGCCGCATCGCCCATCGCCTCCTGCACAATGCCGCCGCCCCGACCGCCTTTGCCTGAACCAATTCACGCAACGCAATCATCAGAACGACCATGAACGAAGATGCACATCTCACCCATCTTGATGA
>CBFGRU010000124.1:0-9009 GCA_965651255.1 uncultured Phycisphaerales bacterium
GGTATCATGACGTGATGATGAAGTCAGAAGAACGAATCGAACTCCACCTGGCGCACAGCCCGGACCCCGATGATGCGTTCATGTGGTGGGCGCTGACGAATGACCCGGAGACCGGCCGCAGCCCGATGAACACCGGTCGATTTCGGTTCACGACGCATCTGGTCGATATCGAAACCGCCAACGCCGCGTCTGAAACCGGAGAGTACGACATCACCGCCATCAGTTGCGCGCAATATGCACAGGTGGCAGAGCGCTACGCGATTACCGCGGCGGGTGCTTCGACCGGGGCGGGCTACGGCCCGAAACTCGTGACGCGGGGCAAGATGACGTTGGACGAATTGCGCGCGTCGAAGTGTGCAATTGCATCGCCCGGTCTGCGGACGACTGCGAATCTGGTGGCGAGCATGATGCTGCGCGCGGATGCCGAACGGTTTCAGCCGATCGCGTTCGATGAGGTCATTCACCGGGTCGAGTCCGGCGAGTTCGAGGCGGGCATCGTGATTCACGAAGGCCAGCTCACGTTTCACGAGGCGGGACTGCATCTTGTGGCTGACCTTGGCGCGTGGTGGGGTGCGCAGGTTGGATTGCCCCTTCCGCTTGGCCTGAACGTGGTGAAACGAGAACTTGATACCCGCTTCGGCGAAGGAACGCTTCAAGAGGTTGCCTCGCTCCTTCGCGCATCAATTGAGTTTGCGATGAACCATCGGCGTGAAGCGGTCGATTACGCCCTGCGCTATGCGCGGGGGATTCCGACATCGGTTGCCGATGAGTTCGTCCGCATGTACGTCAATGACCTGACGCTTGATCTGGGTGATGTCGGCCGCCGGGCGATCGACACCCTCCTCGCCGCCGGTGCCCGGTCGGGGTTGATTCCCACCGTCGGGTCGGTCGCGTTGATCGGCCACGATCAGGTGAATGCCGTGTGATGGATTTCACCTCAGGCGGCTGGGCTTCCTACACTTGGTGTTGCCGCTGGCTGAGAGAGGTGGGGGACCCTGATGACACTGATCCATCCAGAACGTACTGCCCAAGGATATTCGCCGCCGAGTGTGCGGCAGTTCAGCGTCTTTCTTGATAATCGACCGGGCAAACTGCTCGAAGTGGTACAGTTGTTCGACGATGCGCCGAACGTTCAATTATGCGGATTCAGCGTCGTCGAAGCGTCGGACCACGCGGTCATTCGCCTCATTCCCAACAACGCCGAAGTCGCCAAGCAACTGCTCCGCGAGTACCGGCTGCCGCACTCGGAGATGGAACTGCTCGTCGTCGAGATGAGCGAGGACCACACGCTCACGAGTCTTTGCCTGTACCTCCTCGGCGCGGAACTGAACATCCGGTTCTGTTACCCGCTGATGCTTCGGCCGAACGGCTGCCCGACGATCGCGATCGCGGTGGATGATGATTACCTTGCGGGCCAGATTCTCCGCCGCAAGAACTTCCGCCTGCTCGGCGAATCTGACCTCCCCCAATGCGGCGGTGAGCATTCCTGAGCGGGGGCGGGCCTGGCAATCACTACCCCCGCGGCAGCCGGTTACAAGTTCGCTCCGCTCAGAAGCGTCCGGGGCAATTATTTGACGACTCCTCCTTGACACGTAGACGAATGGACGGCAACATTTGGCTAGGGGAGCTAGAGAGGGTAGACAACAGGTGTTAGCCAAGTCAGTGAGTCTGATTTTCCTTACGCTGCTGGTGACAGGGGTAGTCATCGCTCTAGTTTGGATGGACTCTTGTGGGGGGGGTGATGACCACGACAATGCTGAAGTGACTCCGCAACAGGTACTGCGGAAATGGGCGATGGCCTTGCGCGACGCTGAATCGTTGTCGATACGGTTGATAGCTGTTCGGACTGAAAGTACTGATTCGGGTGGATCGCGCGGCTCTCTTGCCGACTCATCACCGTACAGAAAGCAAATAGTCGCCGATTCGGTCATGACACAGAATCGATACTGGTTGCGTGTCTGGATTACAGACGGTTTGAATCAGTTTCGGAGCATCAGCGATCCGGCGATCGAAATGGCCCTCCATGACGGCTGGGTTACTGAAGCTGTTTGGAATTACAATTCGAGCAGGTATCGTCTGAAGCAGTATATCGCACCACGACATGCTAGTACGCTTTCGATCGGGCATGAATTCGAATGTATGTTTGGAACTCTCATGGAGCCATGGATCGGTAGCTCTTCGCAAGTTGACTACTTCTTAAGAGTTTCAGAGGAAGATGTGTTGTACTTCGTTGAGAACGACGGAGTGGATCGCGGCGAAAGGGCCGTGCGGCGAGAAAGAAGCTGGGATCATCCGGCTCTACCTGCTACTACCATAGTTGCGGTTGACACTTACATCTTTGACTCCAGTGCTGTGTTGAAACGATGGGTCACGCGTGAGTCGCTGGTTGACAAGGGCGAAATAGTTGTGCAAACAATAGAGCAGGATCGAAGTTACATTTTTGATTTCGCGCAAGTACCACCATCCGATGTTACTAGAATTGTCTCAAAATTCCGTGAGGTTTCTTCAGTGTCGGAATAGCGGTTGGGTTGTCAAATAAGAGGGAGGCACACGGCATGTTGGTGAACGCGAAAACGATGATGGCGGCGATCGGCTTGTCACTCGCATTTGTTGCGAATGAATCCGGCAATGTTGTCTCCAGCCGTGCTGCGATTGCGAATGAGTCGCCGATTCGCTGGCATGATGTGGGAAATGGTGTCTGGGATGTTCTTATAGACCAATGTGTCCTTCGTTTTGACTACCAGGATATTGAGTTTGTGTTCGACATTGATCCAGTATCGAGAAGTGCGGACGCTTGGGCCGATGGGCTGCCAATATTCGTCGTGGAGCCTGGCGTAGTGTATGGCACCGGCGCGATCGTGTTGGTGGGTGAGGTGCAAGGCCGCGGCCATGTGAGTTTTGTCTTGGATGTAGGTTGGGACGGAAAATTTTTGATCGACTGTTCGGCAGAAGGGAGCGATCCGGAGAGAGTGATACTGTCGCGGGATGGACAGTTACTCCTGGCGCGGATCTGCACGTGTGTTGGGTTTCCAGGGATTTGCGGTGCTTCGCAATGCGACCGCGTTGATCCCTGTCCCGGTGGAGGAGGTGAACCGAAATGTCAATGGGTCGACTAGGTGGCTCCCGTCCACGAGGTAGTTCGTCCTTGTCGGAAGACTTGCGTCGGTGTCTAAGGAAGTGTTTCAGATGTAGTGAATGCGCTGCATCGGTGGCTACAGGTGCTAAGCTATGAGCAGGTGCGTTGCACAAAGTAATTACGTGTGAAGCACGGAGTTTGCAAAATGAGCAAGATTGCGGTCATTCTGATATCGACCTTGGTTGCTGTTGGTGGGGTGCTTGGATCAGGCTCTGAAGGAGTGTTGCGATCAAGTGATTCGACTGATCGCCTGAGCCAATTGTTGTCAAGGTATCGGGCGTTGGTGGCAAGGTATCCGGATGCGGCGTACCTGGATGGCGCTCCAGAGAAGGTGTCTGCCCGGACGAAGCGTGAAATGGGGCCGCAACTCGCCGATCTGGCAACAGAGATCCGTGAGATACTGGTCGAGGATGATAGATCGCTTTCAAGTAGGGGTGTCGCAGCTGTGGTGGCCGGGAGTCGCGAGCATCGCGACGTTCAGCTGATGATATCGTTAGTACGATCAAACATGGCGCTGCGGATGGAGTCGATTGAACCGGGTGGCAAGAGTCCGGAACTGGTCAGGGAGGTTGCACTATTGCTGGAAATTGGCAACGCGCTGATGGACGATCCGTCGCTCGGCGGGCAGTTCTTGAAGCAGTCGATAGTTGTCGCGACATCGCGGCTGATCATGGACGACATCGCACAGTACGGAGTTCTGCATTCAACCGATTTTGCGAAGTTGGCGGAGAGTCTCTCCTCAGCTGCGGGAGACGATAATTTCGCGATCAGGGAGACATTGGAAAATGAGCGAGTTCGAACCATGGAATCGCTTGACAGCGCGTTGAATGGTTTGGAGGCCGGCGACTCGTACTTAGCTGACCTGATTGCGGCGCAGTCCAACCAGAATAGGATGGATCTTGCAACCGAGCTTGCCGGCTTGGATTCGGACCAACTCGCTGCGAGTGTGGTTGGATACGACTTGGCCATGCGAGATCTGGCGAGCGCTGTTGATGGGACTGATATAGAAATCGCAGCGTACGAATTCAATAAAGTGCTGAGTGCGATTGAAGCCGGAATCTACGGACCGATTGCTATGGGCGCAGTATTGAGAACCGACCTTGTCGGATTGGTCAGCCAGAATCTTGCAGAAATCGCAACTGCACAGGGCAAATTGGAGCGAGCATCCAAATCAGTTGATGCAGCAAAGGAGTTTGAGAACGCCGCGGTGTGGTATCGGATAGCATATGGTGAGATTAACCAACTGGACCCAAATGTTCGCGCGGCGTTTGGAGTTCGAATGCCGGACAATGGACAGGAGATTTCGGACGCTGACCGAGAAAGGATCAGCCGGGCGTTTGACTGCTTGAGAAAAGCCGCGACGATCGATCGCTGTGAGTTTCAGAAGCTTTCGGTTCGCGAATCGATCGGGATGTGGCCGGGTGTTGAGCATGTGCATGCGATGCGATCATTGTCCGATGTGACTTTCGGAATGTTGAAAGAAGAGGTGTTAGACCACCTCGAAGTGTCGCGTGCAGACTTGTACAAATATCTGATAATGATGGCGCGCCATTTGGCGCAGGATGGCTTGGTTCCGTCGTGCGAGTTGTCGTCAGCAATTTTGGAGAAGGCGTTTCAGCTTTATGTTGGAGATGGACGACTCGACCGCGAGGTACGGGCGGATATTCATGACTTGCTGCTGGCGACGCTGGGAGGCAGTCCCTCGGATGGTGTGCTGCACCATGACCCGTTCGGGTTCAGTGACGCAGCGAAAATATATTGGCGAGCAATGGTTCTCAATATGAGCCGACAGTTAGCGAGCGGCGCGGATCGGTTGGATGTGTTGATTGAACGGATTGGAGCAGCGCCGATGGAATTGGGTAGAGCGTATCAAATCGATGTGTCGAAATTGAGGGATATTGAGATTGAGCACTTTCGACGCGCGGCAGATGAATTGATGCGTTGGGATGAAATGTACTTCGCGGAGGTGGATGTCCAGAATAAGATGTCGAACTGGCGAGCGTATCTGGATGTCGCAGGTCGAGTGCCGGATGAAAGCGCGGCGCGGAGTTCAGAGAAAACACAGCTCATCATTGAGCATCTGCTGGGGCCGTTGCGGGCGACGGAGTACTTGCACCGGTCGAGTACATCACTTGTCAAAAGGATGCGGGAGGAAATCCGGACGGCTCCGCGACATGATCATCCGTGATGGGTGATGTGCTGCGCGGAAGATTCTCCGCGGAGTGTTCGAGTTTGAGAGTAGTGAACTGTGAAAACGCCGATCGGTTGAACCGATCGGCGTGGTGCATTGCGCGGGATGTTCGAAACGACTTACGCCGCCTTGCGGAGAGAGCGGGTGCGGGTCGTCGGGAACTTGAAGGTCTTCGCAACCTGCGGCTTGCGGGCCTTGACGGTGCGGTTGCGCTTGACGGTCGGGCGCTTCGCGCTGTTCTTCTTGGTGCTGCGCTTGACGGCCGTGGTCTTCGTGCTGCGCTTGACGGCCGTGGTCTTCGTGTTGCGCTTCACGCTCGTGCGCTTGGTGGCGCGCTTCACGCGGGTCGTCGCGGTTTGACGCTTCGCCCGGGTGGTGCGGCTCTTCTTCGCAGCGGAACGGCTCTTGCGGGTTGACTTCGCGCGGGACTTGGCCTTTGCCTTGGCCTTGGCCTTGGCCTTCGACTTCGTGGTCTTCTTCTGACCGAACGACTTGACCTGGCTCATGGTCCAGCCGCTGTTGACGGTCCAGTTGCAGTTCTGCGCGAAGAAGGGGCCGAAGAAGTTGACGAAATCCTTCTGGCTTTTCAGACCGGCGATCTGCTCGGGGGTGCAGAAGCCGCTGGCGATCGCCCAACTGGCGACCTGCTGCCAGAAATCATTGGCGAAGTTCTTTGATGACTGATTCTTGTTCTGGAAGCTCGGCCAGTAGATCCAACTGCCGTTGAACTTGCGTCGATTGACCGCCTTGTTCGTGAACAGGTGGCTCCAGACCCAGTTGGGGGTCTTGCCGGTCTTCTGCGCGAGGTTCCACACCGCCACGGGCGCGGGGGTGCCGCGATTCACAGCGCTGCGGAAGTTCGACACGAAGTTGAACGAACGCTTGCTCGATGTCTTGGTGGATGATGCCTTGCGCGACGATGCGCGGCGAGTGGTGCTGCCTTTGCGGCTTGTGTTCTTTCCAGCCATTCTTCTCGTCCTTCTGTCAGTGGAACGGCCGATCCTGACGCACTGCGCTCTTGATCTGACCGGCCGAGCATTCCTGCGGCGCGACCTTCGTGCCGCTTGCGATCGGATGGATCGGCCGATGATCGGTGGCGGATAAGTGAATGTCAGAAAAACCCGCAAAGTTTGTGCGGTACATCACTCAAGCGTGGTTATTCATCCCCGGAAATGGATCGGCGCGCGAGGGATTCAGCCCTCAGTCCCGGATGACTCCTCGTCCGGTTTCACATCGACGATGCTCTCGCGGTTTGCGTCATAGATGTAGAGTCGGCCGGGTTCTTCCGCGCGGCATGATTTGTGAGCGCCATCACAGAACGGCAGATTCCTGCTCAGGCCGCATCCGCAGATGAAGACGGGCTTGTCCTGCGGGTCGATGCGATACGGGCCGGTCTGGTCGTGTCGAACCAGTCGCGCCATGGTTATTGGTCTCCGTTGCCTGATCCCGCGGCGTTCGGCTCGGGCGTCGTGCGGGTGACCACCGGTTCGTACGCATGATCGCGCTTTCGCAGCACCTTCACGCTGATGAGTTCATCATTCGCACGCAGGTTTCGCGCAACCTCCAGCCCGGTGAGGATGCGACCGAACACGGTGTGACGCTCATCGAGATGCGGGGTCGGCCGGTGCGTCAGGAAGAACTGACTGCCGCCGGTGTTTGGGCCGCTGTTCGCCATCGAGAGTGTGCCGACGAAATGTCGGCGGAAGTTCTCGGGGAATTCATCTTCGATCGTGTAGCCGGGGCCGCCCGTGCCCGGTGAACCTTCCGCACCTTCGCGGGAGTTGGGGTCGCCGCCCTGTGCCATGAAGTTTGGAATCACGCGGTGAAACCGGGTGCCATCGTAAAAGCCCTTCTCGACGAGCGAGATAAAGCTCGCCACGGTGTTCGGCGCTTCATTCTCGAAAAGCTCAACAACGATCGTGCCCTTGCTGGTTTCGATTTCCACGCGCGGCAGGTCATCAGCCGATGCTTCGGCAGCGCGGCGCGCCTCTTCCTCCACCCAATGCTCTGCAAGGTCTCTGGACTCGCGCCGAACCTTCTGGAATCGGCGCAGGTTCTCGTTCTCAAACCCGAACCCGCCGGGAATGGCCTGCAAGGTGGCGGTCGCGTCCGCGTAGTGTCCTTCGGCGAGCAGCGCATCAGCGCGGATCAACGCCGCAATCGGGAACTTCTGAAGGTCAATCGGTTCATCATCAAGTACGCGAATCGCCTCGGTGTATCGCGCTTCGTTGACGAGCAGATCCGCCCAGAGAACACGCAGTCCCGGCGCCTGGGGATCAATCGTTTCAAGACGATCAAGCAGCTTGAGCATGTGCTCGGGCTGGTTGCCCCAAACGGCAAGTTGCGCTTCGACGGCTATTGACTGCTCGGTCGCGGTCCGCTGATCGTTGAATGCAGCCACCCGATCGCGCAGATCACGAACCTCCGGCCAATCGCGACTGGTCACCGAACCCTGGGCCCGCAGTTTCTGAACAAGCTTGACCATGTCGTTCCACAGCGGTTCAAACGTCTCGGGTGGAGCGGGGGCTTCATCGGTCTGAACGGGGGGTGTGGCATCATCGCCGGGCGGCGTCTCTTGCGCGACAACCAGGGCGCTGCTCCAGAGAAGCGTGCATGTGATGAGCGTGAAAAGAATCTGCATTCGGACGTTCATGCTGATCAATCCCTTTCCGAGGATCGAATGAATGGACCCTGAGGATAGCCGGTTGGGACGGTCAGGGTGTCATTGGGCTGGGTATGTGCAGCACGTTTTGCCGGTCTCCCAGACAGAAACCCGTTCCAGTGTCGGGCCCGCCCGGGCGATTGACTCTTTCAGCATCCCGAAACAGACTTCTGCGATGACCTCAACCGATGGGTTCCGGTCCGCAAACTCTGGAACATCCATGTTCAGGTGCTTGTGATCAAGGCGATCGAGAACGGCCTGTTTGACGATTCGCTCGAGAATCAGTGGTGTAAAGCGTTGATCGTTCGAATCGTTGAGGCGTTTGGAAATCGTCACCTCGAGGACATAGTTGTGGCCATGGCCGTTGGGATTGTTGCATTTGCCGAAGACAGCGCGGTTCTCCTCGGGCGAAAGTGTCGGGCAATCAAGTCGATGCGCTGCGGCGAACTCAAACGACTCGGTCATCAGGACACGATTCGGCTGAGGGGCTTCAATCATGACGGAATAGTAGGGGCTCAGATGCCACCGAATGCGCACGACCGATTCGCGCAACGCCGGCTGAAGCGCAAGTAGCAGGTCGGGCAGGAGGGTGGCAGGGTCCCGGTCCGGCGTGTCGTGAAACGCCCGCTCGATCCGCGGAAGGACCTCGGCCCGGACGGCCTGATCGATCTCGGTAATGTTCATGAAGTACCCCGTGACCTCGTCCGCCTCACCCTGGCATTCAACATCCAGCGAGTAGTACACGCCGAAGCCGTGCATGGTCGGCCAACCCGCAAACGTGTTGCATCCCGTGTGGTCATCTGCGCTTGCGCCATTACCGAAGAAACGGCGTGATCGGGAAAGGCAGAATCGGACGGTTCGCAGAAGTCTCAGCATGATTGATTCGCTCAGAGAAAAACTCGCGCAGTGGGATGCACGTGGTTGCAGTTCGTCGACAGTTCCTTATAGTACGAGCTGCTGCCAGTGTGCTTGCTGGTGCGTCAAAGTTGCCCCCGGAAGGGCTCGGTACGGAGCTTGCTC
>CBFGRU010000125.1:0-8999 GCA_965651255.1 uncultured Phycisphaerales bacterium
ACGAATCGTGGGATGTGTCTTGTTGCAGCCCGCATGGGCGCCGAATCAGCCGCACCGCGCTGAGGTTGAGAAACTTCTCGTGCTGCGTCACATGCAGCGAAGGGGCATCGGTGATGCACTCGTGCAGGCCGTCGAAGAGTTCGCAGGCGCTGCTGGTTTCTCACTCCTGACACTGGATGCGCGAGCCGGCGGCGACGCTGAGCGCCTCTATCAGCGTCGCGGCTGGAACCGGGTCGGGGTCATTCCCGACTTTGCGCTCAACCCCGATGGGAAGCAGTTGCACGATGCCGTTCTTTACTACAAACATCTCAAAAGGCAACGTCCTGCGAGCACCGACTGATGGAGCAACACGGAAACGCGAACCTTCACATTTGATGCACGCTTGAAGCGGGCTGACCGTTAGTGCACGCCTTGCGCGGCGAGCCAGCGTTCCGCATCGAGGGCGGCCTGGCACCCCATTCCCGCTGCGGTGATGGCTTGCCGGTACACCGCATCAGCCACATCGCCGGCAGCGAACACACCATCAATGTTCGTTCGGCTATTTCGATCGCGAAGCAGGAGATACCCCTTGTCATCGCAATCAAGCCCGGAGTCTGCCAGGAATTGCGTGGCTGGCGTATGCCCGATCGCAATGAAGAGGCCCTTCACATCGAGGGTTGAATCCTCTCCGGTCTGCGTATCTTCGAGTTGGACCCCGGAGATTTTCTCATCGCCAAGAACGTCGGTAACGACCTTGTTCCACAGTACCTCGACGTTCTTGAGATTGAAGATTCGCTCCTGCATCGTCTTCGATGCTCGAAACTCATCACGCCGATGAATGATGTATACCTTCGAGCCAAACTTAGCGAGGTAACTCGCCTCCTCCATGGCAGTGTCGCCCCCGCCAACGACCGCGAGCGGCTGATTGCGGAAGATCGGCAGTGCACCATCGCAGACCGCGCAAGCGCTGACTCCCCCCCCGCTTTGGGCAAGGCGCATCTCGTTCTCCAGGCCCAGCCAATTGGCCGTCGCACCCGTTGCGATAATGACCGCATGCGCGCGAACTTCCTTCTTGCTACTCGTCCGAAGCACGAACGGACGTTCGGAGAAATCACACGAAACGATGTCTTCGCCGACCACACGAGTCCCGAATCGCTCGGCCTGCTTCTGAAACTTCTCCATCATTTCCGGACCGGTGATTCCGCTCGGAAAACCGGGGTAGTTTTCCACTTCGGTCGTCAACATTAACTGCCCACCGGGAAGGACGATGGAAGGTGTCTGCTTCGGCACACCGACATACACGACCGGTCCAAGACTCGCTCGAGAGGCATACAACGCTGCGGTCCAGCCCGCCGGACCGGAACCGATGATCACCAGTTTTTCGACATCACCCATCGTGTTACTCATTCGCGGCGAACGTGCCGGAAGTCGTCATTATTCCACCTGGCCCTATTCCACCAGGCCTTGCTCGCGTGCGAGCGCCCGAAGCGGAGGCCAGTACACGATGTCACCCGCGGTGCCGTCATCTCGATGCTCGACCGCATTCTGCGATTGGTGATCTCGGCCCTTCGACCAGAGAATCGGGCCCCGCACCTCGACGAATCCGTAGTTGTTCGTCAGAATCTTGATGGGCGTTCGTGAAAACTTGAATCCGAAGACACCCTCATCCCGGTCGTACGCATCCTGATCAATGCGCTTCAGGATGAACTGCGCGTACGTCTTCTTGATGTCATCCGGATAGGTGTCATTGAACTGTTTCCGGTACGCATTGAAGCCCGCGCTGATCGCCGTGGCATTTACGGATGCACGGAGTTGTCGACGAGAATCAAAGAGGGCTTCAATATCGCGCATCGCAGCGATGACCGCCGCATATCGAATGGCATTTGTTCGCGCGTATTGCGTCGGAAGGTCAAGCAGCGGCTGATAGTCGCGAATGTCCCACCGGCGCTGCCAGTCATCAAACACCAACTGCAGGTGCTCGAGCGTCGCTGTCTTACTCGAGTGAATCAGCGAAATCATTCGCCAGCGGCGCGCGGCACCGAACCGCGTGAGAGGCAATTCCTCGGCCTGGATGGCACTGAAGATTTCAACGAACTTTTCCGGGTCAGGTGATTCACTCTCGCCGAAGACATCGTGAATGATCGCCTCGGCCAGAACGCGCTCACCATCGGGCATCTGAAGCAGGTCGATGCGAAGGAAGGGAAGGTCCCCGGCAATTCCCTGTTTGAAACTCTGGTTTCCCGATGCGCCTTCTTCATACGGGTACCGGCGCAAAAACTCCATGGGAATCACATCGCGATAGACATACATCACATCGCGCATGACCTGCATGTAATCATTCATCATCTTTGTCGATCGGATCATCTCATCGTAGAAACGCCGATCAAGCAGTTGGTAGAAGACGTACGATGTGGACAACATCAGATCGACTGCACGTTCGGACAGATCTGCTTCAAGAAGTCGATACGTTTCTGCGGTGCTGTACGCGAGAATCGTGTCCATCGCATCGAGGTACGGGAACTCAGTCTCGCGAAGGTCGCCATCAACACCAATCCGCGCGACCAGATTCTCGCTGCGATACTTCTGATCGACTCGGGCTTCACCGTACGGGAGGCCGAACATGACCTTGTTGCGTGAGGCGTGAATCGCTTCGGCAACATGAGGGTTACTTTCCGCCCAATCGCTGACGGCCTGCCAGTTGTCCATCAGGTTATGAATCGTGTTGACGTTGAAGGCCGCGGTGGCGGTTCCGGTGGTGGAAGGCGCAGGCGTCATATCCAGATACGCATCAAAGAGCAGTGTATAGCTCTTCCCACCGGCACTGGTGGCGTCAATGATGCGGTTCAATTGGCGCAGGACGCTGTCCGGCGCCTGGCCGAACGCTGACCGATCAGACCCGACCAAGACCAGAGCGATCACGACAATCAATGAAGCAAAGCGATTCATGCACGGCATCCTTGGCGGTTTCGCGTACGCCCGAGCAAACGGGCAGAGGTCGGAATCGTAGCACAAAACCCCGTGCGATGGGAGTCGCTTGAGCGTTGCCTCTGCCCGGGTGCGGCTATGATCCTCGCCCGGTTGGACTCCTGATTCGCTCGCGGGTTTCCTCGAACCCCGCAGGTTCCGCCCGAGATGAGAGAAAGAGGTTGTGTGCGATGATCGTCGGCCTGCCCAAAGAAGTGAAAAGTGACGAATCCCGCGTCGGCATGCGTCCGGTTGGCGCGGAAATGCTCAGTAAACGAGGCCACACCGTGCTTGTACAGGCCGGTGCCGGACTTGGCAGCGGTTTTCCTGATGAGGACTATCTCGCCGCTGGCGCAACGATCATCCCAACGGCCGAAGAAGTCTGGACCCGCGCGGACATGATCGTCAAGGTCAAGGAACCGCAGCCGCAGGAGATTTCCCTCATTCAGGAAAACCAGATCGTCTTCACCTACTTCCACTTTGCCGCGGACAAGGACTTGACGATCGGCTGCCTCGAGCGGAAATGCATTTCCGCCGCGTACGAAACGCTGACCGATGATCACGGCCGCCTGCCCCTGCTCACACCGATGAGCGAAGTTGCGGGCAAGCTCTCCGTACAGGAAGGCGCGAAGTACCTCGAACGACCGCAGGGCGGTCGCGGCGTGCTGCTCGGCGGCGTGCCTGGAACCGAACCGGGTCGCGTACTGATCCTCGGTGGCGGTGTCGTCGGCACCTGCGCCGCGCAGATTGCCAGCGGTATGGGCGCGCACGTCATCATCATGGATATCAACCTCGACCGACTCCGCCGCCTCGATGAGTTCATGCCGCCAAACGTCGACACGATGTATTCCGACCCGCACGCGGTACGCGAGAAACTCGCCTGGGCGGACCTCGTCATCGGCGCGGTGCTCGTGCCCGGCGCGAAGGCCCCCAACCTCATCCGCCGTGAGGACCTCAAGCTCATGAACCCCGGCGCAGTGATCGTGGACGTCGCGATCGACCAGGGCGGCTGCGTCGAGACCGCGAAGGTCACGACCCACTCGAAGCCGACGTACGTGGTCGATGATGTCGTGCACTACTGCGTGGGCAACATGCCCGGTGCCGTCGCCCGAACGTCAACGCTGGCGCTGACCAATGCGACGCTGCCGTGGGTGCTGAAGCTCGCCGATCACGGCGCGGATGCGCTCGCCAAGCGGGACCGCCACTTCGCGAACGCGATCAACACCAACCGCGGCGTGCTGACCAACCAGCCCGTTGCAGAAGCGCACAACCTCGACTTTGCCCCGCTGGGCGTTTGAATCGCTCAAGTCGCCTTCCCCGGACACCAACGAAGATGCGCGGGATTTGCTCGCGCTTCATCTGCCGTACGTGCGGCGTACTGGTTACATCGGGCTACATCGTCGGCATACTGGTGCGCAGACGTTCAATGACCGTCGAAATGATCTTGATTGCCTGATCAATCTCTTCCATCGTGGATTCGCGCGAAAAACTGAAGCGCACCGAACCGTGCGCAAGCTCCGGCGACACACCCATCGCAAGGAGAACGGGTGAAGGGTCCAGCGAGCCGGAGGAACATGCAGCTCCGGCTGAAGCACACACTCCTCGCTCTGAGAGTAAGAGCAGAATGGCTTCCGCCTCCAGGCGCGGGAAGGCGATGTTCGAAGTACTCCACAACCGTTCTGCACCGGCGCTGTTGATTGCCGCATCGGGCACGCACGCGAGCACACCCTGCTCGAACCGTTCGCGCAGCATCACCAGCTCGGCCCGAATTGAATCAACCTCAAGCCACTCGCGCGCGAGCTTTGCAGCAGCACCAAGACCGAGAATGCCCGGTACGTTTTCCGTCCCTCCCCGCCGCTCGCGTTCCTGCGGCCCACCTGTAATGAGCGGTTTCACGCGCACACCCTGTCGGATGTACAACCCGCCGATTCCCTTTGGACCGTGAAACTTATGGCCGGAAAACGACAGCAGATCGACTGGCCACACAGACACATTCAATGGCATCTTGCCGACCCATTGGGTGGCGTCAGTATGAAAGAGCACTTGAAACGAGCGGCAGATTTCACCAATCTCGTGAATGGGTTGAACAACACCCGTTTCGTTGTTTGCCAACATCACACTGACGAGGGCGACTTCACTCGATCGAAGGTCCATGATCAGCTTCAACTGATCAAGATCAACCCGACCAGCCGAATCGGTCTTCAGCCAGAGCACTTCAGCCCCATCGTTTCGTAACGCATCGGCCGTTTCCCGGACCGCGCTGTGTTCGAGCTGGGTCGTGATCAGCACCCGGCGCATCGGATCACGCGACATCGCCGCGCGCAGCGCCGCATTGACCGACTCGGTCCCGCCGGATGTAAACATGAGTTCACGATCGCGACATCCGAGCAGCGCCGCAACGTCATTCCTGGCGAGTTCGATCTGCTGGCGGACCGCCTGCCCCGGCCGGTGAATGCTGGATGGGTTCTGCCAGTATTGCCCGAGCGCCTGATTCATTGCCTGCACGACTTCGGGCAAAGGACGTGTCGTGGCGTTGTTATCGAGATAGATCACAGTCATTGAACAAATCCAGTCACTCGGTCACACGACCTACCGAAGCTGTCCGCGCTTCAGACCCGTCTTCCGAAGGCGCCAGAAGAAGAATGCTGACCCGATGATCATCAGTGCTGCACAGACCATGAAGATGTTGTCGGGCTTGGAGCCGAACCAGGGTTTGATGATCCAGTAGATCAATGAACTGAGGGCAAGAAACGAAAAACTGATGGCGTTGGCGGTGCCCAGGAAGCGGCCTCTTTCTGATTCTGGCGGTAGTTTCTGAAGCATCGCCTGAAGGGGAATGATGTAGAACCCGGCGAAAAACCCCGCCCCCCCGATCAGGAACGCAACGTTGCTCATGAGCACCTGCACATAGGCATTGTCCCCGCTCGCGAGTCGCGGTGGAACAATCGCCAGCAGCGAAAAGAACACCGTGAGTCCAACGACTCCGACTGGAATCAGTCGCGGCTCGATTCGTCGACCGGAAATCAATCCCGCGACGATCGAACCGATCCCGATCGAGATGCCAAGCACCGCCAAGAGCGCCGCTGCGTGCTGGTCCTTCACCTGCAGGATGAGGGTGTATTCGGGAATGATCAGCAGACCAAACCCCGCGAGCAGATAGAAGTATCCCCAGGCCAACGCCACCATGAGAAGCGGCGACTTGGCCATCTCGCGCAGCGAGCGAATGTAGGTCGCAAACGGATTCTTCGTGTACCGGAGTTTTCGGTCACCGACCGGCAACTTCGGCAGGAACAACACGGTCACCACGCCAAACACTGCAACGACGACCATGAGGGTTCCCGGCAGCCAGGTGTCCGCCTCCGCGGGAAGGTTGATTCCGTGCGAATCACCAGTCAACAGGTCCGGCTTCGGTGAATAGGCATCCGCGACGAGTCCCGCGACCACTGAGCCCACGATGACCGCAATGTTGGTCATCATGTTGATGATGCCGTTCGCACGACTGAGCTGTTCACTCTCAACCAACTCGGGAATCATGCCGTACTTGGCCGGGCCGAAGAACGCGCTCTGGCTGGTCAGTGCGACCATTGCGGCCAGGGTGATCCAGAGGTTCTGCGTTGCGAAGCCGACGAGCGCCAGGCACGCGATCGGGACCTCAAGCAACTTCATCAGCACGCTGACGGTGCGCTTGCTGTTCCGGTCAGAGAATTGACCGGCATACCCGCTCAGGAAGAGAAACGGAAGCGTGAAACAAAGGGCCACGATGCCTTGTCCGCCCTCGCCGAGTTGCCCGCTCCACACCCCTGAAATGACCGCAAACGTCAACACACCCTTCAGAATGTTGTCATTCGCGGCCCCGAAGAACTGGGTCGCGACCAGCGAGAAGAATCCGCGATTGAAGAGAGGTCGGGGCATTCGGCTCCTGCCGGGCGTGAGGTCCCAGGGTGACAGCATACCCGCACAGATCACCGGGCGCGCAGGCCAACCGACATCACGCACACCCCATCAACGCCACACCGGCAGCGCGCGTCCTGACATCTACTTCCGGCGAACGCTGTGCGCGGGCGCATATCGCGTGGGCGGTTCACTGCCTCGCACATGTTGCCGGGCAAGAACATTCACGGTTGCGATTTCTGTCCGGCCCGCGAGGTACTGTCCGCGATGGGTGGCGAATGCCTGCGTCACGATCTCATTTCGACCCGGCTCAACCAGCGTGATGTAAAGCATCATCACACCGCCAGCGATCTCAACCTGGTCCGTGATCATTTCCCATCCACCTGTGGGCACGGTCGTCTCGTAGCGCACCGCATACTGCGGCGGCGCTGATTCCATCACGTCGATTGAAACCTCAAACCCCGGCCCGGTCCACATCGCCTTCCCATCACTCGCTCGTTGCGCTGATCCCGATGAGGCACACCCCGTTGGCAACGCAATCGCCAGCCATCCCGCGATGCCCAGCAACAGTCCGATCCGCACGCTCGACCGGCTCACTCGCAGCACGGCAACGCTCCTGATTCTGCGTGAATCAACCTCACAGTCCCAGAGCCGCTCTCATCTGCGACCCCATATCGGCCGGACTCTCCGCCACATACACGCCGCACTCGCGCAGCGCCTTCATCTTGGCCGGAGCCGTGTCATCGCTTCCACCGATGATCGCCCCCGCATGGCCCATTCGCTTGCCTTTCGGCGCGGTCGCGCCCGCGATAAACGCCGCAACCGGCTTGCGCATGTTCTTCTGCACCCACCGCCCCGCTTCGACCTCATCCGTCCCGCCGATCTCACCGATCATGATCACGCCATCGGTCTCCGGGTCAGCGTTGAACAGTTCGAGCAGATCAATGAAGTTCATCCCCTTGACGGGGTCCCCGCCGATGCCAACGCACGTCGTCTGCCCGATGCCCACGCTCGAAGTCTGCCACACCGCTTCGTACGTCAGCGTTCCCGAGCGAGAGATAATCCCCACCGCCTTGCCCGACTTCGCATCCGCCTTGGCCGTATGAATGTAGCCCGGCATGATGCCGATCTTGCACCCATCCTTGAAGGTTGCGCTCGCTCCTTCTCCACTCACCCGCCGCCCGGGCGTAATCACGCCGGGACAGTTCGGCCCGATGAGGTGGCTCTGCGGATAATCACGCAACGCCGCTCTCACCCGAACCATGTCCTGCACCGCGATGCCCTCGGTGATCGCACAAATCACCCGAACACCCGCCGCTGCCGCTTCCAGAATCGCATCGCCCGCAACCGGCGGGGGAACAAAGATCATGCTCGCATTCGCCCCGGTCTCACGCACCGCATCAGCCACGGTGTTGAAGATCGGCAGGCCGTTCTCATCCTGCTGCCCGCCCTTCCCGGGGGTCACGCCGCCGACCATCTTCGTGCCGTAGTCCAGGCACCCTTTGGTGTGAAACGCACCCGCAGAGCCAGTAATGCCCTGGCAGATGACCTTGGTATTGCCGTCAATCAGAATCGCCATGATGGGCCAAGGATAGCGGCAGGTCAGCAGGCAGGCGACTCCACCGCATGATTCCGCAACCGCCGTTCGCCCCGGCAGCGCAGTGCATCAGACACCCGGAACAGGATCATGTGTGCATTCGCGCCGAAGTCGTCCACCGATGACACGTCGCACCGAGCACCCTTCCTTCCGGGGGGCGGGGGCGGGTCCGGGGGGGGCCGCTCTACTTTTCTCACGGCCCCCGTTCGTCCGGAAGTTCGGAGGAACATCGTCCGTGCGAAAGCGATGTCGGCGCATGCGCGCGGCCGCTGAAATGCTTTTCCAGATTTTACCTTCAGTTCAAATGAGGCGACCGCCGACGAATGGCGCGCAAGTCGCGGCTGCACCGGGCGTTGCCTGCCATCCGCCCAAGGGGTGCAGAGGTCGCAAAAAAATTGCGCCATCGCGCCCCCGGACGTTTTCTGGGAGTCCCCGGAAGTGTTCTGGGAGACCCCAGATGTGTTCTGGGAGACCCCAGAAGTGTTCCGGGAGACCCCAGAAGTGTTCTGGGAGTCCCCAGAAGTTTTCCGGGAGTCCCCAGATGTGTTCTGGGAGACCCCAGAAGTTT
>CBFGRU010000126.1:0-8723 GCA_965651255.1 uncultured Phycisphaerales bacterium
GTCGTAGTGAACACTAACGTGTGCACTTTGTCACTTTTTTTTGGACACGTCAGAGCGGCCGCGGTTTGTGTCGTTTGGTGCGCAAAGGTGTCATCGAATGCGCTGAATATCAGGAGATTGCCGAGAATTGGATCGCGCGGAACGAGCATGCCCAGATCTGTGGATATTGGGAGGGATCTTGAAGAATGCTCGATCTTGGGGAAGGAACCGGCAAAATGGCTCATTCTTCGGTGGGTACCGCAGCCCGGACGGCGGCGAGCAGTTCGCGGCCGCGCGTTTCGATGAGGTCGAATCGGCGCGCGCTGATGGCTTGCGCGTCGAAGAGTGGGGCGACGAAGCCGATGGCAAAAGCGCCTGCGCGAAGGTAGTCGGCCGCGTTGCCCGCGTTGACGCCGCTGGTCGGAACGATGCGAAGAAAGGGCAGCGGGCCGAGCGTCGCGGCGATGAAGGCGCTGCCGATTCCCGGCGCAGGAAAGAGCTTCTGAAGCGGTGCGCCCGCGCGATGAGCACGAAGCAACTCGCTGGGAGTATGTGCACCGGGCATGATGGCGACGCCGAGTCGATGCGCTTCTTCGATGATGACTTCATCGACAACAGGTGAAACGAGGAATGTCGCCCCGGCATCGACGGCCGCGCGGGCCTCATCGACGGTAAGTACCGTGCCGGCCCCGATGGCGAGATCATCGTGCTCGCTGAACTCGCGGATTCGCGCGAGTGCATCAGGGACGGTGAGGGTGAACTCGAGAATGCGAAAGCCCGCGCGAATGGCAGCATGCATGGCCGGTGCGGCTGCATCGGCGTGCGGCGTGCGAAGAATGGCGCTCGCGCGTTCGCGGCTGAAGAAGTTGACGAATTCATCCGGTTTCAGTTGCATGCGTGAATGATATCGTGAGCACGGGTCGTTGCGGCGGCGCGGGTCGTTGCCTGCGCGTGATTCCAGAATCATCGCTTCACTATGATGGGGTTCGATGATGGCGAAGCCAACTGCAAACCTGCGGCTGTTTGTTGCGATCTACCCGCCGATGGATGTTGTGCGTGCAATGTTGCAGCCGTTGCAGGATGTTCCCGGCCTGCCGGCACACCGGGCGACGCCGCCGGAACAGGTGCATCTGACGTTGCAGTTCATCGGCGATACACCGGCGAAAGCAATGGATGATGTGGAAGAGTCGATCGGTCGCGCGACCCTGGGCATTGAGCCGTTCGATGTTCAGCCGCTGCGGTTGATTGCGCTGCCGGAACGAGGACAGGTATCGCGTGTGCTGGCAGTGGAGACGGATGCGCCGCCGATGCTGCTGGAAGTGCAACGTCGTTTGGCGCAGCGACTTTCACGAAAGGTTCGTGCGAAGCCGGGTGATCGGTATCGGCCGCACATGACGATCTGCCGTTTCCCGGGCAGTGGGGCCAGGGTGGCGCGAACGACGGTCGAGCGGCCGCTTGAGATTCCATCGTTCACGGTGCGCGAGATTCACCTGATGCGCAGTCAGCTTGATCCCGCCGGCGCAGTGCACCACCTGGTTCGGCAGTGGCAGCTTGGCGCGTGATTGCGGTAAAGAATTGTCATGTCGTGCAAGCGTTGGGCGGGAATGAAAAGCGGACCCGTTCGGGGTCCGCAGGTGCTCACTTCATCAGCGGCGTGTGATCGGCAGCGCGTGCTGCGCTCAGACCGACTCCTTCAGCACTTTGCTCGGCTTGAAAGAGACAGTCGTGCTGGCATCGACATTCATCAGTTCTTTCGTCGCAGGGTTGCGAACGGTGCGCGGTGCACGCTTCTTCTTCTGAAAGGTTCCGAAGCCAACGATGGTGACATTGTCATCGCGCTTCACCCCTTCGGTAATGCACCCGATGATTGCTTCGACGGCCTTGGCTGCCTGCGCTCTGGACCCTCCGAGTTCCGCGGCGACGGCTTCGATCAACTCGCCCTTGTTCATTCAGCGACTCCTCTCACGATGCGCCAGAATTCTGGTGATCTCTGGACGCCCCACCGCGTCCGGTTTCATGTGCAACGAGCCCAATGTAGCCGACCGGGGGTGAGAGTCAACGAAGATTGACCGAACTGGATGCGGCGTGCGTGTCCCGTGGATGAACCAACCGATCGTTTCCCGCACGATTGGCGAATCGCCCGACATTGCGATAGCATTTCGCGTTGCCGCGTGCGGAACGCACGGCAGGGTTTTCGATGATCTGAACATTAGCGAGGGAGATGCAGAGCATGTTGAATACACACCGACTGATCGCTCTGATGATGTTGGCGGTCCTCTCACTCACGCTGGCTGGTTGCGGCGGTGTTCCCAGCGGCGATTTGCTCGGCAAGTGGACGGTCGATCGTGCGGCCACATCTCAGGGGCCGAAGCCGCCACGCAATATTGATGCGTGGGCCGACGCAACGATGGATTTCCAGAGCAGCGATAAGCTCGTTATCACGCAGGGCGGGCAGGCCACCGAGTACGTCTACATGGTGCCATCGGTTGATGATGACGGGTGGATGAAGTTCCAGGCGCAGAGTACCAGCGGGCCCGATTCGGGCAAGATGTCTCCGCTCAACGCAGCGAAAATCGAAGGCGATCAGCTTCACATGCGCATCGCCGGTTCGACGATTCTGGTCCTGACTCGTTCGAGTTCGTGATGAACGCCCGTGAAACGCCCGTCACTTCACCATGTGCAGATTCTCTGCCCGGCTGGTGGCGAGGCGGAGGCGGAACATTTCTACTCGACGTGCCTCTCGCTGCAGCGAATCAAGAAGCCGAGCGAACTGACCGCTGACGGCGTCTGGTTCGCTCTTGCGCACGGCGCTCAGTTGCACATCGGGGTTCATCGCGATGGCGATGAGCCGGTGCGCAATCGACAGCACTTTGCGCTGTGCATCGACGACCTGAACGCCGTATGCGAGCACTTGCGCAGGCACGGAGTTGCGTGGCAGGAAGCGAAACCGGTTCCCGGTTGGAAGCGGGTTCAAGTGCGTGATCCGTTCGGCAACATGGTTGAGTTGCTTGAGATCGTGGATACGAAGGAACCTTGCTCCACATGAACGCGCCGCGCCCGATCGTCGTACAGAGTGAGCATCTCTCGCCGCGGCCTGCAGCATGGCTGGCGGAGCGCGCTGACGTCGTGGTGTGTCCGTACGATGACCCCGCGTTCCCCGAAGTGCTCGCGACGGCTGCCGGTTTGGTCGTCCGCACGTATACCCAAGTGAATGAAGGTCTGCTTGCCCATGCACCGAACCTGAAAGTGGTCGGTCGCGCCGGGGTGGCGCTCGAGAACATCAATATCCCCGCCTGTCGGGCGCGCGGCATCGAGGTCGTTCACGCTCCCGGTTCAAATGCGCAGGCGGTGGTGGAGTACGTACTCTGTCTCGTGGGTGATGCGCTGCGCCCGCGCATCACACTGAGCGAGCCGGTGGGGCAGGAGGTGTGGGATCAACTGCGTGAAACCGTGTTTGCCCGCAAACAGATTTCCGAGCGCACGGTCGGCATTCTCGGCCTCGGGCGCATCGGCAAACGTTTGGCGCAAGTGTTCAGCGCGATCGGGTGCACATGTCTCTACCACGATGTGGTTGAGATGGCCGAGTCGGAGCGATTCGGCGCAACGCCCGTCTCTCCCGAAGAACTCTTCGCGCAAAGCGACATCATCACGATTCACATTGACAGTCGGCCGTCGAACCGGCACTTCGTCAATGCTGCCCGCATTGCGCTGATGCGCAGCGACGTGCTGGTGATCAACACCAGTCGTGGATTCGTGTTCGATTACGAAGCGCTCGCGCTCTTCATGCGCGAGAACCGCGAAGCGCAGGCAATGATCGATGTGCACGATCCGGAACCGTTCGGTGCGACGTATCCGATTCTCGGTCTTGAGAATGTCAAGCTGTACCCGCACCTTGCGGGGCGAACGGAGACGGCGCTTGAAAACATGTCGTGGGTGGTGCGCGATGTCGTCGCGGTTATCCAGGGGCAGCCGCCGAAGCACCCTGCGCCATAGAGAATCCGTCAGCGAATTACGCATTCAATCGGTACAGCATGGTCAGCACGACACCGACCGGCCCGGGGATCCAGCAGAGGATCGCAAGAAACCAGCGTGTTGCATCACTGCTTCGCCGCAACCGACGGGCCGAACGCAACCAGATGATCAATGCAGTGCCGGAGATCAGCGCGATCGGCAACGTCACCATGAGGAACCCGAGCAGCATGCGGTTGCCAGGATCACTGATGGCGAAGTAACCGATGATCAATACGAAGATCGCGCTCGGGCCGGCGGCAACTGAGAGTCCGATCATCCCGGTGAGAAACGCAGCAAGGTGGGGTTCACGGGGCATGATGCGAAGCGCGATGGTCTCGCCGCATTCGGGGCACTCGGGGCGTTGCAGGAGGCGCAGGTCATACCCGCAGACCGGGCACGCGACCGAGCGTTCCGCGAGGAACTCAATCAGCAACGGGTCGGCCCCGTTCACCTCCGGGGAGGTGGTCACGGTGGTTTCTGAATGTTCCATCAGTCAATGACCAACGTGAAAAAGATCAGCGCCACGAGAGGCAGTGCCGCGAGCGTCGTCAACAGCGCGCGTCTGAAACGCGAAGCGCTGCGAAAGCGGCGGCGACCGCGAATCCACAGCACGATACAGATGGAAGCGAACACGGCGCCGCCTCCGAAGATGAAGAACGGCCAGATCTGGCGGATCGAAGAACTGAGATGCGCGGCGATGCCGATCGCGCAGATCATCAATCCCAGGCCGACCGCCCCGGCGAGAAGAATCAGACCAGTGATGAAAAGCCCGAGGCGACTGGACTCCACGCCGATACTGAGAATGAGCTCTTCACCGCATTGCGCGCAGCAGTCGCCTTCCGTCAGGTGCAGCGGGTGGCGGCAGAGGGGACAGTGCGAGGCATCGCGCGCGATGAACTGAGCGAGAAGCGGGTCCGCAGTCTCATGCATCGAATTGGGGGAGTTCGCGATCGTCATCATCTGGTCGTTCCGCAGATGGTACCGCGCGTTCCATGGAGTGATGGGCAGGAATCACACGAAGTCCGCCCCGGCTATGATGCCAACCGCGACTCCGTCGGCTGGTGACGGGCCAGGGGCGCAGCGTTCACGAGCGAATGAAACAGAAGGGAAGTGCGGCTCATGCAGTTCGAGATTGAAGTCGTTCACGCGAGGCAGGTTCTGGATTCGCGCGGCAACCCGACGCTGGAGTGTGAGGTCATGCTCGCGGGCGGTGCGGCCGGACGGGCAGCGGTTCCTTCCGGCGCTTCGACCGGCGAGAACGAAGCGGTCGAACTGCGCGATGGCGATGCCGACTACTACCTCGGCAAGAGTGTGCACCAGGCGGTGCAGAATGTGAATGAAACGCTGGGCCCGAATCTGATCGGTCTTGATGCGCGTGATCAGGAAGCGATCGACGGGTTGATGATCGAGATCGACGGCACGGAGAACAAGTCCAATCTCGGCGCAAACGCGATCCTGGGGGTTTCGATGGCGGTTGCCCATGCGGCGGCCACCGCGACTGAGCAACCGCTGTACCGCTACCTGGGCGGAACCGGCGCGAAGTTCCTTCCCGTTCCCATGCTGAACATTCTGAACGGCGGCAAGCACGCGGACAACACGGTTGATTTTCAGGAGTTCATGATTCAGCCGTGGGGGTTCGATGAGTTTCACAGCGCGCTGCGCGCCGGAGTTGAAATCTATCACACGCTCAAACGTGTGCTGCACGAGAAGAATCTCTCGACCGCGGTGGGTGATGAAGGCGGTTTCGCGCCGAATCTGAAATCAAATGAAGAAGCGCTCGAACTCATTGCCATCGCCGTTGAGAAGGCAGGGTACGTGCTGGGCGATCAGATCCACATCGCGCTTGATCCTGCAACCAGCGAGCTTGCCAACGAAGCGCGGAAGAAGGGCAAGGATGGGTACTGCTTCTTCAAGAGCGACCCCGATCGTTGTGCCACGAGCGATGAGATGATCGACCTCTGGGCGGAGTGGTGCCGCAAGTATCCGATCCGTTCCATCGAAGATGGGCTGGCGGAGGATGACTGGAAGGGATGGCGAGCACTGACCGATCGATTGGGCGAACAGGTTCAGTTGGTGGGTGATGATCTCTTTGTGACGAATCCGAAGTTTCTCGCGCGCGGGCTGAACGAGGGGTGCGGCAATGCGATCCTCATCAAGGTGAACCAGATCGGTACGCTCAGCGAAACGTTTGATGCGGTGAATCTTGCCCAGCGCAACGGCTTTGCAGCGGTGTTGAGTCACCGTTCCGGTGAGACCGAAGATGCGACGATCGCCGATATCGCGGTCGCGACGAATTGTGGTCAGATCAAGACCGGCGCGCCATGCCGAAGCGATCGCAACGCGAAGTACAATCAACTGCTGAGGATTGCGGAAGACCTCGCCGACCAGGCGGTGTACGGCGCGGTGACATGGACGCGTGGGTGATCGTCAGCCGCACCTCACCGGCGTCTGGTGAGGAGGAATTGAATCGTTTCGGTCAGCGTCTCGCCGGGCTTCATGGTTGAAAGCGGCTGCCCTTCCGCGCGCCAACCGTAAACCGCGAAGAAGATGGCGCGATCGACATCGGCGTGTCCGCTGGAGACGCGGAACTGAACATCCACGACCTGGCCCGCGTGATTGAAGGTGATCTGAACCGTCGGATTGCGCGGCGCAGCCGTGATCAGGGTCCACGTCTGGAACTCGGGCTTGCGGGTGATGATGGTGAGCCCTCGCGCGGCGAGCGGCTTGCCGGCCTGCCACTGATCACGCTCGACAGTGATGATGCTGGTCGCATCGCTTTCGCGATCAGCGGGTGTCGCCTGTTCATCGCGCGGCGGTTCATCATCGGTGGGAGGCGGTGCAACAGGTTGCTCGGCCGGGGTCGAACCAGTCTCATCCGTTGGCGGGGACTCTGTCTCGGGCGATTCCGCCGGCGTTCGGCGCTGCGGCCGCGCCTGACGCAGCGACTGCCACGCGCGCGTAAGTTGATCCTGCGCTGCATCGAACAGGAGATCGGTCTCATCGCGAATGGTCGCAACGAAGTCGCCGATTGGAGCGAGGTCAACCGCCGGGAGCGCGGGCATCGATTCAGCGGGATTGCCCGGTTCCGGTGCGCCGGGTTCCGCAGGTTCGAGCACTGTTGATTCGACCGGTTCCGCCGGCTCGGGCTCCGCATCGGTCGGCTCGACCATGTCCATCGGAGGAACGATCGGCGCGGTCGCCATGGTGAACGCGGCCTGATCGGTCTCCGCGAGTTCCGCCAGATGCTTCTCGTACTCGGTGAAGCCGATCCACGTCAGCGATGATGGCACGCCCTCATCCAGTCCGAGCGGAATCCGGTCCGGGGAGGTGTCGGCTGCGGATGCATCGTCCCAGAGTGGCTCCGGCTCCGGTGCGGCGCTGACAGCCATCAGCAACGGGCCGAACGCCACGGCGTGCAGCGCGAGAGAACACGCAATCGCAATCCCGAGCGGCAGGTTGTCCGGCGCACGCTTGATCACTGCGGGTATTGTTCGGGGCGCTCCCGGTGGAAATCAACCGTCAGAACCGTCAGGTCTTCCCACCAGCCGAATGTCCATGCCTGCATCTTTCAGTCGATCCCACAACTCAGTCAGCATCGGGCCGCGATCGACCGTTCCCGGGCCGTCCTCCAGCACCAGATAGACTGCGGTGCGGGGATCATCGGCCATCGCGGCTTCCAGGTGAGCCAGGATTTCATCCATCGGGACCGGATCGCGATTGACAAAGATCGCGCCGTCGCGGGTGATGGTGATGCTGACGGCAGGGGCGGGCTCCGCCCGTTCGCCAGCGATGAATCGCTGCAGCGGCAGGGGGAGTAGCTCGATCGGCACCATCAGCACCATCGCGTAGATGAAGAACGTCAGGACAAGGAAGATCACATCGAGCAGCGGGATCAGCTCGAATCGTGGCTCGGAAGTGGAACGTCGAAGTCGAATCACGGCTGAACCGCCGGCTTCATCGAGTCAGGCGGACTCAATCTGAAGCGATGCAAGCGAGGTGGCGACGTTGTCGTTGAAGGAGAAGATCTTGTCGAGGCCCGTCATGATCAACATCGACCAGACCTGATCGTTGACGCTGCAGATGCGCAAACGCCGCTTCTTGCCCGCGAGAAACTGGCGCAGCCGCAGCAATTGCGCGATGTTGGAAGAGTTCAGGAACGTGACTTCCTGCATATCGACAATGACATCGGGCAGGTCATCGGCGGGCATTTCATCAAGCTGCTTGAGAAGATTCTGTATCTCCTCAGAGAATGTCGGCTCATCGCTGAGCTTGGCGATCACAATGTCATCCGACCAGTCATTGACGGACATGAGAGAGCTCCGCTGTAAATTGGCAGGGAAGAGGATATCAGAATCGCGGCGATTGCGAAATCATCCATTGGTCTCGGTGGTTGATGAATCGCCTGATTCGTCGGCCGGCTCAGCCGGCGTCGCATCGGGTAATGCACCCGATGGTGCGTCCGCGTCGTCTTCTTCGTCGTTCTCGGCGATGCGGGCCGTCGCGATGAGCCGGTCATCGCTCTTCAGGTTCACCACGCGCACCCCCTGCGTTGCGCGGCCGATGCGGGAGATGCTGTCGGCGGGAATGCGGACCATCATGCCCCCTTCGGAGATGAGCATGATGCTGTCACCCTCCTGCACGCAGCGAATCGAGACGACCTTGCCGTTGCGCTTGGACGTGCGGATATCGATGCGGCCCTTCCCCGCGCGGCTCTGCGGGCGCGTTGAGCCATC
>CBFGRU010000127.1:0-8682 GCA_965651255.1 uncultured Phycisphaerales bacterium
CACACATCATCCTTCGGAGTGATGTGTGGCACCCCCCTCGCGCGCTCGCCCCCCCCCGGATGATGGGCTCGCGGCGAAACGGCAACTCGTGTCTCGTGCCTCTTCACTAATGCCTAATGCCTAATGCCTAATGCCTAATGCCTCATGCCTCGTGCCTCTTCCCTCTTCCCTCGTCCCTCATGCCTCTCCCCTTCCCCTTCATCCATGCCGGCGATGATGGGGGCATCGAGGGAGCCGGTGTTGGGTCGGGCGGCGAGGGCGCGCATGGCGATGGGTTTCGGCTCGAAGGTGGTGTGTCGCAGGCGGAGCAGGAAGATGACACTCACGAGGCGCAACCCTGATGAGAGTGCGAAGAGGATGAGGTAGGCCGATCGATCGGCGCCGAGGGCGGTGAGCAGGGTTCCGCCGATGAGTGCCCCGCCGACCATGGCGGCGGCGTTGAAGAGGTTGAAGGTGGTGAGGACGCTGGTGCGTTCTTTTTCTTCGATGTGATCGAAGAGGAGCAGGAAGGTGCAGAGTTCGTAGACGGCCCAGATGGAGCCGGAGAGAATCTGGACGAGCATGAGCCAGGCGAGCGAATTTGAAACGACCCACAAGCCGGCGAGGGGGATGATGCCGAATCCGGCGGCGTAGAGGAGGGTCTGCGGGCCGAGGCGGCGGGCGAGCGAGCCGACGAAGGGGAGGACGGTCATCTTGGCGCCGAAGGACATGGAGATGAGCAGGAGGTATTCGCCGTAGGAGAAGTGGAGTTGTTTGAGCATGAAGGGGGTGAAGAATGGTCCGGAGATCTGCACGGCGACCTGGACGGCGAGCATGTAGATGAGGATGCGTCCATCGGCCTTGCCGTTGAGGCGGGTGAGCCACTCGCGCGGGGAGAGGACGCGGTGATCATCGGGAAGCGGGTTGGGTTCGCTCTGGGAAGCGAGGAGGATGGCGGAAGCGGCGCGGGCGAGTCCGGCGGCGAGGAAGAGCAGGCCGAAGATGCGGAGGATGATGGTTTGATCGGTGCTGCCCCATTGGAGTGCGAGGCCGCCGATGATGACGCCGGCGAGGACCGCGCCCTGGGCGATGCGACTGCGCCGGGCGAAGTAGGTGGCGCGGATGGGTTTGGGAATGAGGGTGGCGACCCAGGTGTTCCATGCGGGCCCGGTGGCGAGGCCGGCGGCCCAGTAGATGGCGGCGATGAGATAGAGGGCGATGGTGGGCAGCGCGCCGATGAAGGCGGCGGCAGCGTAGATGAGGAAGATGATCGCCTGCGCTGAAGCGCAGAGGACGACCCATCGTTTGTGCGACTTGAGGCCGCGGATGGCGTAGGGCGAGATGAGTTGGAGGAGGGCGCCGAAAATGAGCGGGATGGAGACGATCCAGCCGGCAGCGACTTCGCTCATGCCGAGCGCGAGGGCGAAGGCGGGGATGTAGGTTTCGCCGAGGCCGACCATGAGACTGAACGCGATGCCATCGGCGAAGATGGCGCGGAGGTCGCGGCGCGTGCGTTCGCTGGTGGGATCGGGCATCGGGTGGAGGGTCATGGTGAAGCGGAGATGGTAGCCGATGGAGATGAAGGGTGTGGTATAGTCGCGGCGGATGATGTGGGGCGGTGAATGGTTGCGTGTTCTGATGTGCGAAGGATGGTGAAGTGAGTTGCAGCCGATGATTCCGCAGACGATGAAGGCGAGCTGGCCGGAGGTGCGGGCGGGTCGCTTTGCCGCGCTGATCGAGCGGGAGAATCCGCGTGGCTGCACGGTGGGTCTGCTGGGTGTGCCGGATGATACGGGAGTGGCGCTGAACCACGGCCGCGTCGGCGCCAAGGGCGGGCCGCGCGCGTTCCGAGAGGCGCTGGCGAAGTACGGCGTGGCGCATGATCAAAGGGAAAATCGCGACCTGAGCGCGGTGCGGGTGTTCGATGCGGGTGATCTGGTGGTGTCTGATGAACTGGAAAGAACGCACGATGATCTGAGCGCAGCGGTGAGCGCGATGCTGGCGCTGGGCATGCTGCCGGTGGTGATCGGCGGCGGGCACGACCTGACATGGCCGGGCGTTCGCGCACTGAGCGCGGCGGTGAACCAGCCGTTCGCAGGGGTGTATCTGGATGCACATCTGGATGTGCGGCGCGAGCGCGGTTCGGGCATGCCGTTCCGAAAGGTTCTGGAAGAGACGATGTGCGAAGGGCTGACGGTGGTCGGGCTTGACCCCTTCGCCAACGGTGCGGAGCATCTGGAGTGGTTCCGATCGCACGGGGGCGTGATTGCGGCGGCCGATGCGCAGCCGGCTGATGTGTTCGGCTCGGACGCGATGACGGCGATGACGGCGATGACGGCGATGTTTGTTTCGATCGACATGGATGTGGTGACGGCGGCAGCGGCGCCGGGAGTGAGCGCGGTGAACCCGGTGGGCATGTCGCCGGGGTGTGTTGAGAAGTGGGCGTTCGCCGCCGGCCGCGACCGGCGGGTGCGGTACATTGACCTGATGGAATTCAACCCCGTGTTTGATGAGGACAGCCGCACCGCCCGACTGGCAGCACGGCTGTTTCTTTCGATCATCGCGGGCGTTGCGGGACGAAGTGAGTAACGATTGATGATGGCTGCGAACCCGATGACGACCCTCTTCCTGAATGCGCGCATCCTGACGCTGGCTGGTCACGATGCCCCGCGGCGCGGGAGGGCGCTGCGCGAGCTGGGTGTGATCGAGAACGGCTGGGTGCTGATCGAGAACGACCGCATTGTTGAACTTGGCGCCGGTGCGGCTCCCGCGGCGGATGACCTCTTCGACTGTGCGGGGCAGGTGCTGATGCCCGCGTTTGTTGATTGTCACACGCATGCCTGCTGGGCGGGAAGCCGCCTGGATGAATTCGAGCAGAAGCTCGCCGGCGCGACGTATCTGGAGATTCTGCGGGCCGGCGGAGGCATCATGTCCACGGTGCGCGCGGTGAGGCGAGCCAGTGAGGATGACCTTGTTCGCGGCCTGTTGGCGCGAATCGCGCGCATGGTGGCGCTGGGTACGGGAACGATTGAGATCAAGTCCGGCTACGGGCTGACGACGGCGGATGAGCTGAAGATGCTGCGCGCGATCGACCGGGTTGCGCACGCTTCGCCGTTGACGATCGTGAAGACGTTTCTCGGCGCGCACGCAAAGGATGCGGACCAGCCGGAGTTCGTTGATCGAATGATCGACGAAACACTTCCGGCGGTGGTGCGCGAGTTTCCGCGCATCACGGTTGATGCGTACTGCGAAGAGGGAGCGTGGTCACTGGACGAGACGCATCGACTGTTCGAGTCGGCCCGTTCGTTCGACTCGCCGCTGCGGGTGCATGCGGATCAGTTTCATTCGCTCGGCGGGACGCGACTGGCGGTGGAGATGGAGGCGCGATCGGTGGACCACCTCGAAGCGACGACACCGGATGATCTTCAGCACCTGGCGCGCAGCGATGTGATGGGTGTGGTTCTTCCGTGCTCGGGCTTTCAGCTTGATGATCGATACGCGCCGGCGCGCGCATTCATCGATGCGGGCGGCGCAATGGCGATGGCGTCCAACTACAACCCCGGCTCTGCGCCGACGCCGTCGATTCCGTTCACGATCGCGCTCGCCTGCCGAAAACTGCGAATGACACCCGCGGAAGCGATCAACGCGGTGACGATCAACGCCGCGCATGTTCTGCGGCTTGATGAACTCGTTGGTTCGCTGGAGCCGGGGAAACGCGCCGACCTGCAGGTACTGGATGTTCGCGATGAGCGTGAGTTGGGATACGAGTTTGCCGGCCCCGGTCCGCGGCTGGTGATGCTGGGCGGTCGCATCATGCATCGCCGTGGTGCGCTCACGCGCCGTCCATCGACGCGTTGAACGCTGACGGTTGATCGACCTCGGCCCCCTCCTACGATCGTGCCATGACCGTCACCAAGGCCCGCGACATTGATGCAGCAACCGACGCCGCAGCGTGCGTGGTGAAGACCCACGAGCGCCTCGTCACCTATCTGCGCGCCGGGCGCACGCTGGCGGAAATCGACGGGTTTGTTGCGCACACGCTGGATGAACTGGACTGCAAGAGTTGCTTCAAGCATTACAAGGTTCACGGCCATCCGCCGTTTCCGAGTCACTCCTGCCTCAGCATCAACGACTGCATCGTTCACGGCATGCACACTATGAAGGCCGGCCCGCTTCAACCGGGAGACCTCATCTCCGTTGATATTGGGGTCAAGCATCACGGCTGGATCGGCGATGCCGCGTGGACCTACGCCATTGAGCACGCCAGCGATGAAGCGATGCGCCTGATGAACTGCGGCAAAGAATCACTCCGCCGCGGCATTGCGGCGATGCAGCCCGGGAAGCCGCTGCGCGATTGGGCGGAAGCGGTAGAAACGTATGTTGAAGGTGAATGCGGATTTCACCTCGTCCGCGGACTGGGCGGCCATGGCTACGGCAAGCGCCTGCATGAAGCGCCGTTCATTTCCAACAACGTACCGCATCGACCGGCGGAGTGGCCCGAAGCGATGCTGCCCTTCAAGCCGGGCATGCTGATCGCTGTTGAACCGATGATCGCCGTTGGAACCACTCAGATTCGGTCCGAAGGGCGCGACTGGCCCATCTTTACCGCAGATGGATCGCTCAGCGTTCACTACGAAGCAGATGTTCTCATCACCGAGCATGGGCCCCGAAACCTGACCGGCGGCCTCTTTGATCTGCCCGACATCCTCGGCCGCGACTGAAACGCTCAACCTCGCGCCATCCCCAACTTCATCATCGGTCCTGCACCGCTCGGGTTGCCGCGCGGTATCATCGGTGTTCACCCAACGTACCGCATGAATCACCTCGGAGCATTCCCGATGAATTCCTCTTTCTGCTTCGCCAGTGTGCTGATGATCTCTTCCGCGGCGTGTGTTCATGCCATCGATCCACCCGCAACGAAGCAGGATCCGGTCACCGATACCTACCACGGCTGGACGTTCACCGACGCCTACCGCTGGCTCGAACCGCTGGAAGCCGAGAGCGAAGAGGTTCGCTCGTGGACCACCACGCAGAACGATTACACCCGCGCGATGCTCGACAATCTGCCCGGCCGCGCCCCGCTCGAAGCGCGATTGGCCGAACTCATGTCGCTCCCCACTATCGGCGCGCCGGATGCCGAAGGCACCAACTACTTCAACCTCGAGCGCCGCGGCGATCAGAACCAGCCCATCCTCTATGTGCGCAGCGGCCACGATGGTGAACCGCGTGTGCTGCTCGATCCCAACACGCTCGACAAGGACGGCCTCATCAGTCTCGACTGGTATCAGCCGAACCACGATGGCACGCTGCTCGCTTTCGGCATCAGCCGCGCAGGTGATGAGAACTCCATCTGCCACGTGCTCGAAGTCGACACCGGCCTCTGGCTCGCCGATGAAATCGCCGGCAAGGTCAACGGCATCAGTTGGATGCCCGATTCCTCCGGCTTCTTCTACAACGATCTCGCGGACATCAAGAACCCCTACTCCGGCCGCGTGCGCTACCACCAGCTCGGCACGCATCCGCGTCAGGACAAGACCCTCTTCGAGCAGTACAAGGAAGGCCCGCTCGCCACCACCTGGGGTCCCTTCGGCTACGCCTCGCGCGATGGTCGCTGGCTCATCCTCGGTTACTACACCTCCACCAAGGCCAACGACCTCTGGTGTGTCGACCTCGACCACTGGTTCCGCACCGGTGAGTTCAACATGGTCGACATCATCCGCGGCGATGATTCCACCAGCTCCGGCCCCGTGCTCGGCGACACGCTGTTCATGCAGACCACGATGAACGCGCCCAACGGCCAGGTCATCGCGATCGACCTCAACAACCCCGCGCGCGACAACTGGCGCACCGTCATTCCCGAACGCAAGGATGCCGTCCTCGAAAGCGCATCACTCGCGCGCGGCTATCTCGTTGCCACCTACCTTGAGAACGCTTCCAACCGCATTGAACTCGTGCGCTTCGACGGCTCGCGCATCGGCGAAGTTCCGCTGCCCGGCATCGGCTCCGCTTCCATCAACACCTTCCCCGACCGCACCGAAGCGTTCATCACCTACACCAGTTTCAACGATCCCCGCTCCGTCTGGCGCGTGAACCTCGCCACGAAGGAGAGCGATCTCTGGGCGCGGCCGGATGTCCCCTTCGATCCCGACATGCTCACCGTCAAACAAGTCTGGTACGAATCGAACGACGGCACCAAAGTCAGCATGTTCATCGTGCACCGCAAGGACCTCACCCTCGACGGTGAGAACCCCACGCTGCTCTACGGCTACGGCGGGTTCAACATCTCCATGACCCCCTTCTTCAGCGCCACCACCATTCCCTGGCTCGAGAACGGCGGCGTCTATGCCCTCGCCAACCTGCGCGGCGGCGGTGAGTACGGCGAAGCGTGGCACGAAGCGGGCATGCTCGACCGCAAGCAGAACGTCTTCGATGACTTCATCGCCGCAGCTGAGTACCTCATCGAGAAGAAGTACACCTCATCCAGTCATCTCGCCGTGCAGGGCGGATCGAACGGCGGCCTGCTCACCGGCGCCGTGCTCGTGCAGCGGCCGGATCTTTTCGCGGCCGTCGTCTCGCAGGTGCCGCTGCTCGACATGCTCCGCTACCAGGACTTCCTCATGGCCCGCTACTGGGTGCCCGAATACGGCACGAGCGAAGACCCGCAACACCTCGAATGGCTGCGTGAATACTCCCCCTACCAGAACATCAAGCAGAACATCACGTATCCCGCCACGCTCATCACCGCCGGCGAAAACGACACGCGCGTTCACCCCATGCACGCGCGAAAGATGGTCGCCGCCCTTCAGGCCGCCGCGACCAACGACTTCGCCGAAGATCCCATCCTCCTCTGGGTCGATCGCGATGCCGGCCACGGCGCGGGCAAACCGCTGCGCCTCCGCATCCGCGACTCCGCGGACATCTGGTCATTCGTCATGTGGCAGACCGGCATGCTCGACAACCTGACCGGCGGCCGGTGAATCAATCACCGCCCGACAATCCGCGCGAACAGCAGTCCCCCCCACCGGGTACCATCGGCACCGTCCCGCGCTGGCGACTGGCATTGGCGATCATCATCATCATGGCTGCACTCATTCACCTGCTCCTCGCGCCGTGGACCGGCTGGGCGATCGGCACCGGCATCATCGCGGCGATCGCCGCCAAGGCGCTGCTCACACGACACATCCACTACTGAGCCCCCCCGGAATCCCCCGGGAACCTTCCGTCATGTCCGTGGAGATGGGAATCCGACCCCCGATCCCACTCGCCGGCGCGAGCCGCGGCCATCACAGGGCGCGGTGGAATGATCCGCGGACGCATCGTCACCTCGCTGGCCACCGTTTCGCGCTGGGAAACACCTGTTTCAAACCCCCTCGCACCTGTTTTGAACTCTCTGACACCTGTTTCAAGACCTCTGACACCTGTTTCAAGACCTCTGATACCTGTTTGAACCTCTCAAGCACCTGTTTTGAGATCTCTGACACCTGTTTGAGTACCTCAAACAACTGTTTTGAACTCTCTGACACCTGTTTGCGAACCTCTGACACCTGTTTCAGACCATGAAACAGGTGTTTCCCCGTGCGAAATGGCGATTTTGTGCGCGCTGTGCACGGCAGCGCATCCACCGTGGCGCGGTGCGAGGATCGGGCAGCGAATGGACGCGGAAACGCCTGAACCGTCCATCCCGGCATTCCCTGCATTCCCGGCATTCCCCGCTCTGAAGAGCGAAGGAGGATGGTGCCGGGATCAGCGGTCATCCTTCCACGGCCGAATGTCGATCGACCAGTCGGCGGCATCCATCGGCGGTTCGACGCTGAGCATTGCTTCCACTTCCTCGGGTTCGAGATCCTCGTTCTTCTTTGTATTGAAGAGAACGACAATCTTCCGCACACCATCGGGCGAGAGCGCATCCACCGCGACCGGCAGCATGGTGCGGCGGTCGTAGTAGATGCTGATGGATTCGTAATCACGCGCAATCGCCAGGCCAGCGCGCGGCGTGAGTTTCACGCCGATGCCCGAAGGCGGGATGCGGCCACGCAGGAAGCCACCCTGCGGGAAGTCGATCAGCTCAGCGGTGAACCGCGCGAGAACTTCTTCCTTCGGCTGACCGATCGGGAGCGGGAACGGCCCTTCGCCAAGCTTCAGCGGATCGAACACTTCGCCCGGCGGAACAACCTGCCGCTTGATGAACTGCTTGTTGTCGAAATCAATCTCGACCAGCCACGCGCCATCGAAAATGTACCGCTGGTGGCGCTCGCGCATCTGCTGGCCGATCGTCTCACGCTCGAAGGTGATCGCGAAACGTTTGCGGAGCGGACCATCCGCCGGCGACTCGGCATCGGCAGCGGCTTCGGGATTCGTCGGCGCTGCCTGGTGGAAGAGAATGCGGCCGGAGCGGATCTCGGTCGAAGTGAAGGGGTCTTCCTTGCGGTAGTTGAGGATGGCGGAGAAGTTCTCAAGTGACTTGATGCTCTCTTCAAGGCCATCGAGCAACTCCTCAGCAGTATTGAACGTCGGCGGCGGCTCGGTGATGATCGCTTCGATCTCAATACCACCCCCGCCCCCACCCCCGGAACCAGAACCGGAACCAGAACCGGATTGGCCCCCACCTTTCGGCGGGGCATCATCCTGTTGCGTGTTCTCTTGTTGTTCTTGATCCTCTCCGGGGGCAGGCAAGGGCACCACCGCACTCGCAGCGAGAGTGAT
>CBFGRU010000128.1:0-8601 GCA_965651255.1 uncultured Phycisphaerales bacterium
CCCGGCGGTGAAACGCCTCGCGGAATCCGAGGATGTTCGCGCGGTCATCGGTGGACTGCTCGAGAGCGATTCGCCCGTGCTCGTTCGGTCTATTCTGTTCGACAAGCCGGCGATGTCGAACTGGTTGGTCACGTGGCATCAGGACACGACGATTGCAGTTCGCCAAAGGATCGAGACGCCCGGGTTCGGCCCATGGAGCGTCAAGGCCGGAATTGTTCACGTCCGCCCGCCAGCCGCTGTCCTTGAGTCGATGCTCACGCTGCGACTTCACCTGGATGACACCGATGAAACGAATGGCGCGTTGCGCGTGTTACCCGGGTCGCATCGCATGGGGATTCTCGAGGCCGACGCGATTGCTGAAGCGGTTGAGCGCGGTTCGCCCCGCCTTGGCACGGCTCATCGTGGAGATGCGCTGTTGATGAAGCCATTGATCCTGCATGCTTCGGGGAGGTCGGAATCAGCCCACCGATCCCGTCGGGTGATTCATCTGGAGTATGCTGCCGCCACCCTCCCGAACGGGCTCACGTGGTGTGACAATGGCTGACGAGACTGCCCGACGCACGTGAAACAGCACGGGAGCGATCATCAGGCGATCGCTCCCGCGCGTTGGATACACATAACCGTCTCTGGTGCGGCTCAACGGCGACGACGGTTTCTCGTACCGAGGCAGACCAGGCCGAGCAGCGCCATTGCTCCTGGCGCGGGGACCAGATTCTGGTTCACCCAGTCGATGGCCAGATCATGTTCGGCTTCATCTCGGTTGAAGTTGAACACAATCCAGAATGGGCGAGAGGTTTCGATGAACGACTGATCGCTCCACATTTCCATCTCCAAGAGGTAGATACCGGAGTCATCAGGCGTCACCCCGTTGAGTGTGAAGCCCAGGTGCCGGTGGTACCCGCCTTGTGAATTGGCAGGCAGGCCGAACCCCGGCACGAAACCGCTGCCGGTCGTGACCTGAAGTGAACTGAAGTTGATGGTGAGCGACTCAGTCGCCGTGTCAAATCCGCTGCCGTTCCAGAGTCCAAGTGCCGCGCGAATGTTGAAGCCGATGAGTGAACCGCTGGGAACGGTCCCATCTTCCGCTTCGAATCCGGGTTCGTCGGTGAAGTTGAAGACACCGCCTTCGCCGAACTCTGAGCCGAAGACACGGACATTGCTGATGACGCCGCCATCGGTCTCCATGCTCGTCATCAGTCGATTGTTGCTGTCCAGCTCAAGCAGAATGTCGCCTGCATGTCCCTGAGCCAGTGCAGCGCCGCTGCCAAGGAATGCAATGATGGTGGTGGTGATGAACGTACGAGTAGACTTGTGAAACATGTGTCGAAACCTTTCCTGCGAAATCGCGCTCCATTGATCGCGCCGTGCGCGGGCAGCAGCGAATCCGCATGTCATGCATGAAGTGAAACAAAGAGAACTGAATGTGTGAACTAACGGTTCTGCGCCTGTCGCATGGCGAAGAGGTTTGCTCGGGCGGGGTCGAAGCGATTCAACTCCGCTGAGCGATAGACTTCGCTGAACATCAGCGTCTCCGCGTGCCCATCAAGGAATCCGTAGTTGCTGCGCGCATCCCATGATCGCGCCACACCTCCGTGCAGGCCGCTGGCAATCTGGTTTGCAGCCAGCACGGGCGATGCTTCCGGGTTGGCGGGGGTCCACCAACTCTCTACGTGGGGATGATCAGCACCGGCGAATTCGCCGGTCTCAGCCATGATGAGGAAGTGCACCGTGTTCGAGGGCGCACTCACTTTGGCCAGTGAGTCGTACAACTTGAACGGGTCGGCCGGCACCGATCGGGAGAGAAAGTTGTTCGCACCGTAACTGGTGCGGCGGAACTCATCGGACGTGCCATCGAGAGGAACGCCCTGGCCTTCGCGTTCGGCCGGCCAGTGAGGGCTGTTGTCAGCGGGGCTGCGCACCAGCAACTCGCTGCCGTAGTACTCCGCGAGCGTGTTGACCCAGGTCAATTCTTCGTTGCCGTGGTCCCCATCATGGGAAAGTCCCACATCAATGAATCGTCCATTGTGATCGGACATGTACGTGAAGTGGGCCACCTGCAGATTGCGCAGGTTGTTCAGGCACTTGGTGGTAACGCCCGAACGGCGGAGAAGCCCCATGCTCGGGAGCAGCAACGCAACGATGAGAGCCACGATGGCGACCACCACCAGCAGCTCAATGAGTGTGAACGCGCGTGAATGAGTGCGACGCATGCGTCGCCTCCTTCCTTTGTCAGTCGGATTCAGGGCCAGAGACCGGTGCAATCCTGAGTCTGCTGAGCGTGGTCGCGCAGCATCGCGCGCAACGCTTTCAGACCCGTGGAGACGCAAGACGTGCGTGTTGAACCGACCATTCAACCATCAGCAAGTCGCGCGACGGATTCCGGGCGCGATTGCACGAAGCAATGGGAGATGGTCGTCCAGCACGCTTACGACACCGGTGGCGCGCGGGCCGGAAGCAGATTGAGATGCGGCTCCCGTTTGAACTCGACCGACCACGGCACCAGGGCCGTGTTCATCGGCTCTTCGACTGGCAGCAGCGTCGCCGTCAACGCCGGAAGCGATGCCTGCAGCGCAAGCATCTTGCACGTTGCACAATTGTGCTGATGGTTCTTCTCATCCGAAGGGCCCGGATGGTCGTGACGCTCATTCGAGTCACCGGCCGGATGACAGTGGCCGGTGTGGTTGTCTGCAGAGCTGACGGAATGGTCCGCGTGTTCCACCTGGTAGTGGAGGAACTGACCTGCACCAGCCATTGCCAGCAGCGCCCAGAGGACGAGCAGCGGCGTCATTGGCTGATTGTTTCGGAGCAGGCGTGTCATTCGTCGTCTACGTGATCTTCAATCGGTCGTGATGGCGCAGATCGCTGCCGCGGTATTTCTCTCAGGCGGTACGCTTCGTGGCCGAGTCTGGTTGCAGCACTCGGTCCGTTCCGCTCGAAACATTCAATCCACGCGCCGAGATTGAGTCAACGGACCTCAGCCGCGGGGCGGGGGTCGGGCATGTCACGCTGGAGAAGAGCAACAAATTGCCCGGGCATGGTGTGGCCGAGCGCCTGTGCGGCGTGGGTGTGGTCCCATGCTTTCACCAGATTCCCAGCGTACCGGTACCAGATTGCCAGTCGCTCGTGCGCCAGCGCATTCTCCGGGTTCAACTCAACGTACCCAAGCATTTCCGCAATGGCATCATCGAGCAGCAGATTCATCTGCAGTGCCATCGCCAGTGCGAATCGTGCTTCAAGCAACGTGGGATCCTGCCGCTTGGCCGTCGCGAATGATGCAATTGCATATTCGGTCTGTCCACGACCCTGCAACGCCATGCCAAGGCCGTAGTACGGCAAAGCGAGACTTGGCTCCGTCTGAATCGCGACGCGATAGGCACGTATTGCCTCGAACACGCGGTTGGAATCCAGGAGTTGGTCACCTTCGGCATTTCGCCGCAGGGCAAGCGCGGCATCGTTGCGGCGATTCGGCGTGACCTGGACGAATCCACCCTCGAATGTCAAACCCTCCAGCGCGAGGGCAAGTCGCTTTCCTTTATCGCCGAACTCATCCGTTTCGGGGCCGATGATCATGCCATCGGCGACATCGAGCGCGTGGTCATCATCGTTCGAGGAAACCGCAGTGAGCGAGGTTGACGGTTGGGTCGTCGGCCCGCGTTCAGTCGATTCACACCCGCAGAGCCCGCACAACGAGAAAATGCTCAAGGTAAGAAGGGTGTTCCGGCTGAAAACCATGGAGACGCTCCGTTTCCAAGCGATCGCAGAGAGGTGCAGTCTATCACAGCGGTCCGGTGTTTCCGCACGAATTCATGCGCGATGCGATGATTGGGAAACTGGGCAGCTTGGACGCGCGTGGATTGGCCGCACGAATTGGAGATTTCGCAACGGTCGTAAACGATCATGCGGTATGCTGGCATGGCCATTCAGGCAGAATGATCAAACGAATCAGATGAGTTCAGCCGCGCATCGACGCGGAGCAATGAGGAGACCGCCGAAGTGCATGCGCTGCTTCATCGATGGATGCCGGTCGTGGCCGGTAGCGTGGCATTCATCGTCCCACCCGCTCTCGCGAGCGGACCACCGGTTATCGGCCCGCAGGTACGCGTCGACACTGCGGGTGGAACGGCCGGCGCTAACGAGACGACGGCTTCATCCTCAGAGGTGAATCCGCTGGAGATCGTGGCCGGCTGGAATGACTACCGAGAATCCGGTGGTGTGCGCAGTGGGTTCTCGCTGTCGCTCGATGGTGGGAAGACATGGAGTGGATTCATCCTGCGGCCGGAAGCGCCGTTTCAGGCCGGGACTGAAGGTGATCCGATGACCGCGTACGACCCGCGCACCGGCTACCTCTGGGCAGGCGCCATCTCCTTCGCAGGTAACGGTGGTTTGTACATCGCGCGCAAAGCGCCGGGGGCGACGGAGTTCGAGACGCCGGTCATGGCCCAGCAGGCAGGCGGCGTGGACAAAGGGTGGATGGTCGCGGGGCCACGACGAAATCAGCCCAACACGACTCGACTGATTGCGGCGTACAACTTCGGCGTGATCTGGTCGGACGACTTCGGCGAGACGTTTACATCACCATTTTCATTGGGTCCGGGACTGGGCTTTCTTCCGCGCATCGGGCCGGAAGGTGAGTTGTATGTGGGCTACTGGGATTACACCGGGTCTGGTCAGGGGTTGCGTCTGAAGCGCTCGCTGGATGACGGCCAGACCTTTACCACGCACAATGTGGCGACGCGCATGGATGTCTGGGGAACACAGGACGGCTCGCGCGTTCCCGGCACCTTTCGATGCCCGATGCTGTTGTACTTCGATGTCGATCAGAACACCGGTCACCTTTACGCCGCCTACTTTGACACGACCAACATCGTCAACGGCAATCGAAACCTCGACCTTTACTTCACCCGCAGCACCGATCAGGGAACAACCTGGACGACGCCGGTGATCATCAACAGTGATGCGAATCCGCCCGGGGATCAGTTCTGGCCCTGGTTGGAGGTTGACCGCGATGGTCGATTGCACATCATCTGCTTCGACTCGCGGCACACGATTCAGGATGACAACCAGACCGATGGCTGGTTTGATGCGTACTACCTGTATTCAGAAGATCACGGGGCGACATGGGTAGAACACCGACTGACGTCTGAGTCGTGGAACTCTGCCGATGATGGCATTCTCGGCAACAGTCAGTTTCTTGGCGACTACCTCGGCATGGGGGTTGCGAAGAATCGACTCTTCCCCATTTACATCGATACCACCGGCGGAAGCAGTCAGCTTTTTACAAACGTGATTTCGTTTCCCGTGCAGGCGCAGGTCATGGCTGCGGAAGTGATCTTCGGAACCCCGCTCGACGGCGCCGTCGCTGAGGTGCTGGAGAGTGACGATCAGTACCTGCGGGTTCGCAGCCGATTCGGCTTTACCGCCATCGAGCCAAACGTTGCGGAGGTCGAGTTCACCGCGATGCTTGATGGCATCATCGATGAGCTGCGGGTGACCGTTGAATCAGGAATCAATCATCCCGCTGGGTCAGCCACGATTCGCGCCTATGACAATGACATCGACGGGTTTGTCGTGATTGGACAGTACAGCATCGCACTCGAAGAGTCGATGGAGACGGTCATCGCCAACAATGCATCGCGATTTATCAATGGCGCCAACGAGGTGCGGATTCGTTCACGACAGGTGGTGACAGCGGTCTTCACTGCGCTGGGGTTCACATCCCGTTACGACCTGGTTGAGATCGTTGGTCAGTAGATCGTCGGCATTGCAGAGGTTCATTCTCGGACCTGTTCGGCCGTCCTGGGGTGAGGCACGTCCTGAATTCGCGGCGCGACCGGCAGCGTCGCCCTGGGTTACCGCCGCTAAGATGGGTGAAACTGGCTTGGGGGCAGCCGTGTGGTAGGGTGGGACAGCGGGAAAGTGTCGCGATGTCGTTGTCGCGACGGGACGAACGCTCTGCGTTCGGCGTACAACCGCCAGCAAGAGGTGTGAAGAGAACATGTTCAGAAAGAATCGATCCGGCCTTTGCCTCCTGGCGTCGATGACGCTCGGGACTTCCAGTCTGCTCATGGCTGCGTCCAGCGCCCAGCCGCCGCGCGGCATGATGCATTCGGGTGTGTCTCGCCCGCTGGCACCGGTCGTGCAGGATCCGGCGCCGGTTCGGTTCATCGAGCAACCCGGTGCGCTGGAGTTCACGGGCCGGCTCATCGTTCGTCCGCTTTCACTGCAGGAGAGGATGAACCGCGGTGATCAGGCATTGATCGCGCAGCAAGCCGATCAGGCCGCGCGCGATCGGCTCGCCCGACATCTGATTCGCTATGAGCATCGCACGGATGAGTACCTCATCAGCGTTCCTCGCAATTCCGATGAGAACCAACTCGCGCATGAACTGCTCCAGACCGGTGACTATCGCTATGTCACGCCGGATTGGCTGTGTTTCCCGGTTGAGGTTCCGAACGATCCGTTCTATCCGGACCAGTGGCATCATCAGACAATCAACTCTGAAGCGGCGTGGGCGCTCACAACGGGCGATCCGTCGATCATTGCGGCGTTTGTCGATACGGGGGTTGATCTGGATCATCCGGATCTCGAGACGCAACTGATTCCCGGTTACAACTCGGTCGATCGGGTTGCACAGGCCGATGGCGGCGATGTCAGCGATGTCAACGGTCACGGAACTGCGGTGGGCGGAACAATTGGCGCGATTGCCAATAACAACGAAGGGGTCGCGGGCGTGGCATGGCATGTCAAGCTCATGCCTATCCGCACATCGAATGCCAGTGGGGGCGGAGCGAGCATCAGTGACATCACGCACGGGGCGATGTGGGCCGTCGAGAACGGCGCGCACATTGCAAGTGCAAGCTACACCGGCGTCCAGTCGCCGCCGGTCGAGAGCGCCGGTGAGTACATCGAATCGATCGGTGGACTTTTCTGCTACGCCGCGGACAACTACAACCAGGATCATTCCGGCTTCGACTGGGACCATGTCATCGTCGTCGGTGCCACGAATCAGGAGGATGGCAAGGCAAACTTCTCCAGTTACGGTTTGGCGCTCGATGTCTACGCGCCCGGCGTTTCAATCGGAACGACGCAGAACGGTGGGGGGTACACCGCCTCGAGCGGTACCAGTTTCTCCACCCCGATGGTCAACGGCGTGCTGGCGATGATCTGGAGCGTGAACCCGAGCTTCACGAACGAACAGGTGCGATTCCTGCTCTTCAACTCGTGTGAAGATCTCGGGGATCCCGGCGATGATCCCTATTGGGGGCACGGACGTGTTGATCTCGGCCGCGCGGTGCAGGATGCGTTCGCCGCACTCGGTCCGCAGCCACCGACCGCTTTGAATGACAGTTCATCAACCATTCAGAATCTTGAAGTCGCCGTCGATGTCCTCGCGAATGACTTCGATGTGAATGGTGATGCGATCAATATCACCTCGTTCGACTCGCTCAGCGCGAACGGCGGCGTCGTGGTCCTTTCTGAGGGAACCGGCCTCAACGGCCGCGATGAGTTGGTCTTCATCCCCGCGACGGACTTCGTCGGGATGGATTCATTCACTTACACCATCACCGACGCGACGGGTCTTGACGACTCCGCGACCGTGAACGTCGAAGTGTTCGACCCGGCGGATTTCCGGGCGCCGGATTCACCCATGGTGACAGAGTCAGGTATCCGCGCGCGATACTACGCACTCAACAATCCACAGCAGTTGCCTGACTTTGAACAGCTTACCCATGAGTCGGAAGAGGTTGTGGCCAAGATTGACTACCCCTCGACCAACGGCAACTTCGCTGGCTCGGGTCGCTCTGACGATGTAGGGGCGGTGTGGACCGGGTACGTCATGATCGATGTGCCGGACTTCTATACGTTCTATACCAACAGTGATGACGGCTCGCGCCTCTACATCGGCAGCCAGATGGTTGTTGATAATGACGGCCTGCATGCCATGCAGGAGCGCAGCGGTGAGATTGCGCTGCAACCCGGATTGCATGCGATTCGCGTTGAGTTCTTTGAACGCGGCGGTGGTGCCGGTTGCATTGTCAGTATGCAGGGTGGCGGCCTGAACAAGCAGGTCATTCCGATCGATCGCTGGTTCCATGACCCGACGGTTGCGGTGCCGCTGGATGAGTTGACGGTGTTCTTCGGCAACCTGATCTCGGGTGGGCTCGATGAAGTCACCGAATCCGATGACGCGCATCTTCGCGTGCGGTCGCGATTTGGCTTCACCGCGCTTGAACCGAACGTGCTTGAAGTTCGCCTTGGCGCAACCAGCCCGCTGGCGCAGACCGATCGAGTTCATCTTGGAATCGAGCAGCGGATCAATCATCCTTCCGGAACCGCGAAGCTGCGCTTGCGCAACTGGGGAACCAACGGATTCGACCAGATTTCAACGTTCCCATTGACGAACATGGAGCACGTGGATCTGACCCTGGGCATTGGCGCGGCCGATGTGGTCCGGCAGGATGGGCGAATCGAGGTTTCTGTTCGCCATGTGGTGGCTGCGGTCTTCACGGCCCTTGGGTTTGACAGCTACATAGATCATGTGGAACTCCGGGCAGATTGAGGTTGAGCAACCATCTTTGTGCAAGGACTTCGGGCGGCATC
>CBFGRU010000129.1:0-8497 GCA_965651255.1 uncultured Phycisphaerales bacterium
CTTGATTCGCTGAATGGCCTCTTCGCTGGAGTTGGCTTCGACCGTTCCCTTTTGGGGCTTGCCGGAGGAGTTCAGCGCTTCGTAGACGTAAGTGGGCATGTCGGGCTCTCCATGGAGCGAACGCAAGGTGCGTTCGGTTCATCTTCCATCATTCTTCGACAATCGTCTCGCGCACGACTTCATCAATCGTCGTCTGGCCTTCGTAGATGGCCAACAGGCCGCTCTCACGCAAGGTGCGCATCCCTTTCTTGCGCGACTCGGCCCGAATTGCCGGTGTCGAGGCACGCTGAACGACCAGCTCACGGATCTCATCATCCATCCGCATGATCTCAAAGATCGCCAGACGCCCTTTGTAACCGCTGTGATTGCATCGCTCACATCCACGACCTCGGTGGAATGTTCGGCCGGCAACATCTGCCGGTCGCAAGGCCAGTTCCATCAACTGTTCTTCAGTCGGCGTGAACTCTTCTTTGCAGTTCAGGCAGATGCGTCGAACCAATCGCTGGGCGACAATGGCTTCCAGCGTGGCGGTGACAAGGAACGGCTCAAGCCCAAGGTCAAGCAGACGCAGAATCGAACTTGGTGCATCATTCGTGTGCAGCGTGGAGAACACCAGGTGGCCAGTCAGTGACGCCTGGACCGCAATCTGAGCCGTCTCCAAGTCACGGATTTCGCCAACGAGAATGATGTCCGGATCCTGTCGCAGGAACGATCGGAGCAACTTTGCGAACGTCAACTTCTGCTCGACATTGACCTGACACTGAATCAGCCCGTCAATGTCGTACTCGACCGGATCCTCCGCGGTGAGGATTTTGGTCGTCGGTTCATTCAGTTCGCTGAGCCCTGCGTACAGCGTTGTCGTCTTTCCGGACCCGGTCGGCCCGGTGACGATGATGATGCCGTTGGGCTTGGTAATCAGATGCTTGACAGTCTCGTACTCATCATCACGCAGCCCGATCTTGTCCAGACTGAGCGAGACGTTTGAGCGGTCGAGCACACGCATGACCGCCGATTCGCCAAACATCGTCGGCAGAATACTGACGCGCAGGTCGACGGGATTATTGTTGACGACCAATTCAATGCGACCGTCCTGCGGAAGACGACGCTCGGCGATATCAAGATTCGCCATGACCTTAATGCGCGAAATGATCGGCAGCGAAAGATGCTTTGGCGGCGGAATCATTTCGTAGAGCACACCGTCAATGCGGTATCGCATCTTGAAATCTTCTTCGAACGGCTCGAAATGAATGTCCGAAGCGCGATCCTTGATCGCCTGAAGGAGAACCAGGTTCAGCAGCCGCTTCACTTTGTTATCGTCTGCGGCTTCGGCCAGGTCAGCCAGGTCAATCGAATCGCCACGCCCCTGAAGCGCCGAGATTGACTCGCTCGATGCTGCCTCATCGAGGAGCGTTGAAATCGTCTCTCCATCCTCGCGATACCGAGTTTGAAGGACCTTGTCGATCAGTTCCGGTCTGGCGACGACCGCCTCGACTTTGAACCCCATTAACAAGCGAAGGTCATCCACCGCGCGGAAGTTATCGGGACTCTTCATCGCGATGATGAGCCGACGCGAAGCGTCATCGTACTGAATCGGCACAACCTGATAGGTACGGGCGGATTCCGCTGGAAGCGCTCTCAGCGTGTCATCTTTCAATTCATCCGGACTGAAGGAGACAAACCGCATCCCTGCCTGTCCAGCAAGCGCTTCGAGTACATCATCGGTTGATACATAGCCGAGCCCGACCAGAAGCTGACCCAGGGGTTGGTCTTTGCGAGTCTTCTGAAGATTCAGAGCTTCCTGTACCTGATCGCGCGTTACTTTCCCAAGCTTGGTCAAGACGCGACCGATCTTGCGGCCTTTCAATTCCTTCGGGTCGAGTTTGGTGACCTCTTTGAATGCCATTCGGTCTTTACCTTTCGCTGCCGTGTGCTCTCGGAGTCGCCGAAGACTCCGCTCGGGCGAGCGGTACCCAAAGGTCGGACCACAAGTCCTTCACCTCGACCAACCCTCGATGGTTCGGCCGATGTACCCATTATGGGCCGCAAACCCTACTGCCACAAGAAAAAGTGTCCAACCAAATTGATTGGACACATGGACTTTGCGATTATTTTGGGCCTCGATGGGCCACATGATGCCTATCACAAATCGAACAGGGAACGGTTAGATCACTCATCACTTGTTTCGTCGTACTCCCGTCGCCCGACCAGCCCCCCGGCCCGGTGGACCTTTTCTGCCAAATCTCCCGGGTCCTTGCTCTTATCGATCATTTCATCCGCGGCGATCTTCCCGGCGGCATACAGACTCCACAGATGATCGTCGAGAAGCTGCATACCGAACTTGCGCCCGGTCTGAATGGCGGAGTCGATTCGGAACGTCTTGTTCTCGCGAATCAGGTTCGCAATCGCGGGGGTCACTACGAGGAACTCATAGCTCGCCACCATGCCGGGTTTGTCGACGCGGGAGAGCAGCACCTGACTCAGAACACAGATAAGCGTTACCGAGAGCTGCACGCGAATCTGGGCCTGCTGGTTCACCGGGAAGGCGTCGATGATTCGGTTGATCGTACCGGCCGCTCCGGTTGTGTGGAGTGTTGCGAACACAAGGTGGCCCGTTTCAGCGGCACGAATCGCAGATTCGATCGTTTCCAGGTCGCGCATTTCGCCGACCAGGATCACGTCCGGGTCCATACGCAACGCTCGGCGAAGGGCTTCGGAGAAGCTCGGAACGTCGACGCCAACTTCACGCTGGTTTACCACCGACTTCTTGTGATAGTGATAGTACTCAATCGGATCCTCGATCGTGATGAGGTGGCGATCCATATTGGTGTTGATATGGTCCACCATCGTCGCGAGTGATGTCGTCTTACCCGAACCGGTCGGGCCGGTAACGATGAACAACCCTCGGGGACGGCGAATCAGTTCCCGACAGATCTTCGGCAAACCGATCTGCTCGAACGAGAGCAGTTTGTTCGGGATCAATCGCAGAACCAGCGAGACGTTGCCACGCTGCCGGAAGACCGATACGCGGAAGCGGGCCTGGTCGCCGTAAGCAAAACCAAAGTCGCATCCACCCTCTTCCTGCAATTCCTGCTGCGCTCGTTCTGGCGTGATCGATTTCATCAACGCGACCGTGTCGTCCGGCTCGAGTACTTTGGTATCGAGCGAACGCAGACGACCATGCAAACGCAACGTGGGCTGACGGCCGACCGAGAGGTGAAGGTCGCTCGCGCCTTTCGTGATGACCGTATCAAGCAGTCGGTCAATCTGAAGTGTGGACATCGAATACCTCGCTGAGGTGGGTGGGGGTTAGACGTTTTTCAGGCGCTGGCACGCTCAAGGTCGCCAACTTCCATTTGCGCAAACTTCACGACTTCTTCGAACGTTGTTTCGCCCTTCAGAACCTTGAGTTTTCCGTCGGCAACCAGCGGCCGCATTCCGCTGCGAATCGCGGCAGCGCGGAGTTTCGAAAGCGGAGCACGCTGGAACGCCAATTCGCGAATCTCCGAGTTCATCTGCATCATCTCGAACATGGCCTTTCGGCCTTTGAACCCTGTGTTCACACACTGCGTGCATCCGACCGCCTGCATGACATTGCCCTTCTCGAACTCTTCATCGGTCATGCCAATCAGCCGCATTTCCCAGCGGTCGGGATCGGTCAATTTCTGCTTGCAGTTCTTGCAAAGAACTCGTATCAGACGCTGCGCCATAATCGCCTGCACCGAGCTCGCTGCGAGATAGGGTTTCACCCCCATGTCCGTCAAGCGGGTAATCGCCGAAGGCGCATCGTTCGTGTGCAGCGTCGAAAACACGAGGTGGCCGGTCAGTGCGGCCTGAATGGCCACTTCCGCGACCTCGTAGTCACGAATCTCGCCGACCAGAATCACGTTTGGCGCCTGTCGCAGCATCGCGCGAAGGATCACCGCAAACGTCAGCCCGATACTCTCACGCACCTGGCACTGATTGATCCCCGTGAAGTGATACTCGATCGGATCTTCCGCAGTGATGATCTTCTTGTCCGGGCGATTCAGAACGTCGAGCGCCGAATACAGCGTCGTCGTCTTTCCTGAGCCCGTGGGCCCGGTGACGAGGAAGATGCCGTTCGGCCGGCGAATGATCTTGTTGAAGACATCGAGCGAATCCTGCTCGAAGCCAAGGTTCACCAGACCGATCTTCACCGACTCGGCCCGCAGAATACGAAGAACGATCGATTCGCCGTGATACGCTGGACATGCGGAAACGCGGAAGTCCACCGTCACTCCGTCGACGGGTAACTTGATGCGGCCGTCCTGAGGAATACGTCGTTCCGCGATATTCACACCCGCCATCAGCTTCAGGCGCGCGAGCAGCGCCGATTGCATTCGCTTGGGCAGGTTGTCGCGCACATGACACACACCGTCGATCCGATATCGCAGAAGAATTCGATCTTCCATCGGCTCGATGTGAATATCGCTCGCCCGGCTCCGAACCGCCTCGGCGATGATTCGATGGGCCAAACGAATGATCGGGGCATCGCCCCCTTCAATATCGATGGAGGCGTCAATCGACGTATCAACCGACTTATCGACGGTCACGTCGATCGATTCGGTCACCAGGGATTCCTCGCCGAACATCGACTTCCCGCCGCTGCCCTGGCCTTCGATGAATCCCTTGATCTGCCGCTTTGATGCGATTGCGGTATCAATCTCGGTGTTCAGGCGAAAGCGTAACAGGTCGATCAGCTCAAGGTCCCACGGGTCGTGCACCAGCAGTTTCAGCCGGTTCCCCTGCTTGCCCATCGGAAGCACCAGGTGCTTCTTGATGAGATCATCGGGTATGAGCGTCATGTCGATCCGTGAGTTTGCCTCCGGACGATCGAGGTTGATGAACTCCTTGTCGTACTGCGCAGCCAGCGCCTTGGCGATCGCTTCCTCATCGCAAGCACCGGCTTCGACCAAGGCCTCGCCGATCCGCTTTCCTGTCCGGTCAGCAATCTGCTTGGCCTGATCAACCTGTTCAGCGGTGACGACCTTCCATTCGAGGAGAATCTCACCGATCTTCTTCCGTTTCCGTGCCATTCGTACTCCTGCAACAACCGGCCGGAGCCGGGGCCGGCTTGACCGGGACATTCCGTTCTTGCGGCAAGCCCCTTAGTATGCTGACTTACGCCGCCGCATGCAAGCCGCACACGGCAACACCGTGCTGGTTCTTTCATAACCAGCTGCCTCCAACTACCTCCGCCCGGTCGTTCAGACGCCGCGGATCAACAAGTCCACACCGCTGCACTTCGCATGACCGATACCGAACATCCACCGCTGCTCATCACCGCCGGCCCGACGCACGAGCCGATCGACGCCGTCCGTTACCTCGGCAACCGATCATCCGGCCGCATGGGCATCGCACTCGCCGAACACGCCGCTCGGCGCGGCTACCCCGTCACACTTCTCCTCGGCCCGGTTGACATTGAAACGCTTCCGACTCATTCGCACCTGAACATCATCCGGTTCCGAACCGCTGCCGACCTTCAACACCTGCTCGAAAGCTGCTGGCCTCGCCACATCATCCTCATCATGGCCGCCGCCGTCGCTGACTTTCGCCCGCGCAGCACATCGCCCACTGCCCACACCACCAAGCTCGATCGTCGCCACGGCCCGATCACCCTCACCCTGGATCCCGTCCCCGATCTCCTCCAGCATCTCATCCCCTTCACACACCCGCATCAGCGCACCATCGGTTTTGCCCTCGAACCCGCACCCACCCTCGAATCGGCCGCCCGCGAAAAACTTCACCGCAAGCGCCTCGATGCCATCATCGCCAATCCGCTCGAAACCATGGGCGCGGCTGATATCACCGCCCGCCTCCTCCTGCGCGATGGCGCCACCCTCGCTCCGCCGGCAGCCACGCTCTCCAAAGCCGACTTCGCCGCGTGGATCATCGATCAACTCCCCCGCATCTGCGCTCTGCCTCCCGCATCTGCCGACGCATCACACGCCTAATCGCCCCGCTTCCTTCCGAATCGCTTCGATGCATACCCCGATGTGCTCCCCCTGATCCACACCGAGTTCAGCAATCCCCTGCGCGATGTCTTCCCGAGAGACCGCCGCCGCGAACGCCTTGTCCTTCAGCTTCTTCTTCACGCTCTTCGGTTCGAGATCGCTGATCCCGTGCGGCCGCACCTTGGCGCACGCCACGATGAATCCCGCCAACTCATCCACCGCAAAGAGCGCCTTTGCCATCATCGTCTCGCGCTGCGTGCCGGAATACTCCGCATGGCCCAGAATCGCCTGCAGAATCTCCTCATCCACATCGCCCCGCGCCCGCAAATGAGCGATGCCGATGAACGGATGCTCCTCCTTCGACGGGTGTTTCTCGTAGTCAAAATCGTGCAGCAGCCCTGCCACAATCCAGCGGTCTCTCTCCTGCGGCTCCAGCCGCTCCGCATACGCGCCCATGCACGCGGCAACGCATTCCATATGCACCCGCAACGCATTCGATTCCGTCCACTCTTCCATCAACGCTCGCGCTTCTCCGGGCGACATTCGGTTCTCCATCACTCCGACCCTTCGTTTCTCGTGCGGGCGCGACGCCCACCCTCCCCGTCCTTTCCGAGGGGCCATCCTACTCGCATTGTGGCCACTCGCAGGGTAGATTCATCATTCCCCTTCGCCCAACGAACACTCGATGCGTGAGAGACTCTTCATGCTCAGCACCCTGCTCTTCTCCGTGACCCTGACTCTCGCTCCCGTCCACGGGAACGATGATCTCCTCACCGTCGCGGAGAAGTCCGGCTACACCGAAACAGCCACCTACGCCGAGGTCATGACCCTCGCCACCGCCATCGCCGACTCCGCAGACCACATCAACCTCATCGAGATGGGCACCACCCTCGAAGGCCGCGCGATTCCCATTCTCCTTCTGGCCAATCCCCCCATCACCACCGCCGAAGAAGCCCGCGAATCCGGCAAACTCCTCATCTTTGCCTTCGCCAACATCCATGCCGGTGAAGTCTGCGGCAAAGAGGCGTTCCTCATGCTTGCCCGCGAATTCGCCGCACAACCCGATCACCCCCTCTTCAATGATCTCATCATCGCTCTGGCACCCATCTACAACGCCGATGGCAACGAACGCTTCTCACCCGATAACCGCCCCGGCCAGGTCGGGCCGCGCGCCATGGGCCAGCGACCCAACGCCCAGGGCCTCGACCTCAACCGCGATTACATCAAACTCGAATCGCCCGAAGCCAGGTCCATGGTCCGCTTCCTCACCGAGTGGGACCCCCACCTCATCTTCGATTCCCACACCACCAACGGATCCGCCCACCGCTACACCATCACCTACGCAGAGCCCACCAACCCCGCCGGCTTCACCCCCTCCATCGAGTTCATCCGCGATGGCCTCCTCCCCACCGTCACCGAGCGCCTCCGCTCCCGCACCGGCTACGACATGTTCTTCTACGGCAACTTCAACCGCGACCAGACCATCTGGGCCACCTACTCCCACGAGCCGCGCTTCGGCGGGCCGTACCACGGGCTGCGCGGCCAGATGTCCATCCTCTCCGAAGCGTACTCCTACGCCCCCTACCAGGATCGCATCCTTGCCACGCGCGAATTCCTTCGCGAAACCCTCACCTACGCCCAGGAGACGCAAGCCGACATCCTTCAACTCCACCAGCAGGCGAAGGATGACACCATCAACAAGGGCCGCGACCCCCAACCCTTCGACACCGTCGGCATCCGCTATCGACCCGCTGCCTTCAACCAACCCACCACCATCAAGGGCTACGAGATGCAGCCCACCGAGCGCGGCCGTCCCGTCGCCACCGACACCCCCAAAGACTACCCCGTCATCTTCATCGGCCGCTTCGAGCCCACACTCAGTGTCCGCAGGCCGTACGCATATCTCATCCCGCCGGGCAACGATGACATCATCGAGAAACTCCACCAGCACGGCGTCGAAACGCAGCCGTTCGAAGGCGAAGCGACGATCGAGCAGTACACGATTCAATCCATCGAGAAAGCGCGAAGGCCGTTCCAGGGCCATCTGCTCACGAGCGTCGAAGCGCACGCCTCACTCGCAACACAGCACTTCCCCGCCGGCTCAACCCTCATCCCCCTCGCCCAGCCGCTCGGCAACCTCATCATCTACCTGCTCGAACCGATGAGCGATGATGGCTTCACCACCTGGGAACTCTTCGGCGATCGGCTCAAAGTCGGCCAGCCCTACCCCATCGTGCGCATCGCGCGAGAACATGACCTCCACTGACTCTCCGCATCCTGCGCAGAGTCTGCGCATCCTCGGGAGAGTCTTACGATCCTCGGGAGAGCCGTAGCATCCTGCGCAGAGTCTTACGACCCTCGGGAGAGTCTTACTATCCTCGGGAGAGTCGTAGCATCCTGCGCAGAGTCGTACGATCCTCGGGAGAGCCGTAGCATCCTCGGGAGAGTCTTCACATCCTGCGCAGCGTCATTCGAGCATGCGCAGCATCAGTTGGTCGAGGACATCGTCCAGGATGTGGCGGCAC
>CBFGRU010000130.1:0-8433 GCA_965651255.1 uncultured Phycisphaerales bacterium
GGGCGCATACTCCTGCGTCTGTGCCCGCGCGGCTGCCACCTCCATGGCCATTCGCCGCTCGAACGCGAAGTCCGCCGGCCCGCGCACGATCCGCTGTTATCTCTGCGGACACGTGCAGGAGGTTTCCGCGCGCGCCATGAGCACGAATTGTCCCGGCTGCCACAAGGCGATTCGCATCGAAGACTTCATCATCAAAACCTACGTCCCGGTTAACGACCTGCAGACGTGCGGCAAGATCGTGGTGACGAAGAAGGGACGGGTCGCGGCCAAGCGCATCCACGCCGGGGGCGGGATCGAATGCGAAGGCATCCTGCACGGCGCGATTGAGTGCCTGGCTGAAGTGATCTTCGAAGCCAAGGCCGAGTGGAAGGGCCCTGTCCTGCGGTCAAAGCAACTCGTGGTCAACGACGGTGCGAACATCGAGGGCCGCGTCTTCGTGCCGTGGGGTGCGGAAGTCGTGCCCGCCGATCCGAAGCCCCCCGCCACGCGCCCGGCTTCGCCGATACCGCGGTGATAGCCAGTATCGATGAATCACGCAGAGTCACTCGCTCACCCGAACAGAATCATCGCGCCGACGCTGAAGACGCCCAGGTCAGCGAAGATGTGGCTGATGTATCCCGGCCAGATGGACTGGTACCGACGATAACACCATGACCAGGTGACTCCGCCGATGAAGACACCGGTCGAGGCGAGCAGCGCAGGAATGAGATCCATCTGCGCGGTGAGCGCGATGATGTGATGCACCGTAAAGAGAAATGCCGCGAGGATGACCGCCACCCATCCGTGCAGGAACGGCACGACCCTTTCGCACTTTGTGTATACGAACCATCGCCAGACGTACTCTTCGAGCAGAGCGTTGATGAAGGTCAGGGTGAGAACAAGACCTAGGTACGGCCAGACTCGATCGATGCCGTTTGCCGCTGCCATCGCGCGAACCTGCTCAGGATCAACGAGCGATGTGCCGACCGTGAGATACACGATCCAGATCACCACAAAGATCGCAACGCCAAGCAGCACGCCGACGCCCAGTCCGCCCCTCTTCATCGGCGAAACTGAAAGTCTCCGCCGATCGATGAACAACCACCATGCCAATGGGAAGGCAAGAATCCACACCTTGCACGCAATGTAGAGAACCTGGCCCAATCCGGTTCCTGCCGTCGCATCAAGGTGCATTGCGAAGAACGGCCCCAGCGATGCAGCGGGAACAAGGAGCGTGAGCGCGAGCAGCGCCAGCCCGAATCGGGTGGAACGATCATGGGCGATGGATTCCGGCGATGGATTGATGTTGGTTGAAGTCATGGCTGGCTCAATTACTAGTATACACTAAGAATTGATTCGGCAACACCGGCCGCCAATTCCATCACCGCAGTCAGCGGATGATGTCGTATCCCCCGCGCCATGCCGGAACCACTACGCTTCGGAACCGGGTGATTCAGGTAGCCCATAAATCGGCCGCAGGCCGTTCAGGTGGCGCAGAAGCGGCCGGATGGAAAGGGGCCGACCGGTGATGCGTTCGATCAGCTCCGGCGCGTCGAAGCGCATGCCCTGACTGAACACATGTCGATTCATCCACGCGATGAGTTCGTGAAACTCGCCGCGCGCAATCAGTTCCGGAAGATCATCAAGATCATGCTCGGCTTGCTCCATCAGTTGGGCTGCGAAGAGATTGCCAAGCGTATAGGTCGGAAAGTAGCCGAACAGTCCTTCCGCCCAGTGAATGTCCTGCAGAACCCCCTTGCGATGATCGAGCGGCGGAAGGCCGAGGTCTGACTCATACCGCGCATGCCATGCTTCGGGGAGATCATTGACCGAGAGCTGTCCGTTGATGAGCGCGCGTTCAAGGTCAAAGCGAATGAGAATGTGCAGGTTGTACGTCGTCTCTCCCGCTTCCATGCGAATGTAGTCGGGCTTCACGACATTGGCCGCGGCATACACCTCATCGAGCGCGAGATGTGCCACGGCGTTTCCGAAGTGCTCGCGCAGTTTCGGAAAGCACCACCGCCAGAACGCATGTCCGCGACCGATGTGGTTCTCCCACAATCGCGCCTGCGCTTCCTGCATGGCCGTCGAAGCCGCTCGGCCCATCGGCGAACCGAAGTGATCTGCCGGATGATGTTGGTCGTACAACCCATGCCCCGCTTCGTGCAGGGTCGAGCCGAGTGCCAGAAGCAGCCGTGCCGATTCGAAGCGCGTCGTGATGCGTACATCGTCTCGATGCCAACCGAGGCAAAACGGGTGCTCGGATTCATCGAGCCGGCCTCGCTCAAAGTCGAATCCGATTGCGGCGATGACCTCCCGCACGAACGCTTCCTGCTGATTTCGCGGCAGCGACATCGTGAGAAACGGATTCGTCGGCGGATTCGGAGCGGAAAGCAGTTCATCAAGCAGTGCGACCAGACACGGCCGAAGTTCTTGAAAGAGCGGCTCCAGGTCACGGGCGCGCAGGCCGAACTCCCATTCATCCGCGAGCGCATCCCACGGTTCATCCGCATCGGTCACGGCGAGTGCATCGGCCTTCTGCCGCGCAAGATTGATCTGCTCATCAAGGATTGGCGCAAGGATGTTGAAATCGTTCGCCTGCCGCGCTTCGACCCACGCCCGATGACCGCGCGAGCGCACCCGAGCCAAAGCACCGATGAGGTCGTTCGGCACACGCCGCAACCGATCGTACTCGCGACGGATCACGCGCAGGTTCGTGCCCGCGACGGATGTCGGTTCGGCGGTGAGTTCCGGATCGCGCTCCGCGATCTCCAGCCATTCGCCCAGACGCTCGTCCGAAGCCAGTTCATGACAACAGCGCGCCAACTGTGCCATCTGCTCGGCGCGCAGCCCGCTAGCGCGCACGGGCATCTTCGTCTCTTCATCCCACGATAGAATCGACATCGTGCTCGCGAGCAAGGTCACTTCGCGCGTTCGTTCGAGCACGCAGCGGTACGCTTCGAGCGGGTTCATCGTGAAGAAAGATTGCTGACGGTCGGTCGGTCTGTCAATCGCAAAGATTCACTTCAATCCATAAAGCGGACGAAGCTTCCCTTCCAGGTGCCGCAGCAAAGGATCAGCCGAGAGCGGTTTGCCGGTCACGACTTCGCACAGTTTCTCCGGCGCGTACCGCTGGCCGTGCCGATGAATGTTCTCGTTCAGCCACTGCTTGAGATTGCTGAAGTCGCCCTTGCGGAACTGATCGTACAGATCGGGCATGTCGACGAGCGCCTTCTCGAAGAACTGCGCTGCGTAGAGGTTTCCGAGCGTGTAGGTTGGGAAGTAGCCCATGCTGGTCATGGACCAATGGACATCCTGCAGGCAACCCTTGGCATCATTCGGCACCTCGAGTCCGAGGTACTCCTGATACCGGGCGTTCCACGCAGCGGGAATGTCCCCAACGGCGAGTTCGCCCTTGAGAATGGCCCGTTCAAGCTCGAAGCGCACCATGATGTGCATGTTGTACGTGGCTTCATCGGCTTCAACGCGAATGAAATCGGGGTTCACGATGTTCGCCCCGCCGTACGTATCCTCAAATGACAAGCCGTTCAGCGCACTTCCGAAGTGTTCGTTGAGATGCGGATAGGCCCACTCCCAGAAGGCGCGACTGCGGCCGACCTGGTTCTCCCACATCCGGCTCTGGCTCTCGTGAATGCCGAGCGAGACGCTCTGCCCCATCGGCAGGCCGAAGTGCTCAGCCAGCAGTCCCTGTTCGTAGATGCCGTGACCCGCTTCGTGCATTGTCGAGCCGATCGCATCGTTCAGATCGGTCTCACGGAACCGCGTCGTCAATCGCACATCACCCGGAAACGTGCCCGAGCAGAAGGGATGGGTGGACTTGTCGAGCCGCCCACGGTTGAAATCAAACCCAATGGATTCCGCAATGAACCGCACAAACGATTCCTGCCGGTCGATGGGCAGTTTCAATTCATTGAACGCATTGCTGGGCGGCGTGCCCTTGCCGAGCAACTCATCCAGCAATGACTTCAGCCGCGTGCGCAGTGGCGAGAACACCTCCGCAACATGCTTCGCGGTGCAGCCGCGCTCGTAGTCCTCGGCCAGCGCATCCCACGGCTCGCCGCCTTCGGGCCATCCGTAACAATCGGCCTTCTGCCGCAGCAGCGAGACGATCTGCTCCAGGATCGGGCGGAAGGAGGCGAAGTTCGATTCCTTGCGCGCCTTCGCCCAGGTGTGCTGTCCGACGCTTGCGAGCCGCGCCTCCTCTTCGACCAGCGAAGCGGGAAGCTTGGTCCGGCGGTCGTATTCACGGCGAAGCTCGCGAATGTTCACCGCGGTCTCGCTAAGCGGATCCGCCACCAGGTCATCACTCGATTCGCATTCGGCGAGGAGATCGCCGATCCGCGCATCGGTAAACATCTCGTGACTGAGCTTGGCCAGTTGCGAGAGCTGGCGCGTGCGCAGCTCGACGCCGCCCGGAGGCATCATGGTTTCCTGGTCCCACCCGAGTACCTGCGCTGCGGAGGCGATTGTCGCCGCATCGCGCGCGCGGTTCACCAATTCCTGGTAGGCCGTCGAGGTCGGTGCGGAGACTGTCGCGCGAGTCATGGTGGTCATGTGCAATTCCTTCTGATGACGCTCGATCCGCGGGTTCTAGACGACTGCTTGCAAGCGCCGTCACGCCCGCATGGTATAACCTTGAGTGGCGAGGAGGTTCACATGAACAGAGTGATGTTCGTCTTTTCGATCCTGGCCGCGGCGATCACGCTTTCAATGGGCGGCTTCGCGGTGATTCCTGCCGACGAGCCAGCGGAACTCGTCGTCGTGAACGCCCTCATCTGGACGGGCGATGCCGACCGGCCCGCCGCGACCGCTTTCGCCGTGCGTGATGGCCGATTCATCGCCGTCGATGATGATGCACGAATTCGTGAATACATCGGCCCGCATACAAACGTCATCGATGCCGAAGGTCGGCGCATTGTTCCCGGCCTCATTGATACCCACGTGCATCTGCAGAATGCCTCGATCCGCCTCAGTCAGCTCGTTCTGCGCGAAACCCGGAGTCGTGAAGATCTGCTCGCGCAGGTTAAGGCCTACGCCGCCGACCTCGCGCCGGAGGACTGGGTCGTCGGAAACTCCTGGTCGTCGGAGAGTTGGCCGGATCAGCGACCACCCACCGCCGATGAGCTGGATGAGGCCGCGGGCGGCCGGCCCGTCGTCCTGATGCGGATGGATGGGCACAGTCTCATCGCCAGCCAAAGCGCGCTGCGGTATGCGAACATCAACCGCGAGGGTCCGAATGATCCGCCGGGCGGGACGATCGGTCGCCGCGCCGACGGAACGCCGACCGGCGCGATCTATGAACAGGCCATGGCCCTCATCACGCGGCACGTTCAACGGCGCGAAGTTGATCGCGTTGAGCTGATGCGCCGCGCGCTCAAAGTCGCTGCTGAGCATGGCATCACCCAGGTCGGCGCACTCGAAACGCCGACCTTCATTGAAGATGTGCTGGCGCCGCTTGATGCAGCGAACGAACTTTCGCTCCGTGTCGTCGCCACGATCAGCGGCGCGGGCGATGAATTGCGCGACTGGAAGCCATGGCTCGACTGGGCGCGCGAGCACCGCACCCCCTCCTCCCTCGTGCGCGTGGTCGGCTTCAAGGTCTATATGGACGGTTCACTCGGTTCGCGCACCGCCTGGATGTACGAGCCGTACGCAGACAATCACCTCGCGGAGGACAAGGCCGATGACAACGCCGGCTATCCGCTCGCCATGGCGGGCACGGGCGAGTTGAGCGAACTCGTGCGTCTCGGAACGGCGATGGGCCTGCAGCCCGCGGTGCACGCGATCGGCGATCGGGCCAATCATGTCCTCCTGAACTGGTACGAAGAAATCCACCCCACACCCCGGCAGGCCGTACGGCCGCGCATCGAACATGCACAGCACCTCTTACCGACCGATATCCCCCGGTTCGCGGAACTCGGCGTGATTCCCAGTATGCAACCGCTGCACAAGGCCGATGATGGCCGGTACGCCGAGCAGCGCCTCGGCCCAGAGCGGGTCAGGAGCAGTTATGCCTTCCGTGAATTACTTGATTCTGGTGCCAAACTTGCCTTCGGCAGCGATTGGCCGGTCGTCTCCATCAATCCCTTCCTCGGCATGCACGCCGCCGTGGCGGGGCTGACGATCGAGGGCGAGCCATTCCTCCCCGAGCAGTCGATCACCGTTGAAGAAACACTGCGCTGTTACACGCAGCACGCAGCGTTCGCGTTGCACAGCGAGCGCGAGACCGGCATGATTCGGAAAGGCCTGGACGCGGACTTTGTCATCCTCGACCGCGACATCCTGTCGATCCCCACCAGTGAGTTGCCGCACACGACGGTACTGCGCACGGTCGTCGGCGGCGTCACCGTGCACCAGTCGCCGAAGGATCATGACTGATTCTCATCATTCCGCGCGTAGCAGCCGCACGATCTCCTGCATCGCGGTCTGGTTCTGATCCCGCAGATTCCGCTGCAACTCGACCGCCTGATCCAGCGCGGTGCGACCGCGCGCATCAACCGCATCGCGGGCGGCGCCCGCTTCCAGCAGCAGGCGAACACGCTCGGGGTCGCGCGACTTCACCGCGTACATCAGGGGTGTTTCATCCGACGGGCCAACCACCGCGACCTGAGCGCCTTCATCCAGCAGCAGTCGCAGACACTCCGCGTTCCCCGAACGGGCGGCCCACATCAGCGCGGTCCGGCCGAACCGGTCGGCCTGGTTCACGTTCGCACCCAGTTCGATCAGTGTGGCGACGGTTTCGGCGTGCCCGGCCGCACCGGCGAACATCAGCGCGGTGCGTCCATCGTTGCGCTCGACATCCGGATGCGCCCCCTCGCGAATGATCAACCCCGCGCGCTCGGACTCTCCCGCCGCGGCGGCGAGCATCAGTGCTGTCATTCCGCGGGCATCAGCGGCCTCCACACTCACTCCCGACTGCACCAGCACTTCCAGCTCGTCAATCTCACCCATCCCCCCCGCCCAGTTGAACAGCCGCGAAACGTTCGCCACTTCCTGCGACCGCGCCACCCGCAGAATCAGGGATGGTGCCTTCGGGTGATTCGTGTAGATGCGCACAAACGATGGCTTCCGCGAAAGCCCGTTCCACTGCGCCGCGGAAAGAATCACCGTGTGCTCGAGCGCCGCCTCCGGCTCAACGCCCACGATCACTTCCGGCACCGCCGAGAGAATGCGGAACGGCTGACGATCGGTGGTGCGAATCGTCACCAGAAGGTCCTGCGCCGTCTGCACTTCAAACGTCGCCGGTTCGATCGAGACGACCGGCTTCACATCCGCCGCCACGCGCAGGTATTGACTCCCCTTGTTGTCCGCCATCATGAAGCGGATCTGAACCTCCTGCTTCCCCTCGCGCTTTGCATCGAACTCCAGCGCTACGTCCATCGACTCGCCGGGATTCAGGTTCGTCACCCGCATCGAAGGCACGGTACACACACACGTGGGAATCGCGCGCGTCAGCGTCACCGATTCTTCGCTCACGTTCGTGATCCTGACCGAGGTCGGCCGCAACTCGCCCTTCATCATCTCACCCAGATCGAGTACCGGCGGGTCGAATGCCAGGTACGTGATCTGCCCCGCACCGGGCGGAGGCGACTCCTCGTGGCTGTGGTCATGATCATCGTGATCACCCTCGGCGATCGGCCCGATTTGCTCAAGCTCACTCTCGATTCCCTGTCGGCCCATCTCGCGCAATCGTTCGACGTTCTCCCGGTGCTGACGCAGACGCTCCGCCGGATCATCCGCGGTCGCGGTCATCGCGTCCTCGGCGCCGGTCGCGGTCGATTCATCGGCTGCCATCTCGTCAGGCACTTCGCGAACGGCCTCGGTTGCCCGCGGCTCTTCCTCGCCGGCCGTTCCGATCGGCGGATCATCCGAGGATGCCACCGCCACCAGAACAAGAATGCCGGTCACCAAGAACAGCATCGCGTAGACAACCGTGTTTCGCTTCATGGCACCAATCACTCCAGACGCGGCGAGGTCGCTCCGGCCAATCCGAACGCGGGAAATCTCCGATTGATTCTAGGGGTTCGACGCGATGAACCAACTCCTGTTCCCCCAGACGGTTGCGAAACATCACCACTGCACCGCACACGAATCGCCGCTGGAACATTTTCCCGGACGCAAGGCGATTCACGGCGATACACTTCGCCCCATGACCATTGACACCCTGCCCGAACACATTCGCCAGCCGCACGTTCGACCCCTGCAGCCGATTCCGGTTCAGAAGGATGGCCAGCAGTTCGTTGCCCTGCGCGACCCGACGATGCTGACGAATCAAACCATGGTCGTGCCGCCCCAGGCGCTCCAGGCGATCCAGCACTTCCGCGGCGAACGCTCGGTGAAAGAGATCGCCGAGATCCTCAACGGACCGGCCGAACAGATCGCAGCCCTCGCGCAGGGGCTGGACAAGGTCGGCCTGCTCTGGGGACCGACATT
>CBFGRU010000131.1:0-8314 GCA_965651255.1 uncultured Phycisphaerales bacterium
AGGTGACCGCCGTTCCGCCGCGGAACTCGGTATCGAACAGTTCCACGCCACGGGAGAGAATGGCGATGCCGCCGACCACGATGAGGACGGCACTGATGGGGAGGAACATTCGGCGCAGGCCGACCCAGTTGATGTTCGGCTCAAGCGCACGGTGCACGGCGGTGAACGCCGTGGGAAGCATCGGCAGTGTTTCGCGCTTGAGGACATCGGTGTAGAAGTGGAAGATGACGCGCGTAATGAAGAGCGCGCAGAAGAGCGTGGAGAGGATGCCGATGGACAGGGTGAGTGCGAAACCCTTCACTTCGGTCGTCGCGGTCTGATAGAGCACAAAACAGACGATGAGGTTGGTGACGTTGCCGTCGAAAATGGTGCTGAACGCCTTCTGGAACCCGAGGCGTACGGCGGTTTTCAGATCGACTTCACCCGTGAAGAGTTCTTCGCGAATGCGCTCGTAGATGAGCACGTTGGCATCCACCGCCATGCCGATCGTCAGCACGATGCCGGCGATGCCGGGCAGAGTGAACGTTGCCTGCTGCATGGCCATGAGGCCGAAGATGAGACAGCCGTTGATGAGGAGCGCGAGGCAGGCGATCAGGCCCGAGACAAAGTAGTAGAGCGACATGACAATCGCGACGGCGATGACGCCAAAGAGACAGGCGTACAGGCCCTTCTCAAGATTGTCGCGCCCGAGTGTCGGCCCCATGACGTTCTGAGCAATCGGTTCCGGACTGAGCCGCGCGCCGAGCGAGCCGGCAGCAAGAACGCGCATGAGGTAATCGACATCGTCGGCGGAGAAACTGCCCTGGATGATGCCGTTGCTGCCGATGGCTTCGTTGATGTTCGGGGCGGAATAGACCTGACCGTCAAGCACAATGGACATCGGTCGATCGACGTTCTGCGACGTCATGCGGCGCATGAGCTGACCGCCGGTGGCATCGAGCGTGAACGACACCGCCGGTCGGCCCAGTTGGTCCTGTGCCCGATTCGTGCGCTGGACGGACCAGTCGATCCCGCGATCATGCGTGATGGATTTGTCTTCGGATGTGTACAGGAGCAGATAGATCTCGCCCTGGTACTCGGCGGCGACAAAGCCGGAGCCGGCATACGTCTGAAAGTAGCCGATCGGGTCGGCCTGCAACTGGGCAAGACGTTGGGGATTATCCGCCCAGGCGCGCACGGACTGAAGCGGAAACCAACCGACGTTCGGCGCATCGATGTTGCGGGGTCCGCGTTCCTGAAGCTGCTCACGCAACTGCGCAAAGTTGAAGCCCGCTTCGTTGGCCTGCACCGCGATGTGGAACTGCAACACACCTGCGCCGCGCAGGAGTCGCTTCAAATCTTCCGGGTCATCAAGCCCGGTCCGAACGCTGGCGTATTCATCGTACTCCTGAACCACCGTGTTGATGAGTTCAGTGACATGCGGGTAGTCGGTTCGCAACGTCTGAAGTGCCACATCGCGCGGACTGGGCAGAAAGACCGGATCACCCGTCGCTGGATCAATCACTTCTTTCCCAGTGGGATCAAGTTGTCGCTCCCGCTGATTCGACTGTCGAAGAGCGCGCAGCACATCGCCACGATTGAGACTTCGACGGAGCACCTCTGACCGAAGCTCATCGAACTCGATTTCCACCCGCGCTAACTGGGATTCAATACGTGATACATCCGCGGGATCTGCGTTCTCATCCTGTTGGATGGTCTCGTAGGCCGCGCGGGCATCCCGCATCTCGTTATAGATGGTCTGAAGTTCCGCGAGTCGATCAGACTGCTCGCCCGCACCGCCCCACCGCTGACCCGCCGTGCCCTGAGCAAGGGTTTGATCAAGCTCGAAGGAGTCGATCTGCGCCCGCCGTTCGAGGTCATCCAGCGCCTGTTCAAACTCGTTCTTGGCCTGAATGACGGAATCGCTCGGCAGGGGCATGACGATTTCGATGCGATCGCGGCCCTGCGGTTGAAACCGGATGTCGAACACACCAGTCGGATTCACGCGATCCTGCAGCACCTGGATCGTCTGCGAAAGGATTTCGGAGGCGTTACCGCCCTGCGGAATATCGACATGATAAATCAGACTCACACCACCGCGCAGATCAGATCCAAGTCGAATCTTCTCCGCCGGTGGAAACACCGCCCAGATGGCAGTCGCCACCACCACCACGATGAGCGCAATCTTCCAGGACAACGTACGCATAGAGAGGGAATCCTTGTCGGCATCTCAGCAGGACCGGCCGGTCGGCGGTCCGCCTGCCGTGAACCGTCACTCTTGTTCCGAATCTTTCGCTTCTGCTTCGCTGAGAACCTGCTGTATGGCGGTTCGGGCAAAGGTCATGCGGGTGTTCGATGATTCATCCACCTTGAGGATGACGACATTCGATTTGACATCAACAACCGAACCGATCACCCCGCCCACGGTCTGCACGCGGTCGTGCTTTTTCAGTGAGCCGAGCATCTGATCGCGCTTCTTCCGTTCCTTGCGGTTGCCAAAGAGCGTGAAGACGATGAGCGCGAGCACCATCCCGATCACCAGCAGCATGAACGGGTCGAACCCGCCAGATCGCGGAGCCGTCGCGCCGGTTCCTGTGCCTGCTCCGGTCGTCCCGTTGCCGGCACCGCCGCCATCGGTCCCGCTGAGCGGGATACTGCCACCAAGTTCACCATCCTGTACCGCCAGCCAGACGGTCGGCGGAGATGTAAATGCAAAGGTTTCCAACGGGTGACTCCGAGGTGAATGGTCCACGGCCGCCTGACGGCTCAGGGCGAACCGACGAGGGGGTCGAGTATCGGCCAGGACCGGAAAAGCAAAGACCAGTCATTGTGGCGGATGCACTGCCTGATGTCCAGCATGAGGCGCTGGAAGTGCCTGAGGTTATGGATGCTCACCAGCATCGGTCCAAGCATCTCTTCCGCCATGAACAAATGCCGCAAATAAGCGCGGCTGAAACCGCCCGAACACGTCTCACAGTCGCACGCCGGGTCCAGGACACTGTCATCTTCTGCGAACCGGGCATTTCGCAGTTTCAGCCGTCCTTCCCGGGTAAATGCCATCGCATTCCGCCCGTTTCGCGTGGGCAGCACACAGTCAAACATGTCCACCCCCGCCCGCACCGCCATCACCAGATCGACCTCGTACCCAACGCCCATCAGATATCGCGGTTTTTCCTTCGGCAGAAGCGGTGCAGTGAACTCAACCACCGATCGGATCGCTTCCGTGCCTTCGCCCACCGCCACACCACCGATGGCGTAACCGGTCAGCTCGATTCCGGTTACCTGAACGACCGATTTCTCACGCAGGTCAAGCGCGGCACCGCCCTGGACGATTCCAAAGAGAGCCTGCTCATCTGACCGGCGGTGAGCCGCTACACACCGTTCCAGCCAGCGAATGGTCCGGTCATTGGCCTGCTCCAGCCGGAGCCGCATCGCTGCATCATTCGTGTCCAGGTGCGGCGGACAATCATCGAATGCCATGATGATGTCCGCGCCAAGATTGTTCTGAACCTCAATTGATCGCTCCGGCGTGAGTCGAATCAGCGATCCATCAATGATGGACTTGAACGTCACTCCATCATCATCAATGGCATTGATGTCAGCCATCGAGAACGCCTGGTATCCGCCGGAGTCGGTCAGAATCGGCCCATCCCAGCGCATGAACCGGTGAACACCGCCTCTCCGGGCGATGAGGTCGTCGCCGGGGCGAAGCATCAGGTGGTATGCATTGTTCAGAATGATCTCCGCCCCGGTGCTGCGGGTCTGCGCGGGGGTCAGCCCCTTCATGGCCGCGCGGGTGCCTACGGGCATGAAGGCAGGTGTCTCGAAGCTGCCGTGCCGCGTCGTAACCCGACCGAGGCGCGCCTTCGTGACCGCGCATTGCTGCAGGAGTTCAAACCCGATCGCCATCATGGGCCGAAGCGTAGGTCTACTCTCGACTGGCTTCCCGCAGAGTCGCCCGTTCTTCTTCGCTCAACGACTGCAGGCCGGAATCATGAACTTTCTTGAGGATCCGGTCAATCTCCGCATCGCTCGCAGCACGGTGGGCGGCGGTGTGCTCCGCGCGGTTGATCGATCTCTTTCCTGGGTTCGCCCGGTAGTGATGTGATGTCGGGTCGACTCGCCCGAGCACATCGAAGAACCCATGCAGGTGGTGCGGGCGGCGAATGAAATAGAACCCGGCGAGTGCACCGCCTAGGTGGGCGGCTTCTCCGCCGGCGTTGCGCGAGCCGAAGAGAACGCTCAGGAACGCAATCGCCACCAGGGCATAGGCCAATGTCCGGAGTTGAATCGGGAGGATAAAAAACAGAAGCACCTGCGCGCGCGGCGCAATAAACGCCCCCGCCATCAGAACTCCGAATACACCCGCACTCGCGCCGATCAGCGGCGTGTGCGTGTCGTTGAAGAGCAGGCCCGGCACCGATGGCGCACCGGGGAACGTTGTCGCCACGATGTATCCGGCCAGGTTCAACAGCAGATACATCAACGCGCCGAAGATGCCGCACAGCAGGTAGTACGCCAGGTACCGCTTCGAGCCGAGGTACCGCTCCACCATCGGCCCGAAGAAGAACAACCCCACCATGTTGAAGATCAAGTGTGTCGGATTGAAATGCAGAAACTGAAACCCGAGGAATCGCCAGTACTCGATGCCAAGAAAGCCCTTCGCCGTCGAGAAGTGCAGATACGCGGTCAGCGTGTTCATGCTCTGGTAGATCTCATCCGCCACCTTCTGGCCGGATGAACCGTCGAAGAGTGGGACTGCGATCAGGCCGTTCATGTTTCGCGCGAGATCCGGCCGCGCCACGGCGTTGGAAACATCCACACCCCATGGCATGATGCCCATTGGTACGATCTGCGGAGGTGTGAATCCATCGGCGACAAACACCAGGACGCACAACACAATCATCCAGGTGTTCGCGCTCCACATGCGCACATCGAACGGGCTGCCCGTCGCGAACGGACCGCGCGGGGTCGGGGCCGCTCGTACATAATCTCGATCGTAGATTCCCATTCGCTTCGCTCACTGACTTTGCTTCGCTCGCACTGGGCTATCGGCTCGTGCGCCAATGGCGCATGAACCGCCCCGCATCGACTTCCTTACTCTGCCTCGCGGCGACGCTCCGATTCCTTCTTCAACAGTCGCTTCTCACGTCCATTCAGACTCTGCATCCCCGAGGTGCGAATCTTGTCGAGGATACGGTCAATCTCTTCCGCGTGCTGACGACGGGCGATCTCCTCCTTCTCCGCTCGTGCCACTTCACGCGCACTCGGCGCATCATCCTTCATCGAGTCGGCCAGCCACGTCGAGGCATCATCCGTCTCAAAGCCGAGCATCTCATCGGTGTACTCAAGCTGCTTGTGCGTGATGTAGCAGATGATGCCGCCAAAGATCGCCACGCCGATCAGCGTGAACGCCTGCATGATCCACCCGAAGATGAACAGCAGCACCGCACCGACATAGCCGATGCGCACCGCCACGCGCATCGAGCGCGTGTAGCCCAACTTCGGCCAGAGCAACGTCTGCACCACCCGTCCGCCATCAAGGGGGAACATCGGAATCAGGTTGAACAGCAGCAACAGGAAACTCACCCAGTGCACCAGGAACATCGCAATCAGCCACCACTCCCCCGACACATCCGTGCGATAGAGCGCGTTGAGTGAAAGCGGATTCGGAAGCGCCACCCCGAGCCACGTACCGGTCAGCATGCCCAGGATCGGGCCCAGCACCAGGCAGATACCCACATTCACCGCCGGACCGCCCAGCACCGTCACCAGATTCGGCTGCCATCGGTTCGGCGGCTGGCAATACGCCAACCCGCCGAGCGGCCACATCAGAATCTCATCCGCCGCACCGCCGACCCATCGGCACGCAAGGCAATGCCCGAACTCGTGCAGCAGAACGACGATGAACAACCCCCCGAGCAGCATCGCCGTCACCCCCAATCCAAGCGCTGCCTCCGCTTCTTCATCCAGACTGATCGCACGCCCCAACTCCACCACGATGAAGATCAGCAGCAACAGGTGCACGCGCACGTTGATTCCGAACACACGCCCCAGCGGAACCGACCACGTAAACGGATTGTCAAAGCTCGGCCGCACCCCTTCCCAGTCACCGCCGGGCTTGCCGAACGCGCGCCGGTGGTCATCCCGTGATTCATCCCAGCCCATGCGCCCGCGCCCCCTTCCGCCCGAATGTGTGCCAGAACAAAAGCGTCGCAATCGTCTTCCCATCCCGGATGCGGCCATCCTCCACCATGGCCAGCGCTTCATCCATCGGCACCGGGATCACCTCGATTTCTTCCCCCGGCTCCAGTCGCTGCGGCACCGGCGTGAGCCCTGTGGCCACAAACCCGTGCATGTGTTCATCGGCGAAACCGGGAGAGGTGAAGAACGCCGTCAGCGGCGAGATGGCGCTCGCACGATACCCGGTCTCTTCTTCAAGTTCCCGTGCTGCTGCGGCCCGCGGGTCATCGTCCGCCAGCTCCAGCTTTCCTGCGGGCAACTCCAGCAGGTCATCATCCACCGCAATGCGCCGGTTTCGGATCAACACCACCCGTCCATCGTCCATCAGCGGTAGGATGGTCACCGCGCCCGGATGCCGTACGACATCCCGGCGCACGCGCTGCCCGGCCTGATCGGTGTACTCGATCACTTCGACCGCGAAGACCGGGCCTCGGTGCGTCAGCGTGATTTCCTTCTCGACCGGCATCGGGACGATCATAGGATCGCCTTCATGGCCAGCGGCACGATCCATCACGATGAACCAGCGCCGTGCATTCGGCTGGTCAATGTCGCCAAGGCGTTCGACGCACAACCCGTGCTGCGCGGTGTGAACATCAACTTCCCGCCCGGCAAGGTGACCGTCGTCCTCGGTCCCAGCGGCTCGGGTAAGAGTGTCATGCTCAAACACATCATCGGCCTGCTGCACCCCGATGCGGGGGAAGTCTGGTTCGGCGAGACCCGGGTGGACACCCTCTCGGAACGACAGATGACCGCAGTGCGTCGGCGCATTGGCTTTCTCTTCCAGATGGGCGCGCTCTTTGACAGTATGAACGTGCGCGAGAACATCGAGTTTCCGCTTCAGGAACATACCTCGCTCTCCGCCGCCGAACGCCGCGAGCGCGTCGAGGCGATGCTCGAAATGGTCGGCCTGCCCGGCATCCTTCACAAGATGCCCGCAGAGCTTTCCGGCGGCCAGCGCAAGCGCGTCGCCCTCGCGCGCGCCATCGTCCTTGAACCCACCGCCATACTCTACGATGAACCCACCACCGGCCTCGACCCGATTCGCTCCGACGTCATTAATGAACTCATCCTGAAGCTGCAGGATGTCCTGGAACCGACGAGCATTGTCGTCACCCACGATCTCACGAGCGCCTTCAAGGTGGCGGATCACCTCATCATGCTGCACGCCGGTCGCATTCACCTAGAGGGTACCGCCCAGGACTTCCGCCAGAGCACCGACCCCATCGTGCAGCGATTCCTGCGCGGCGAAGCCGAGCCGCCGGAAATTGAACGAATCAAACAAACCGGTATGCGCCAGCGCGGCCGGCGGAGAGCTGCATCATGAAAGAAGTCACACGCGATTTCGTCGTCGGGTGTGTGACCTTTGTCGGTCTCCTCGCGCTGGCCTTCCTCCTGATGAGTTTCGGCGAACTCGATGCCTACTTCCGCGATCGGTACACCGTCACGGTGCAGATGCCCCAAGCCGCCGGTCTGCGCGTCGGAAGCACCGTCGAGTACAACCGCGTTCCCATCGGACGCATCGGCGAAGTTCGCATCGCGCCCGAGAACCACGGCCGGGTCGAGGTCATCGCGCTCATCGATGCGGTCCACACGTTGCCAGCGAATATCGATGCCGAGGTCGCCATTCCGCTCATCGGCGGCAGCGCCGTCCTCAACCTGCGACTTCCCCCCGAGATTACGCCGCAGGGCACCCTCGCGCAGGATGGCACCGCCGTCGTGCACGCCGACCCCAAAACACTTTTCGAAGAGCTGAAGGCCGAACTCGATCAGCGCCTCGAACCATTCACGCGCTCCATCGAAAAGATCGACACCCTTGCCACAACGTACAACGATCTCGGTCACGATCTGCGCGAACTCATCTCGCCTCAGTCCGAGGCCGATCTCGCCGCTGGCGCTGCGCCCAACATCCGCACCGCCATCATCCGGCTGAACGCCACCCTCGAGCAGGCGCAGCGATCCCTTGCCCTTGCTGATGAATGGCTCGGCGATCAATCCCTGCGCGATGAAATCCACGAGACCATTGCCCGAGCCCAGGGACTGCTTGATGAATCCTCGCTCACCGTCACGCGCTACCGCGACCTTGCCACCGCCC
>CBFGRU010000132.1:0-8279 GCA_965651255.1 uncultured Phycisphaerales bacterium
GACTTCGGCGGGCGCGCGGGCGCAGCACCATCATCGCGACCAGCGGCAGCAGCGCACCCGGCGCGGGGATGACTTCGCCTTCCAGACGCATTGCGAGGTCGGCGTTTGTAATCCCCTTCCACCCCGGATACATCCACGGGATCGTTCGTCCCCACGCTCGACTGTGGTTGGGGTTGCCTCGGTTGCTCGTTCCGATGTAACTGCGCGTCAGCGGATAGTTCTGACCCACACCGTAAGGTGATATCCAGAAGATTCCTTCCAGTGTCTCGGCCGGGTCGAGCACGATGTCCAGATTCTCGAACCGCACCTCCCAGTATCGATACGTCGGATCGGTCGGCCAGAACCCGAGATCCGTGATCGAGGTCGCCCCCTCGATCGTGAGAAACGGATCCCACACCGGCGCCCCCTCGAACCACGGCAGCCAATCGTCCTGGTGTTCCATCGTCGTTGCGTGCAGATGAATCCCCCAGTCCCACGGCACGTTCGGCCAGTTGGTGATGAACCAGAACGTCGCGGTGTCGATCCGCGTCCGCTGGGTGATGTGAATGTCATCGGCGGAGATTGCATCCGTCCCGTCGATCACGATGAAGGAGGCCGCGGCGCCGGTGAAGTCATGCGGCTGGTCGAGCAGGATGTCACCCCGCGCGGTGTGCACCACCAGCCCCGCCGCCACCAGCCCAGTCGCGAATGTTGCGTGTCGCATCAGGAACACCTCCCGGTGGCACTTGCAGAGTGGCACACCCACCGGTACCTTACTGGCTGCCTCACGGTGAGGCAAGCAATTTCCGAAGGCAACCATTTTGGGAGGTTTCAACATGAACGGGTTGATCTGGGTTCTCGGGGGCGCGGTGTGCTGCGCTGCATCCGGTTCTCTGTCTCACGCACAGCCGGTGCCGGAGAGCAAAGGGCGGCAACTGGTTGATCCCGGGCCGATCGATGTGCCGGTGAACGAACCGGTGATCGCGTTTCAGAACACGGACACGGTGGGCCCCACCCTGATGGTGATGTGGCAGGTGCAGGATGTGCCGGGGCCGGGCGAGGTCGAAGCACCGTTGCGGTTCGAGTACGCCACCGCCGTCTTTGACAATGTGCAGGATCGGTGGGTGTTCACCGATCGGGGGGCAGTGCCCGCCCCGCTGGAGATCATGGAGCATTTCGACCCGACTCTGGCCGCGGGGATCAAGACCGGCACGAACTCGGCGCGGTACACCGGCGCGGGGGCGGGTTGGGCATTTGATCAATCACAGTTGCCAGTCGAAAACGCCTTTCTCCTTCGTACCGATCCATCCGACCCGCTGGAGTTTGATCCGCTGCTTTCGGAGTGGCTGGATGAGTGCATCGTGCGGTACACGAAACTGCGTGCGGTGGAGGTGGGAGCGGCCACACTCTCGACGACGATGCATTTGCTTTCTACCATCGTGGATTTCGAGAGTGTCTGTGGAGAATCTGGCCAGGTGCTCCTCCGCCGCTCGGTGAACAACGGCGTTTCCTGGTCGAACTGGCTGCCGGTGGTGGATGAGCACGGCCCGGTGATCGGCTTCCCCTCCAAACCCGTGCTGGTCGTGGACATTCAAGTCATCGGCGGCGCGCAGTCATACTTCTCGTACCTCGATGAGCAGGCCAGTTACATCCGCATCGCTCGCGCGGATGATGCTGCCGTCCCGGCATGGAGCGATGCCGGGCTGAACGTGACGCCGACGCTTCCCATCGGCATGGGGCAGACGTACTTCGACGCGGCGAAGACGTATGTGGCGGGTGAATTCGAGATCGGGCCGTTTACCTCGATGGCGGTCGCACCCGACGGCGAGACGATGTACGTCGTGTATCACGATCTGGCCGGTCCGCCGCAGGGCAACGATGGAGATTTCGACATCTACATCGCTCGCCGCCTCTTCAATGAACAGACCAGCCAGTACGAATGGAAGGCCCCGAAGAAGGTGAATCTCGATGCGCCGCATGTGCGGAGCGACCAGTTCATGCCGGTGATGGAGATCGAATCCGATGGCCGCATCCACATCGCATGGTACGACACGCGGGGCGACCTCCGCGCGCCGGGACAGGATGTGACGATTTCGCTGTTCTACGCCTGGAGCGATGATCAGGGCGAGACGTTTACCGAGATTCAGTTGGATGATCAGATCATCAAGACGGAGGAACTGTCGAACCCGAAGTTCATCGGGGACGGGCTGGATATGGCGTTCAGTGGAACCTCGCTGCTGATCAGCGCCATGGGAACATCGCATGTGCGCGTGTATCCCGGCCCACCGGACTACGAGCAACAGATGCTCGGCGGATTCATCCCCGGCGGTCCGGGGCAGCCCGTGCAGGAAAACGAGGCGATCTACATCTACCGCGTTGACTGGTGAGGCATTCGCATCAACGAGGCCTGACCAACCGAAGAGACCGTTCACATGAAACAACCGCCCCGGATCGTTCGGGGCGGTTGTTTCATGTATCAATTAATACGAACGGATGGGGGAGAGCAAGATGCCAGCGTTCCGTTCGAGATCAGTCGGGAAGTCTTGTGGACGTTGTGCGATTGCTTCGTAATTGGTCGATGGCTTTGGCGATGCGCGCGTGATCCATCTCGTGGACTTCAAATGAGCGGCCGATGCCTTTGAGCATGGAGATGGTCAGCCGGCCACCGAGGTGCTCGCGGAACTCTTCCAGGCCGGCGAGGAGGGTGGGTTGGTCATCGAGTGCATCATGCCAGAGGGTGAACCCGAGCGCGTGCAGGCAGGTGTGAATGCGGGAAGCATCGGATTCGCTCAGCCAGCCGGCGAGGTGCGAACAGGCGACATCGAGGGCGATTCCGATGGCGACGGCCTCGCCGTGCTTGAGTGTGAAGTTGGTCATGACTTCAAGCTTGTGCGCTGCCCAGTGTCCGAAGTCGAGCGGCCGGGCCTCGTTCAACTCGAAGGGATCGCCGCCGGCGACGATGTGCTCGAGGTGCAATTCGGCGGAGCGCTGGATGATCGGCTCGGCTGCGGAAAGGTCGCGCGCGTTGATCGCCTCGGCCCGGGCTTCGATGACCTCGAAGAATGATTGATCCTTGATGCAGGCGACTTTCACCGCCTCACTGAACCCGGCCCGCCAGTCGCGATCGGACAGCGTGGTGAGCGTGTCGAGATCGTTGATCACCGCCCAGGGGGGAACGAAGGTGCCGAGGAAGTTCTTCTTCCCGAAGGCGTTGATGCCGTTCTTCACGCCGACGCCGGAATCATCCTGCGCGAGTGTGGTCGTCGGGAAACGAATGAGGCGCACTCCGCGGTGCGCAATGGCTGCGGCGTACCCCGCGACATCGAGCATCGCGCCTCCGCCGATCGCGATGACGTACGACCGACGGCAAAGCCCGCCATCGTGGATGGCCTTGATGACCGCTTCGGTGTGGGCGAAGTCATTCTTGCACGTTTCGCCGCCCGGAAGCACGACCGGATCGGTCGCGATTTCAAGCTCCGCCGTGCTCTGCGCATGATCCATGGCGCGGGAGAGAAGTTCCGGCTGAACATCGAGCAGACCCGCATCGAAACAGATGATCGCGCGGCGGGGTTCATCGGGCCCCTTGCGAATCACGCCGCGCAGTGCGTGGTTCTCTGGCGCGAAGGCGTCGCGCGTAAACCGGACGCGATGGACCCACTCGACGCCGAAGCGACGATCGCGGGCGACGGCGGGCGGTTGACCGTTCGGGCGGGCTGAAGAATCGCGTCCGCGGCGGGGCATCGTGATCCTGTAACTGATGCGAGAGAACGAGATTCGTGGCCGCAGCATCCTGCGCAGCCGGGGTACTCGCCATCTCCGGTGGTGTGGAACCGGTGACACTAGGCCGATGTCGCAAAAACCGCAACGCAGCCGCGCGGGCCGTGTTGAATGGTTCAGACGGTGATCCCCGATGTACCGGTGGTGTGGATGAGCGAGCGGAATGCGGCGGGCATATTCGTCCGTTGTTCGATCTGCCCGCATCTACTCCGCCGCGGGAAGCGAACGCCCCATGCAGGCGGAGCGCCCTAAGGTAGTGACAGCATGCGTCATCTGAGCACCATCATTGTCATTCTTCTCCTCGCTGCGGCTGCGGCGGGGGTGGTGTGGACGGTGTACCAGCGTCAGCAGCAGGAGGCCGGCGGACCGGAACGCCCCGGCGGTGCGCTTCCGGTGGCGGTGGAGGTGGCGTCAATTGAATCGGGTCTGATGCGCGATGCCCGGACGTTGACCGGCACGCTGCAGGCCTCATCCCGCTTTGTTGTCGCTTCAAAGATCGGCGGTCGAATCCAGCAACTGCACGTTGATCTTGGTGATGAGATCACCCGTGATCAGGTCGTCGCAGAGATTGACGATGCGGAGCTGGTGCAGTCGGTCGCCCAGGCCGCGGCGGAACTGAAGGTGCGCGAGGCATCGCGTGATCAGGCATCCAGCGTGCTTGAACTGGCGGCACGGGATCACGAGCGCGTTTTGGCGCTGCGCGAACGGGGCATCGCGCCGGAGAGTCGTGCCGATGAAACCGCGGCCGCACTTGCCTCAGCGGAAGCCGCATTGGCGGTTGCGCAATCTCAGGTTGCCCAGGCGCAGGCGACACTTGAACTCGCCAACATTCGATTACGCGAAGCGACGATCGTCGCCAGTTGGAGCGGCAGCGCCCCGGCGGGGGTCGTCAGCGAACGCCACCAGGATGCTGGCAACACGATTCAGTCGGGTGATCCGATCGTCAGCGTCGTGGTGCTGGACCCATTGACGGTTGTGGTCGCGGTGACGGAGCGTGATTATCCATTGCTGTCGGTCGGGCAGGCCGCGACACTTCAGACCGATGCCTTGCCGGGCGATTCGTTCACGGCGAGCGTCGCCCGCATCGCTCCGGTGTTCCGCGAATCATCCCGCCAGGCGCGCGTCGAGTTGCGCGTAGGCAACGACAATCAACGACTGAAGCCGGGCATGTTTGTGCGCGTGATGATCGTGCTGCGCGAGATACAGGCCGAGGCGATCGTGCCGACCGCGGCGCTGGCAAAGCGGCAGGGGCAGGATGTGATCTTCCTGGTGAATGATGATGAATCAACCGTGCGTGCGGTGCACGTGCGCGCGGGCGTCGTCGAGCAGGGCCGGGTCCAGGTGTCGCCGGTGGATCCGACGGCGGACCTGCGCGGGCCGGTGGTGGTGCTGGGTCATCATTTGCTTGAGGATGGATCAACGATCAAAATCGTGGAAGCGGGGATCTCGGAGATTGAAGAGCTCAGCAGTGAAGGGTCGCCGCCGGATGATGCTGCGGGGGCTGGGCCGTGAACCTGCCTGGTTGGAGTGTGAAACGCCCGGTGGCGACGACGATGATCACGCTCATCGTGGTGGTGATCGGGCTGTTCGGCCTTGCGCGGCTGCGGATTGACCTGCTTCCGAACCTTGAAACACCGACCTTGTCGGTTCGTACCAGCTACTCCGGCGCCAGTCCGGAAGTGATGGAACGGCTGGTCACGCAGATTATTGAAGAGATCGTCGCCACCGTACCGGGCGTGGAGGAAGTGACGAGTTCTTCATCCGAGGGCAGCAGCCAGGTGCGCGTACGGTTCGCGTGGGGTGTCGATGCGGACAGCGCCGCGCTCGAATTGCGTTCGCGACTGGAAGATGAACTCGACGAGTTGCCGGACGATGTGGACCGCCCCGGCATGCGCAAGTTCGATGTCAACAGCTTTCCGGTGGTCATTCTCGGAGTCGCGAGTTCCATCGACCCGGTTGAGTTGACGCAGATTGTCGAAGATGAAGTGCGGTATCGTTTCGGCCGCATCCCGGGAGTGGCCCAGGTGGATCTGTGGGGCGGGTTCAATCGCGAGATCCGCATTGAGCTGGATGATGAGAAGCTGAAGGCGCTGGAGATTCCGCTCGATCGGGTGCTGACCGCGATTCGCGATGCGAACCTCGACCTTCCTGCGGGTCGCATACAGCAGGGTTCGTACACGGTAACGCTTCGAGCGCCGGCGGAATTCCGAAGTGTGCGCGATGTGGAGGACACCGTTGTCGCAGTGCGCGAAGGTGCGCCGGTCTCGATCCGGCAGATCGGTCGTGTGCTCGACACCCACCAGAAACTGGAAGAGATCGACCGCATCAACGGTGAGCGCGGCATCCGCGTGGCGGTGCGCAAGGAACCGACCGCGAACACCGTTGAAGTGTCACGACGGATTCTCGCCGAGATCGATCGCATCAACGAAGAGCTGCCGCAGATCAGTGTTGTTCCCGTGATCAACCAGGGGAATTTCATCGAGCGCTCGATCGCGAATGTGGCGCAGTCGGTGCTCTACGGCGGAGCGCTCGCGATCATCGTGCTGCTGGTCTTTCTGAGGAACATTCGCTCGACGTTCGTCATCGCGATGGCGATTCCGATTTCGGTCATCGCCACGTTCGCCGTACTGTTCTTCGGCAAGTTCACGCTGAACCTCATGACGCTGGGCGGATTGGCGCTGGGGGTCGGCATGATGGTGGATAACTCCATCGTGGTGCTGGAGAACATCTTTCGCCGGCGGACCGAAACGGAGGATGATCCCGCTCAGGCCGCCGAACGCGGAGCAGGCGAAGTGGCGAGCGCCATCGTGGCGTCAACGGTGACCACGCTGGTCATTTTCCTGCCGCTCGCGTTCGTGGCGGGTGTTTCGGGCATTCTTTTTCAGCAACTCGCGCTGGTGGTGGCAATCTCGCTGGTTGTCTCACTCGTGGTCGCATTGAGTGTGGTCCCGATGCTCGCATCGAAGCTGCTGCGCACCGAGGAAGCAGCGGCACGATCAATCAATCCGTTGAAGCATCTTGCAAAGGTGGCGGCCGGCTTCTTCGCCGCGATCGAGCTGATGTACCGCAACCTGTTGCGCGATGTCCTGCGGGCGCGACTCGTCACGATCGGGCTGACCGCAATCATGCTGGCCGCGAGTCTGCAACTGCTTCCGATGATCGGCACGGAGTTCCTCCCCCCGAGTGATGAGGGTGAAGTCCGCATCGACGGCGAGATGGAGGTCGGCACGCGGCTGGAGGTGGTCGACCGGCAGTTGCGGCGCATGGAATCCATCGTCTACCCGCTGGTTCCGGAGGCGACGGCATTCATTTCAGAAGCCAGCGAAGGGGGTCGGTCGGATATTCGCCTCTCGCTGGTGCCGGCGAGCGAGCGTGATCGCTCGAACACCGAGATCGCCAATCTGCTTCGCAGTCAGCTTGAGAGCAGCATTCCGGGAATGGAAGTTCGTGTACGTGCGCCGCAGGGGCAGTTTCTGCTGGATCGTCTGCTCGGCGGCAGTGAAGGGTTGACGATCGAGATTCGCGGTTACGAACTGCCGACACTCGATGCGCTGGCGGAACGTGCGATGGACGCCATCCGCGATGTGCCGGGCATCACGGATGTCGATGCCAGCCGCGAAGAAGGCACGCCGCAGGAGTCGCTGACCGTTGACCGTGAGAAGGCCGCCGACCTCGGCCTGAGTGTGCGCGATGTCGCGGAAGCGCTACAGACCGCGATCGCCGGTCGGGAGGCAGGCCAGTTTCGCGCTGGCGACAACTCTCACCGCATTCTCGTTCAGCTGGAAGATGCGGAGCGGATGAGCATTGATGAAGTGCTCGACCTCACCGTGACCGGTCCGGAAGGGGAGCCGATCGCCCTTCGCAATGTCGTGACGACCAGCGCCAGTCGAGGTCCCACGGAGATCAATCGAAAGAATCAGCAGCGGATCGTGACGGTGTCGGCGAACATCGCTGATCGTGATCTCGGTTCGGTTGCGCAGGATGTGCAGGCGCGACTGGACACGATCCCCCGTCCGAGCGGGTACGACCTGCGCATTGCGGGCAACTACGAAGAGCAGCAGCGTGCGTTTCGTGAGTTGTTGCTCACGCTCATCATGGCAGTCATCCTCGTCTACATGGTGCTTGCCTGCCAGTACGAGTCGCTGCGCGATCCGTTGGTCGTCATGCTGGCAGTACCGACGGGAATCGTTGGCGTGGTGGTGATTCTGTATCTGACGAATACGACGCTGAACATTCAGTCCTACATCGGGTGCATCATGCTCGGCGGCATCGTGGTGAACAACGCGATTCTGCTCGTCGATCAGGCCGGCCGACTGCGGGGCGATGGCGCCATGACAACACATGATGCACTGATTGAAGCGGGGCGCCGGCGGTTGCGGCCAATTCTGATGACGACTTCGACGACGATACTCGGGTTGCTTCCGCTGGCGCTCGGTATCGGTGAAGGGGCGGAAGCCCAGGCGCCATTGGCCAGAGCCGTCATCGGCGGACTGCTATTCTCCACCCTGGTGACGCTGGTTCTG
>CBFGRU010000133.1:0-8230 GCA_965651255.1 uncultured Phycisphaerales bacterium
TTGGCCAGGGGCCGTCGGGCCACGGACCGAACTCCGGAGAGCGCGCGTTGAGTTGATCGCGTTCGGCCTGTTTCTTCGCCGCGCGGGCCGCAGCGATCTCTTCCTCGACGAGGGCGATCAACTCATCGGCCTTTCCGCGATCGAGCGCCCGCGCCTGGTCGAACGCCCGGACCGCCAGGCGTTCTGCGTTCTCGGACCGTTTGAACGCCCGACCGAGTTCCACCCACTGCTCGACGGATTCACGATTCATGACATTCACGAAGAGCATCCACGCATCATCCGGGTGCAGCTCGGTCCACAGTCGCCGGCCGAACGAACCATCAAATCCGTTTCGATCCCACGCGGTCATATCGCCGACCACGCGGACGCCGTCGATCATGCGAAACGAGATGCGCTTGGGGGCGATGGTGCGGACTTCATCTTCAACGGTGCGGTGGGAGACAGCCGCGCCAAACAGGAGTCCCGCCGCCAGAATGGCAGGCGCCAGCGCGAACAACCGTCGAACGGCAGCATGAAGTCCGATGGGAATAATCATATGGGGACCTGCTTTCGCCGAATAAAGGATACGGAGGGATGGATGACTGGCACACCTTTCGCCGTCTCTTTCTGAAGGAAGCGCCAATTCCTGCGGCGTCTTCCGGTTCTCCCCTACAGTCATGGGACGGGCGAACCGATTCGACTCATCCCGGCTGCGGCCGGAAATCGGAGGCACACCATGTTTGAACGACTCACCGACCGTGCCAGGAAGGTGATGGCACTGGCGAACCAGGAAGCTCAGCGCTTCAATCACGAATACATCGGTACCGAGCACATTCTGCTGGGGCTGGTGAAAGAAGGATCAGGCGTCGGCGCCAACGTGCTGAAGAACCTTGATGTCGATCTGCGTAAGGTGCGGCTCGAGGTGGAGAAGCTCGTGAAGAGCGGACCCGAGATGGTCACGATGGGCAAGCTTCCGCAGACCCCACGCGCGAAGAAGGTCATCGAGTACGCCATCGAAGAGGCACGAAACCTCAATCACAACTACGTGGGCACCGAGCACCTGCTGCTCGGCCTGCTGCGCGAACACGACGGTGTCGCCGCTCAGGTGCTCATGAATCTGAACCTCAAGCTCGAGCAGGTGCGCGAAGAAGTGCTGAACCTGCTGGGTGCCGGCGTTGAACCCGAAGAAGCCGGCGAGATGATGGAACCGGGCCAACAGGAGCCCGGAGCCGCGGCCGCCGGAGCGCGCGGCGCCAAGAGCAAGACACCAGCGCTCGATTCGTTCGGTCGCGATCTGACTGAACTGGCCAAGCAGGGTCAGTTGGACCCGGTCATCGGCCGCAAGGATGAAATTGAGCGTCTCATCCAGGTGCTCTGCCGTCGCACGAAGAACAACCCGGTGCTGCTCGGTGAAGCCGGCGTCGGAAAGACCGCGATCGTCGAAGGTCTCGCGCAGTCGATCATCAGCAAGGATGTGCCCGATCTGCTGCAGGATCGTCGCCTCGTCGTGCTGGATCTTGCGATGATGGTCGCGGGCACGAAGTATCGCGGTCAGTTTGAAGAGCGCATCAAGGCGGTGATGAACGAAGTTCGTCGCGCGCGAAATGTGATTCTCTTCATCGACGAGTTGCACACGCTGGTCGGTGCGGGCGGCGCGGAAGGCGCGATCGACGCCTCGAACGTGCTCAAGCCCGCGCTCTCTCGCGGTGAGATTCAGTGCATCGGCGCCACGACGTACGATGAGTACCGCAAATACATCGAGAAGGATGCCGCGCTCGAACGTCGCTTCCAGTCGATTCCCGTCGAGCCGCCGAATGCATCGCAGACGGTCGAGATTCTCAAGGGTCTGCGCGAGAAGTACGAGCAGCATCACCGCGTCAAGATCACCGACGAGGCGGTCGAAGCCGCGGTCGAACTCTCGGGCCGGTACATCACCGGTCGCGTGCAGCCGGACAAGTCCATCGACGTGATCGACGAGGCCGGCGCACGGTTGCGTCTGAAGAGCATGACCAAGCCGCCGGACCTGGCGGAGCTGGAAGAGCAAATCGAGCGTCTCTCGATTGAGAAAGATGAAGCGGTCAAGAACGCCGATTACGAGCGTGCGGCCGAGCTGCGCGATCAGGCGGAGAAACTCCGCAAGAAGAAGGAAAAGCTCCAGCGCGATTGGCGCGAGAAGGCGTACGAGATGGGCGGCGTGGTTGATGAGGAAATCATCGCCGAGGTCGTCAGCAAGATGACAGGCGTTCCGCTCACCCGTCTGAAGAAGGAAGAGTCCGAGCGGCTGCTGCAACTCGAGAAGGAACTTCACAAATCGGTCGTCAGCCAGGAAGAGGCGGTCAAGGCCGTTTCCAAGGCCATCCGCAAGGCGCGGTCGGGCCTGAAAGACCCGAAGCGACCGATGGGTTCGTTCATCTTCATCGGGCCGTCCGGCGTCGGCAAGACGCTGCTGGCCAAGGCGCTCGCCGAGTTCCTGTTCGGCGATGCCGATGCCCTCGTGTACCTCGACATGAGCGAGTACATGGAGAAGCACAACGTCAGTCGCCTCATCGGCGCTCCGCCCGGCTACGTCGGCTACGAAGAAGGCGGGCAACTCACCGAGCGCATCCGCCGTCGCCCTTACGCGGTTCTGCTGCTCGATGAAGTCGAGAAGGCGCACCCGGATGTCTTCAACATGCTCCTGCAGATCATGGAAGAAGGCCGCCTCACCGATTCCTTCGGTCGGCACGTCGATTTCAAGAACGTCATTCTCATCATGACGAGCAACATCGGCGCCGATCTCATCAAGGGCGGGTCCGCCTTCGGGTTCGGCAAGCGCGAAGAGATGCCGGACTATGAACGCATCAAGAAGGCGCTGATGGGCGAGGTCGAGAAGTTCTTCCGACCGGAGTTCATCAACCGTCTTGATGACACCATCGTCTTCCGTCCGCTGCGCAAAGAAGACCTGTACGAGATCATCGAGATCGAACTGGCCAAGGTCCGCAAGCGCCTCGATGAGAAGGAAATGAAGATCGAGCTCGATCAGGCCGCGAAGGACTTCCTGATCGACAAGGGTTACAACCCCGACTTCGGCGCCCGTCCGCTTCGCCGCGCGATCTCCAATTACATTGAAGATCCGCTCGCCGAGGCCCTGCTCTCCGGCGAGTACAACGCCGGTGAACAGATCAGCGTCACGCACAAGCCCGAAGCGGAGAATCTGTACTTCACCTCCATCGCGGCGAAGAAGTCCGATGGCGATGACAACGGCAAGGGCAAAGGCAAGGGTCGAGGCGGCGACAACGGCGGAGGCGGCAATGGTGGCGATGACCACGACGGCCCCTCCGGCGACACCCCCACCGCTCCGGCTGCTGCCGGTGAAGCCAAGGGCTGAAACGCAACGCCCCGCTTCGCAACCCGATCATGAACAACGCCCCGCATCAACCGTGATGCGGGGCGTTTCGTTTCCTGCCGATTCGTATACGGGCTGAACTCAATACGCCTTCGCAAACACGACGCGCTGCGGACTCCTGCGGCCGGTGAAGATGCACTCCCCTTCACCGCCGGCAATCGACTTCTCAAGCGGGATGCAGCGAATCGTCACCCCAAGATCACTCTTGATCTGCGCTTCAACCTCCGCATCGCCGCACCAGTGCGCGAGTGCGAATCCGCCATGTATCTCGGCCTGCTGTTCATCACCCTTGCCCCCCTGCGGGGTGAAGAATGCGTAGAAGTCATCCTTCGACGTGAACTCGCGCGTGTACTGCTCGCGCATCGCCTTCGCGCGGTCGAACAGCCCCTGCTGCATGTCATCGAGAATCGTCTCGATCGTGGCGATGAACTCTTCGCGCTGAATCGACTGTTTCTCCTTGGGTGATCGATCCCGCCGCGCGAGGAAGACCGAGTCGCTGGCGATATCGCGCGGCCCAACTTCTGCGCGAAGGGGGATGCCCTTCTTCACCCATTGCCACACTTTGTCACCGCCCCGCACATCGCGCGCATCAATCTCAACCTCAATGTTGCGGCCGTGATACGTTTTCGCACGGAGCGCTTGCGCAAGTTTCTCGCAGTACTCCATCACTTCCGCAGCTGTCTCCGCCTTGTGCACGACCGGAAGGATGACCAGGTGCGCCGGCGCCAGTTTGGGCGGCAGCACCATCCCGTCATCATCCGCATGGGTCATGATCAGGCCGCCGACCAACCGGGTGGAAACGCCCCACGAAGTCGTCCATGCGTGCTGCAACGTTCCCGATTCATCCAGGAACTTGATATCGCTGGCCGTCGAGAAGTTCTGCCCGAGGAAGTGTGATGTTCCTGCCTGCAGCGCGCGACGATCCTGCATCATCGCCTCGATCGAATAGGTCGAGACTGCGCCGGGGAAGCGTTCGCTCGCGGTCTTCTCGCCCCGGATCACGGGCATCGCCATCCAGTTCTCTGCGAAGTCCGCGTAGACATCGAGCATGCGCATCGTCTCTTCGCGGGCCTCTTCGCTGGTGGCATGAGCGGTGTGCCCCTCCTGCCAGAGAAACTCCGCGGTCCGCAGGAAGAGGCGCGTCCGCAACTCCCACCGAACCACGTTAGCCCACTGGTTGATCAGCAGAGGGAGATCGCGGTATGACTGAATCCACTTGGCGAACGAGGCGCCGATGATCGTCTCACTCGTGGGGCGGACGATGAGCGGCTCTTCCAGCCGGGCTTCGGGGTCGGGCATCAAGCCGGAGCCGTCCTCCTTCGGCACCAGTCGATGGTGCGTCACGATCGCGCACTCCTTCGCGAAGCCGTCCACATGCTCGGCTTCTTTCTCCAGAAACGAGAGAGGGATAAAGAGCGGAAAGTAGGCGTTCCGGTGGCCGGTCTCCTTGAACATGCGGTCGAGCGAACGCTGCATGTTCTCCCACAGGGCATACCCCCAGGGCTTGATGACCATGCAGCCGCGGACGGGCGATGTTTCCGCGAGGTCCGCCGCGCGGATGACCTGCTGGTACCACTCCGGGTAATCGGCTTCACGGGTGGGGGTGATGGCGGTCTGGGGCTTCGATCCGGTGGCCTGGGACATGTCGCACTTCCATCGCTGGCGGCTGAAAACCGTGTCTGGGGGGCAGAACGGCAACAATAGGCCGATCATCGAACCGCGGAATCCACGCCCCGGTGCATCCGACCCGGCCGAACCCTAAATCCATGCATACGGGAACTTTACCCCGGTTTGTCGATCGATGGTGGCCTCGGACAAATGAGCCGGATACCCTTGGCTGATGTCGTTCGCCATGGGTGCGGGCGCTCACCTTCCACGAAGAAGGAGGCAGTGGACTTGGGTATCGAAGCATTGTTATCGGGCGTCACCGCCCTGTTTATCGTTTTCGGGTTTCTCTTGCTCTTTCTTGTTCGCGCGCGACGGATCTCCGATCACGTGTTGAGCCGTTTCCGCGCGCTGCGCGATCGGGGCGGGCGGAATCGGACGACTTCTTCAGCCCTGATGACCCGCATCGCTTTGCCCGCATCAATCATCACGATTCTGCTGGGCACGATCTTTGCCTACAGCGGGTGGCGAAACAGCATGGATCTCGTCGAGCGGCAGGTTATCACCGCCAGCCGGGCGCAATCACACGCGCTCATCGCCGCGGTGCAGCGCGAAACACAGCGGACCAACTCCGAGGACAAGGCGTCGTTCGTTCAACTCATTGAACGTCGGTGGAATGACCTGGCGCCGATGCGTCAGGATGCGAGTCTGTGCGTGGTGAGTTACGAAGGCGTGCTGCTTTTCGACTCGGCCAACCCGGGTGCGATTGGAACCCAGGTAGACCATCTGCCACTGGGCGCGGTCGGCTCGGAGACACCGGCCACGTTTGGCGAGATTATCAAGACTCGGTGGAGCTGGGGCGGATTGCACGACAATCCGTTCGGCACCGCTCAGTACAGCGCGTACGAGCACCTGCCGGAGTTCGATGCCATGCTCGCGGTTCACATTCCCGCCGCAGCGGTTCATCGCGACATGCTGGTGGCGGCCATCCCGTGGGGACTGGGCGCGGTGCTGGCGTTCATGGTGCTGCCCGCTGCCTTCTTCTCGCTGCATCGCGCGCATACCGGCGCTTCGGGTCGAATCGTCCGCATGCTGGAAGAGAAACACGAACAGGATGCCACGCTGCGCATGATCCTGCGCGGCAGCGCCATCGGGCTCTGGTCCCACGATCTGCGAACCAATGACTGTTTCTACTCTCATGAATGGGCGGAACAGCTCGGCGTGGACCCGGCGACCCTGACGACTTCGCCGGAAGAGTTCACCGGTCGATTGCACCCCGATGATCGGGTGCGCCTGGACCAACTGACCGAGGAGCTTGCCGGCGGCAATGAGGAATTCGCAGAGGCAGAGTTCCGACTGCGCCACGCCGATGGACAGTATCGCTGGATACTCAGTCGGGCTGCCATCGTGCGCAGCGCCGATGGCCGGTCGATCGAACGACTCTTCGGATGCCACATCGATGTCACCGATCGCCGCCACGCGCGCGAAGAGATTCGCAAGTCAAACGAACAGCTTCGCCTGCTGCTCAGCGAGCTTGATCACCGGGTGCGAAACAATCTGGCGGGGCTGCTGGGACTCGTGCAGATGTGCAGGATGCAGCCGATGGATGTGGATTCGATGCGCGAGCGCATTGAACGACACATTAAAATGTGCGCCCGCGTCCATGCGCTGCTGAGTTCACGGAAGTGGGCGGATCTGCGCCTTGATTCACTATTGCCGCAACTCTTCGACGGCGATTCACTGAATCGCGTGAACCTGACCGGCGATTCGGACATCACCATTTCCGCGGATCGCGCAAACAGCGTTGCGGTTGTTCTGAACGAACTGGCGACCAACGCGCGCAAGCACGGCGCATTGTCGCGCGACGATGGCGTGCTGAACATTCGGTGGACGACACATGAAGATGCGGTGCGCGATGGTGTGTACCTGCGAATACTCTGGGAAGAGTCGTGGAACCGTCACCGCACGCGAGCCGACCGTAGGGACACCGCCAGCACCGGACTCGGCACGTCGCTGGTGGAAGGGCTGGTGACGAGCGAATTGCGTGGCCGCATGGCGTGGCAGTACCTGCCCAACGGCGTGCGTCATCAGTTGGAGATTCTGATTCGAGATCGCCACCCATCCATCGGCGATGCGGAGGAAACGGCCTGCCTCGTGCAGACGCTTCCAGCGCCAGGTTCGGGACAACCGATTACGAACGCAGCATGATGCAAATCCAGCCGCGCTGACACCCACGCGCACGGCCAGCGGCGCAACGCCTGTGGTGTGATCATCACCTACGATCCACCCATGCTGCCCGATGGAACGACCGCCGCCCCCCTTGCGAATCACGCTGGACCGCTCTCTGCGCTGCGCGAGATCGCGTCGGATATCAAACTCGCGCACAGCGTCTTTGCGTTGCCATTCGCGCTGCTCGGTGCGTTCATGGCTGCGTCGGGCGTTGAGGGCGGAGCAATCGCCTGGCCGCCCTTCGCCGGTCAACTCGCGCTCATCATCGTCGCGATGGTGCTCGCGCGCACCTGGGCAATGCTGGCCAACCGCGTGTTGGATGCCGCCATCGATGCCCGCAACCCGCGCACGCGCAACCGCGCCATACCCGCCGGAAGACTGTCGCGCCGGACGGCAATCATGGCCATGACCGCCTGCGCCGCCGGGTTCCTCATCACCTGCGCGGCATTTGCCATCTTCTTCAGTAACTGGTGGCCGCTCATCCTCAGCGCGCCCGTCCTCATCTGGATCGGCGCGTACGGCTGGCTGAAGCGGTTCACCGCGTGGTGTCATGTGTATCTTGGATCAAGTCTTGCCATCTCGCCCGTCGCCGCAGCGATCGCCATCCACCCCGACGCCCTTGCGCACCAACCGGCGCTGTGGCTGCTTTCGTTGATGGTGCTTTGCTGGGTCGCCGGGTTTGACATCATCTACGCCCTGCAGGATGTCGCGATCGATCGGGCCGAAGGGCTGTACTCCATGCCGTCCCGGCTGGGTGAGTTTCGCGCCCTCCTCATCAGCCGCATCATGCACACCATCGCCATCGGTGCGCTCGTCATGATGACGGTCGTCGATTCGCGATTGAACGCACTCTTCGCCGCGGGCGCTGGCATCACCATCGTGATTCTCATCATCGAACACGCGACCGTGGCGCGATGGGGCACCACGAAGATCGCGCTGACCTTCTTCACGCTGAACGGCATGATCAGCTGCCTGCTGGGCACACTGGGCATTGTTGATACCGTGGTCAACTGATCCGCATCGCCACCGGGC
>CBFGRU010000134.1:0-8199 GCA_965651255.1 uncultured Phycisphaerales bacterium
GGCGGATTTCCGACAAAGGGAGATTGAGCCGCTATACTCGCGGTCCCGTCGGAGGAGGGGCGATTTCGCCGACTGGGTGAGGTTGATTGGACGAGAAGCGAGACGCCGCCGCGATGGAGGTTATCAAGGGCATACCGGTTTCGCCGGGCGTGGTCATCGGTCGGGCATTCGTGCTCGATGTGGTTGATGAGCGCGTGCCCTATCGCACCGTCGCGCCGAAGGATGTGGACCGGGAGCTGAAGCGGCTGGAGAGGGCGCTGGAGGAATCGCGCAGCGACCTGGCGGCCCTTCAGCAGCGGACCGAGACGGAGTTGGGGGCCGAGGCCGCGAAGATCTTCGGCTTTCACATCGGCCTGCTGCACGATCGATCGCTGATTGAACCGATTCGCACGCGGATTCAGAACGACCGGGTGACCGCGGAGTACGCGGTGGCAGAGCGGTTCCGGGCGCTGGCCGATCAGTTCCGGGGCATGGGCAATGAAGTCTTTCGCCAGAAGGCCAACGATGTTCTGGATCTGGATCGGCGGTTGCTGGGGCTGCTGGTCGGTCAGTCGGAAACGCGGCTGCACGAAATGGCCGAGCCGGTCATCGTGGTGGCCCATGAGCTGACGCCTTCGCAGGCGGCCTCGATGGACCGGACCAAGGTGCTGGCGATCGCGACCGATGCGGGCGGTCGAACGAGCCATACCTCGATCGTCGCGCGGGCGATGGATATACCCGCGGTGGTGGGTTGCCAGCGGGTGACGAGCGATCTGAACGAGGGTGACCTGATCATCGTCGATGGTGATCGCGGGGTGGTGGCGATCCGGCCGGATGAAGAGACGATCAAGCAGTACGAGCAGTTCCAGGCGGAAATGCACACGTTCCGCAGTGGGCTGCGCGAGTTTGCGCGGCTGGAAGCGGTGACGAAGGACGGCACGCGCATTCGGCTGCTGGGCAACATCGAGTTCCCGGAGGAAGTGCCCGCCGTCCTGGAGAACGGCGCGGATGGAGTCGGGCTGTACCGGACGGAGTTTCTGTACCTGACCTCGCCGACGGTGCCGAGCGAAGAGGATCAGTTCGCCGCGTACAAGAAATGCGCGGAGCTGCTGGGTGAGAAGCCGCTGACGATCCGCACACTGGACCTCGGCGCGGATAAGTACACGCAGGAGCGCGCGGAAGAGCCGGAGCGCAACCCGTTCCTGGGTTGCCGAGGTATCCGGTACTGCCTGCAGAACCTGCCGATGTTTCGCACGCAATTGCGGGCGATTCTGCGGGCGAGCGCGTTCGGCCACATCAAGATCATGTTCCCGCTGATCGCGACGACGCTGGAGCTGCGTCAGGCGAAGCTGGTGCTGAACGATGTGATGGAAGAGCTGGAGGAAGAGGGCATTCCGTACGACCACAAGATTCCCGTGGGAATGATGGTCGAGGTGCCGAGTTCAGCGCTGATGGCGCGGACGTTCGCGCGGGAGACGGATTTCCTCTCGATCGGAACGAACGACCTGATTCAGTACACGCTGGCGGTGGATCGCGGCAACGAGAACGTGGCGAACCTGTACTCCGGTGCAAACCCGGCCGTGCTGCAACTGGTCAAACAGACGATCCGCGCGGGCAAGCACTACCAGATCGACACGAGCATCTGCGGCGAGATTGCGGGCGAGCTGGTCTACACGATGTTGCTGATCGGGTTCGGATTGCGTACGCTTTCGCTGGTGCCATCGCAGATACCGCAGGTCAAGCGATTGATCCGGTCTGTTGATCTGGACCGATGCGAACGGCTGGCCCGACGGGTCGGTTCGTTCGATTCCGAGCGGCAGGTACTGAGTTACCTCCGCGAGCAGGTAAGAGAAGTGTTGCCCGAGGCGTTCGGCGGATGGACCGTCGATTAGTCCGAGGGAGAAGAAAAATCAGGGCTGGCTGCGGCTTGGTCGAGCGCCGAGGTGTGAACACCGCCATCGAGCGAATCCCGAGTTCGTCGTTCCGGTCCGCCACGAGCCACGCGGATTGTCCACCATCGTTTCCTTCGCATTGAGATCAAACCGCCTTCACCGCTCGCCGGTGACCGGGACGGGCGTTGCCCGGCCTGCAGGCGGTCGATCGCAGCGTGAAGCGAATGTTGTGATGGCGACAACCGCGACGGCGCGTGGATGCGTGTGCCCGCACAGGGAGAGCCCACGTGGCCAAGCGTCAGAAGAACGAACCGGCGCAGTTGATGGTCGTCAACGACATTCCCGACGAGGAATGTCGCATCGCGATCCTTGAAGAGAATCGCCTCGAAGAGTTGTACACCGAGCGAATGGCGAGCGCCACCGGTGTCGGCAACATCTATAAGGGGCGGGTGAACAACGTTGAGCCCGCGATCCAGGCGGCGTTCATCGACTACGGGGAGGGGAAGAACGGCTTCCTGCACATCTCCGACCTGCACCCGCGGTACTTTCCCGGTGAGGAACGAACCGAGCGCGTGGGTCGCAAGATTCCGCGGCGCGATCGGCCGCCGATTCAGGCCGCGCTCCGCCGGGGTGATGAGATTCTGGTGCAGGTCATCAAGGAGGGCATCGGCACGAAGGGGCCGACGCTGTCGAGTTACCTGTCGATTCCCGGTCGGCTGATGGTGATGATGCCGCACATGGACAACGTGGGGGTCAGCCGAAAAATTGATGATGAAGACAAGCGTCGCAAGATGCGCGACATCCTCGATTCGCTGGACCTGCCCGAAGGGTTCGGTTTCATCCTGCGCACCGCGGGTTTTGACCGCACGAAAACGGAACTGAAGCGCGACTTCGCGTACCTGATGCGCCTGTGGAAGAAGATGGAGAAGCGCATCGAGAACGTCGCGGCGCCGTGCCCGTTGTATACGGAAAGCGATCTGCTGATCCGCACGATTCGCGATGTACTGAGCAACCAGGTTGATGCGATCGTGGTGGACAGCGAAAGCGCGTACGACCGGACGAACGATTTTCTTTCGATCATCGCTCCGCGCTCGGCCCCGCGGGTCGTTCGCTATCGCGGCGTCACGCCGGTCTTTCACTCGTTCGATGTCGAACGGCAGATCGAACTGATTCACCAGCGCGAAGTGCCGCTGCCTTCGGGCGGTGCGATCGTGATCGAGCAGACCGAAGCGCTGGTCGCGATCGATGTGAACTCGGGGCGCAGTCGCGCCGCGCGCGACTCGGAAACCAACGCCTACCAGACGAACAAAGAAGCGGTGGATGAAATCTGCCGCCAGTTGCGGCTGCGCGATCTCGGCGGACTGCTCATCATGGACCTGATCGACATGAACGCCGGTTCACATCGGCGGTCCATCGAAGAGCGCATGCGCAACAATCTGAAGCGCGATCGCGCCAAGACGACCGTGCTGCGCCTGAGCGAGTTCGGCGTGATGGAGATGACGCGCCAGCGCATGCGGCCGAGCATCCGCAAGAGTCACTTCACGCCCTGCCCGACGTGTCACGGCAAGGGTGAGATTCGCAACCCCGAGACCATCGCTGCCGATTCGTTGCGTCATGCCGGCTACCTGTTGCAGTACGACCGCGTGAAATCGGTGGAGATGGTCTGCTCGCCGCGCGTGGCCAGCGTGCTGCTTTCGGCGAAGCGGCGCACGCTGGTGCGGCTGGAGGATGAAACGGGCAAGAGCGTGCGCGTGCGCGTGAGTGAGACGATCGAGATGGATCGCGTGGACTATTTCGCCTACGACGATCGATCGGCGGATATCGACACGATGCAACTGCCGGCGCTCAGTCCGCCTTCACTGAAGGAGCTGGAGAAGCGGGAGAAGGAGTGGGCAAGCGAGGCCGAGGAGCGCGGCGAAGCCCGGCGCGTGGCGGCAGATGAAGCAAAGCGAGCAGAGCGGGTGGCGTCGCCATTTGACCTGGATGATGATGAAGACGATGAGTCGTTCGCCGATTCGCTGGATGATGATTCGGGCGATGGATCCGATGAGGATCAGCGTCCATCAGATCGCGCGGCGAATGGCCAGGCCGATGATGGTGAGGGCGGTGAGCGGAAGAAACGTCGTCGCCGTCGCCGTCGTCGCAAGCGTGGCGGTGGAGGAGCCAGCGGTGATGGAGCCGCCCATGCCACGGCCGAGCAGGCCGCGGGCGCCCCGGCAGATGATGGCGCGGCGGGCAAGCAGACAGATTCATCGAACGGAACGGTCTCGAAGAACGCCGAATCCGGCGCTGCGGACCCGGATGCCGGTGCGACCGTCGGCGAAGAGGGTGGAAAGAAGAAGCGTCGTCGTCGTCGTCGCCGCCGCCGAAAGGATGGCACCAGCGCGGAGGCGGGCGGTACGAGTGAACAGGCCGCTTCGCCAAACGTGCCGGATGATGAAACCGATCGCGCCCCCGCGCCGGAATCAAATGAGTCTGCCCACGCTGATGCTGCGGAACGGAAGCAGGATGATGCCGGGTCGGCGGGTGATGCTGGGAAAAAGAAGCGTCGCCGGCGGCGCAAGAAGGCGGGCAGTGCGAAGGGAGAGGGCGAAGCATCCCCCGAAGCCGCGCCGGAGAAGCAGCCCGTTCCGCGTGAGGCCGATGAGGGTGATGATCAGGATGAAGCCCCGGTCAGGAAGAAGCGAGGGCGATCACGGAAGAAGAAATCAGGCACCGGCGCCGAGACATCGGACTCTGCCGACGCAAAGAAGGACGCATCGACGAAGCAGAAGCCGGATGCCCCCGAAGCGGATGGGTCGAGCACCGCGAAGAAGCCGCGGCGATCGCTGTATCGGTCGCGCACAAAGGTTTCAGCCGGTGCGCTCAAGCAGGCCGCGAAGCGGGAAGAGTGATTCATGATGCACCCGCGCAGACGACGACTCATCGTGCTCGGCTCCACCGGATCGATTGGCGTGAACACGCTGGCGGTGGTGGACCACCTGCACCGGATCAGGGCAGCATCGTTCGAGGTTGTGGGTCTGGCGGCGGGGTCGAATCATGAATTGCTGTGCGAACAGGCGCAGACATGGTCGGTCAAGGCGGTTGCGCTCGCCGAGTGCACCGACCCGAATGCGATCCGCACGCTGCGCGAGTTCGGCCAGTTCCTGACCGGTCCGGATGCCGCGGTGGAGCTGATCGACGCGGTTGCGCAGCCGGGCGATCTGGTGGTGGGTGCGATCGTCGGCGTGGCGGGCCTGCCCGCGATTGTGCGTGCAATCGAGCGTGGCTGCGACATCGCGCTCGCGAACAAGGAGACGCTGGTTGCCGCCGGCGCCATCGTCATGCCGTTGGTGCGCGAGCGCGGCGTCTCGCTGATTCCCGTTGACAGTGAACACAGCGCGGTCTTTCAGTGCATGCAGGCGGGGCGCACACCGCAGGAAGTTCAGCGTGTCATTCTCACCGCGTCGGGCGGCCCGTTCCGGACATGGTCCGCCGAGCGTCTCGCCCGTGCCACTATTGAAGAAGCGCTCAATCACCCCACCTGGTCGATGGGCGACAAAGTCACGATCGATTCCGCGTCACTCATGAACAAAGCGCTCGAAGTCATCGAAGCGCACTGGCTGTTCGACCTGCCGGCGGAGAAGATCGATGTTCTGGTGCATCCGCAGTCGATCGTGCACTCACTGGTTGAGTTCGTGGATGGCTCGGTGATCGCGCAGATGAATCCGCCGGACATGAAGCTCCCGATTCAGTACGCGCTGACCTGGCCCGATCGCCGATCGGGAAGTTCACGCGCGCTGAATCTCGCGGATGTCAAGCGGCTGGAGTTTGAGGCGGTGGATGCAGAGCGGTTTCCCGCGATCGGACTGGCGGAGCAGGCAATCACGCGCGGCGGAAATGCCGGGGCGGTGCTCAACGCCGCGAACGAAGCCGCGGTCGATGCGTTTCGGCGCGGGCGCATTGCCTTCGATCGCATCGCGCATCTCGTTGCCGGCGCGCTCGAGACCGTGCCCGCGAACGCGGTCAGGACGCTCGATGATTGCCTTGATGCCGATCGCGCTGCCCGCGAGTGGGTCGATGCCCAGCTAGAAACCAGTCCCCCGCGCGCCGTAACCGGGCGGGGCGATGAATCATCCGTGTCATCATCATCTTCACCTTCATCTTCTTCATCACGCGCGGCAGCGGTTGATCCGCTGTCCCGAGGTGCAACCCGCTGATGTTTGATCTTGTCTTCAATCTCGGGCTGATGGTGCTGGGCTTCACCGCCCTGATCTTCGTGCACGAACTCGGCCACTTCCTCGCGGCCCGGTGGGCGGGCATTCGCACCGAAGCGTTTGCCATCGGCATGGGGCCGTGCGTCCTCAGCTTTCGCAAGGGCATCGGCCTGCGGTCGGGCTCAACCGAGGCGGACACCGTTCGCCGGGTGAATGAGTACCTCCAGGCGAACACCCCAGGCGGTGCGGATCGCGAGGGCAAGCAGCAGGTCACCCAGCAGCAGGTCTTCGACGCGATGGATGCGCTCGGCATCGGCGAGACCGAGTACTCGCTGCGCTGGCTGCCGATCGGCGGGTTTGTGAAAATGCTCGGCCAGGAAGATGCCAACCCCCAGGCGGTGAGTGATCATCCGCGCTCGTATCAGAACTGCCCGATCGGTAAGCGCATGATCGTCGTCAGCGCGGGCGTGGTGATGAATCTCATCTTCGCAATTCTGCTGTTTGTGGTGGTGTTCATGCCGGGGGTGAACTTCGAGGCGCCGGTCATCGGCCAGGTGCGTCCGGGGTCACCCGCCGCCGAGGTCAGTGCGGTGAACGGCGAATCACTTGGCATCACCCAGCGCGGACTTCAACCGGGCGATCGCATTCTCAGCGTCGATGGTGATGAACAACTGATCTTCAACGATGTCGCGATCGAGGTCGCGATGAGTCGGCCCGATCAGGCGCTTCGCTTCGGCATCGAGCGGCCGGGCATCGCGGAGACACTCTTCTTTGACATCACGCCGATCAAGGATGAAGCGCTGGGCTTCCTCTCGGTCGGAATCGCGCCTTCATCATCCACAAAGTTGATTCCGCGCGATACCGCTGCGGGCGATCTCGCGCTCGTCCTGCAACTCATCGGCCTGGCGGATGCGAACATCGAACCGGGCATGATGCTCATGAGCATCAACGGCGAACCGGTCCAGGCGATGCATGAAGTGGAAGCCATTGTCCGTCGGTCCGACGGCACACCCCTCGAAACGGTCTGGCAGTCGCCCCGCAGCGCGGGTGAACCGATTCGGATCACGCTGCCGGTCGAGCCGGAATTGCAGCGGCTGGCGTGGCAGAGCGCGCAGGGTCGCGCATTCGATCTTGGTTTGCTTGGTCTCGTGCCCGCGACGATCGTGGAAGCGGTCTCGCCGAATTCGCCGGCCGATGGGGTGCTGCAACCGGGTGATATCCTGGTGCGCGTGGCGGATCAGCGCTTTCCGCGCGAGACGCAGGTGCGCGACCTGATCGCGCAGCATGCCGGTCGAGCGCTGGAGATGATCGTCGAGCGTAACGGTCGGCCCACGACGGTGACGCCAACCGTCGGACGTGATGGTCGTCTGGGCTTTATCCCCGCGCGGGCGATTCACTCGACGGTGCTCGCCCAGCCGGTGCGGGAACTGGCGCTCGCGCGCGAAGATGCGGAGAGTGACACCGCGCCCGACGTCAAGCCATCACCCGCTTCCGAAGCGAACCCGGTGCCCGGCTCGCACATCATTGAAGTGGCTGGTGAACCGGTGATGAACTGGGTCGAGATTCGCGCTGCGCTGCGCCGCGCGACCGAAGCAGCGCTTGCCGCCGAAGAGGGTGCGACGATTCTGTTCACCGTGCAACTGCCGGTCGAAGGTCAGCCGCGCGAAACGCTCACCCTGCATCTCGAAGCTGCAGATGTGGCTTCGCTGCACGAGCTTGGCTGGACGAGCGATCTGCTGGCCCTTCCGACTGAACCGGTGTACACGAAGCTCACCGCCGATGGTGACCCCTTCCGCGCCGTCGCGATGGGGTTCGATCGCACGGTGAAGTTCGTGCTGGATACCTATCTCACGATCGACCGCCTCTTCCGCGGGTCGGTGGGGGTGGAACAGTTGCGCGGCCCGGTGGGCATCGTGCACCTCGGCGTACAGGTGGCCGATCGCGGCCTGCTCTACCTGCTCTTTCTCCTCGCGGTCATCAGCGTGAACCTGGCGGTGATCAACTTCCTGCCGCTTCCGATTGTCGATGGCGGCCTGTTCCTGTTTCTCATCTACGAGAAGTTCAAGGGGCGTCCACCGTCGATCGCCTTCCAGAATCTCGCCACGATCGCGGGTCTGCTCATGATCGGCGCG
>CBFGRU010000135.1:0-8124 GCA_965651255.1 uncultured Phycisphaerales bacterium
CGCAAAAGAGTTTCTGTCGCGAGTCTTCGGCCCGGTTGTCTCGATTGACCTTGTGCAGCGCGTGGCGGAACTGGAAGCCGAACTCGGCATCGCGCAGGCGAACGCGAAAGGGGCGCGACGATGAAAGACTTCACGGCCCGGCTCGCCCGCATCGAGCGCGAAGCGCAGGCCGCGCGCGCGCATGCTGACTTTGTGATTCACCCCACCCACCGGGAAGCGGCGGAGCGGTGCATCGCCCGACACTACCTCCCGCGCGTGGCGGACCTGCTCGCCGAGCATCAGTCGCTCGGCGGTACGGCCGAAATGCTCCGGGCCGACGTGGCGCGGTTCGTGCGGGTGGACCCGGCGCATCCGATCGGCGCTCGCATCGTGGACAAGCTCATCGAGGCCGCACGCGCGACGTCCATCGACACAACAGGGAGCGAGGCATGAACGCGAGCAACATCGGATCGCATCTAGCGCACGACGGACAGGGGCGCATCATCGCCCGGCCGCCGGTGACCGAAGCGGAATGCCGGACGGTCTTCCCCAGCGGCGGCGGGCACTGCTCGCCCCAACAACTCGCGGCCAATCGCGCGACGCTCGCGCGATTCGGATGCAAAATCGACCCAAACACAGGGCGCGGGCATTGCACCGGCCCGACCAACACGAAGGACCAAACCCGATGAATTGCGAATGCAAACACTCCAAGATTGAAGTCGTCAACGGACAACCCGTGATGGGCGGCGCGAACGCGATCGCGGCGAGCGCGACGGCGAAGCAGCGCGCGCTCCGTGAAGGCCGACCGGATCGGTTCATGGACTACTTCAACGAAGAACTCGACGCGCTCGAAACGATGCAGGAGCGCCGTCTCTGACCGTGGTTTTCCTCAAGTGGGGGCCGGTCGAACGTCCGGCCGGTCCCCTTTTTCCCAACCGAAAGAAGGGCCGAAACAATGAACACTGAAACAATGACCATCGACGAACTGAACGCGCTCGAACGGTTGCCGTTTGACTTTCTCGGCGCGAAGCGGGGCACGGCGTATGAGATTCCTCTCTGGCATCACGGCTGGTTCCGCGACAACGCGCACCTTCCGGGCAAGGTGCTGGCCGAGCAATTCGAGCGCATTCACGGCAAGCTGACGCCGGAGCAACGGCGAATCCTTCGCGACGTGCAAGGCGCGCGGGAGGCCGCGCAGATTGCCGATCCGCTTGTCCGGCTTGAAGCCGAAGAACACCAGTCCATTCACGCGCGCGGCGGCGGGCACGAGGGCGCATTCAAAGATTGGCAGGCCGAGTTCATTGGCTTGTTTCTCAAACAGGATGCGCCGGAGCATCGGCCGGGCCGCCGAGCATATCGCGTGATGCTGGCCGATCAGTACCATGCGCCCCAGGTGGACGAGGCGGCGCTCGTCAAGGCGGGCAAGAAGGCGGTATTCCCGGCTCCAACCGTCGAAGCGCATATCGCGGCACTCAACCGCGCGCGTGAGCTTCGGGACGCGCTCCCGGTCTTGCGGGACCGGGCGGAGTCGCTGGAACGCGAGTTTGAGAAGCTCGACCAATCGCTCCCCGCGCACAACCGCGAGCGGATCGAAGCGCACGGCAAACTTTTCGCCGCGCGGGCCGCGCTGGACGCGACACACGGCCGGCTGCAACTGGAATTGACGATCCTGCGAAACGCGGGCGCATCGGTCTGACGAACCGAAGGTGACGACCGTAGCGCGTGGCCTACGGCGTCTGAATCCCTGAATCGGAGGCGCGAAAAGAGTGATTCCTACGCTCGTTCCCATTGCGAAGCCCCCCCGGCGTGGTACCCTCTGGCTGTCGCGGTCCCTACCAACCCCCGACGTACATTCAGGATCGTCACGAGCAACCCGTCGCTCGTCTGCTCATTCCTCTGGTAGGGACCGTGGGCAACGGCGGCGGGCTGCGCGTAGCGGGAGTCCCTACCAATGACTGCAACGCTCAAAGTATCGCTCACCGAATCGACGAAGACGCTCAAAGACGGGAAGCGCGCGACGTACTACGTTCTGCGCTGGACCGACTCGGCCGGGAAGACGCGGGAGAAGTCGCTCGGCCGCACGCGCTCAACCGGCGGTGATATGACCGCACGCGAGGCGAAGGAACTCCGGGCGGAGTTTGAACGCGCGATGATGACCGGCGACCGTCCGCGCGATCGGCTGGAATCGTTCACGCTCGGCACGTTTATCGAGTGGTATGACGAACAGCGCAAGCACTCCGATACGCGGCTCGGCTTCCGCAAGAGTTTCCGGGCGCTGAAGAAGCCGACGCTTGCCAAGCACAATATGACGCTGCGCTATCTGCGCGAACACTTCGGAGAGGGGCAGCGGCTCGATTCAATCGACGCCGACGCGATCGAGCGGTTCCTGAACGCGCTCACGGCTGGCGAACTCGCCGACGCGCGCGATGGTCGTCAGACGTTCACGCTCGGCATTCAGACCGTACTCGGACACGTCCGAAACGCGAAGGCGATATGGCAATGGGCGAAGTCAAAGAAGGTTGTTCACGTCAACCCGTGGTCAGACTTCGACGGCGCGCCTCTCCCGTCGAAGCCGAACTACTACGTTTCGCTCGAAGACTTCGAGACGCTGCTCGCATCGTCCCCGTCGAACGGCTGGCGGGCGTTCTACGCGCTCCAGCGGCTCGCCGGACTCCGCCGCGGTGAGGCGTTGTCTCTCGTCTGGACGGGCACACAGACCGATACAGCGGGCGAGACACATACCATCGGCGTGGACCTTGCGGCGCGGCGCATCCGGCTGGTGGGGAACTCGAAGACCGTCACGCGCTACCGCGAGGTTCCAATCTGTCCCCGGCTGGCGGAACTGCTCGCGGCGCGGCTCGATGAACTCGACGGCGAACCGGCCGAGGGTGAATCGGTCTGCGGCGTCTCGTCTCACAATCTCACGCGGCGTGCGCAGGCGCACATTCGCGCGGCCGGTCTGACCCCGTGGCCGAAGTCGTTCCAGGCGTTGCGCTCCAGCGCGGAGAACGACTGGAAGACGGCGGGCATCCACGAAGCGACCTACGCGGCATGGGCCGGACACTCCGCGACCGTCTCGCGCAAGCACTACGTTTCCCCGATGGCTTCCGAGTTTGACGCGGTGACGCGCCCGGAGACAACGCTCAAGCTGACCGGATGAACCCCGATGCTCTCTCCTCTCCGCCCCAATCCGACGCGCGCCCGTCTCTCGCGACGATTCCCCCGACTCCGTGGGAATCTCGTGGGAACGGCGCGCCCGGAGGGGGCAAAAACCGCGATACTGAATACGCGCGGCAGGATTCGAACCTGCAACCCTCGGTTCCGAAGACCGATGCTCTATCCGTTGAGCTACGCGCGCAGTACTCAAAGTCACTTCCAACGTCGCGATTCTAGCCCGGATGTATCATCCAGTGTGGCCCGACGACCATTCAATCCCGATGATGCGAGCGGTGCACCTGCGCCCGACTCCACTCCCGCCCGCCGGGAACGGCGATTCGCTCACCTCGCTGAAGCTACGCAGCTCACCGTCAGCCAGGTGTCGGAGCTGATACGAACGACCCTCGAGACGCGTATTGCTTCACCACTCCGCGTGGTCGGCGAGGTCAGCAACTTGAATGTGCGACAACACTGGTACTTCTCGCTGAAAGATGAATCATCCATCATCAGTTGCGTTGCTTGGGCATCGAGTGCGAAGAAGTTCAAGTTCACACCGCGCGATGGCCAGGAGGTTGTCGCAACCGGGCACATCAGTCACTTCGGGCCGCAGGGCCGCACCCAGTTCTACATCTCGAACCTTGAACCGATCGGTGAAGGCGCCCTCGAGCAGCGCTTCCGCGCATTATGCGAAGAGCTGCGCACGCTCGGCTACTTCGATGAAACACGAAGAAAGCCGCTGCCGATTCTGCCGCGGCGAATCGCGGTCATCACCAGTCGCACCGGTGCCGCCATCCAGGATGTCATCGCCACCGCCCGGGCGCGGTGTCCTGCCGTCGGCATCTTCCTCGTCGATGTCCGGGTGCAGGGGGAAGGGTCAGTTGAGGAAGTCGTCCGCGCGATTCGTCGCATCGATCGCGACCACCGCGCGCTCGGCGTCGATGCCATCCTTGTCACGCGCGGCGGCGGGTCAATTGAAGACCTCTGGACCTTCAACGAGCGGCTCGTTGCCGATGCGGTGCACGAGTGCTCACTTCCGATCGTCGCCGCGATCGGCCACGAGTCCGACACGACGATCATCGAGCTCATTTCCGATCGTCGCGCGGCAACGCCCACGCAGGCCGCGATGCTGCTCGTACCCGATCGGATGGCGCTCATCCGCCAACTCGATCATCACGCGCATCGAGTGCGTACGTTGCTCGTACGACATCTCGACCGGGAGCGGGCGCGCTGGGAGGCCGTTCGTCGGCACGAGTTCTTCCGCGCGCCGGAGCGCATCATCAAGACCCGAACACAACGCCTCGAGCGCGTGACGATCGACCTGCCCCGATCACTTCGCGGCCGATTACACGACGCCAACCTTCGGCTTGCGCGACTGGCCCATCGACTTGAAGCCGTTCGTCCGATGACGAGGACCGCGGCGATCCACGCGCGACTCGCGGTGCTGGAGGATCGCCTTCGCCGCGCGCTCATTCGCGGCGGTCGAAAGCGGGAAGCACTCGCGCAACTTCAATCGCGGCTCACCCTCGTCCTCGAACGGCACCTGCACCGAACGCGCGAGCGCACCGAATGGCTCGCCAACCGGCTCCACGGTGTCGATATCCGCACGGTCCTGCGGCGCGGATTCACCTACACCATCGCGGCGGATGGACGCATCATCCGGTCGGTGCGTGATGTCACCGCCGGCGAGACGATGACCACGCACGTGGTGGATGGCACGATCAAGTCCATCGTCGGTGGCAGCGGGCAACGGCCGCGCCCGCACCAGGCCAAACGCCGCGCATCGGCTGATGAGCCGCCCGATCAGTTGGACCTCTTCACCCCCAGCGAGTAGATTCCCGCTATGGCTGCGAGTTCACCGAAGAAGAAAGATGATCTCTCCACGCTCCGCTTTGAAGAGGCGATCGATCAGCTCGAATCGATCATTGGCCACATCGAGGAAGGGGAGGTCGGCCTCGAAGAGAGCATCGAGTCGTACCAGCGCGGCATGGCCCTGCTCAAGCACTGTCGCGCGGTGCTCGATCGCGCCGAGCAGCAGATCGAACAACTCACCGCCGCCCACTCCGCGGATGCAACGGCGGAAGCGACCGATGAGGCCTGAGTCGTTCGCCGTTCGGACCCGATGAACTTCCTCCACACCATTCCGCTCGCGCAGCACATGCCGATCATCACGCCGTGGTGGATGTATCACCTGCCGGCGTACATCTTCATCTTCTGTTTCGGCGCGTGCGTCGGCAGTTTCCTGAACGTCATCATCTACCGCCTGCCCGCGGGTATGAGCGTCATCACACCGCCCAGCCGGTGCCCGACGTGCGGAGCGCGGCTCGCGTGGCATGACAATCTTCCCATCCTCGGCTGGTTTCTTCTGCGGGGAAAGTGTCGTCGCTGCGGCGTCGGAATCAGCGCCCAGTACGCCATCATCGAGACGTTCATCGCGTTCCTGTTCCTGGGCCTGGCGATTCTCTACTTCCTGTTGCGGCCGGTCGATTCCATCTGGTGGACGCAGATCGGCGGCGAGTGGTGGTACTTCAACGGCCTCGCGCGAACGTGGCCAGCGTTTCTTGCGATTCTCTTTCTCATCGCCGGCCTCATCGCGATGACCATCATCGACGCCCGCACCTTCACCATTCCGATCGAGATTCCAAACTTCATCACCATTGCTGCCTTCATCCTCATTCCGCTTCAGGCCGTGCTGCCCGCCACGCCGCGCGAGAGTCAGGCGTTTGCTTTCCCGCTCCCCGGAACACTCTTCACAATGATCGCCATTGGCGGCATGCTCGGCGTCATCATCTCGCTCCTCCTGCTCAGAAAGGGCATCCTGCGGTACAGCTTCGCCGATTACGACGAATACGTGAAGGACGATGAACCGCTGGCGGAGTATCCGCACGGCAGGCGGGAGATGCTCATCGAGCTGAAGTACCTGCTGCCGATCATCGCCGGCCTCACCCTCGGCGGCATCATCGGCGGGGTACTCGACACAGACCTGCCGCTCTTCATCCGAGCGATCGGCGCGACCTTCCTCGGCTATCTCGTCGGCGGGGCGATGATCTGGGCGACACGCATTCTCGGCACCCTGGGCTTCGGGCGGGAAGCGATGGGCATGGGCGATGTTCACCTGCTCGCCGCTGTCGGAGCTGTGCTCGGCTGGGAGGCAACCGTCTGGGCGTTCTTTGCAGCGCCGATCATCGGTCTCAGTTGGACGGTCTTTGCCCTCATCCTCGCGCTCTTTAGTCGAAAGTTTCGACGCGAGTTGCCCTACGGCCCGCACCTTGCGATCGGCACATTCCTGGTGATCCTTGCCTGGCCCGCGATCGAATGGTTCAAGAATGTCTATCTCTTCCCTGCTTTGTGAGTCGCGGCCGTGCGCGGACAAAGAGAAATTGCGCGAAACTCGCCGCGCCGGACGATAATCACCCGGACTGGCGAAGCCCGAGGTGTAATCTCCGCCGGCAACTGGACAACGGCGGACATTTCGGGTGAAATTGGCGACAACACCGGCCGTCCGCCACGGAGATGGATAGCCGCGGTCCGACCGTTCTGAAAGGATGCTGAACCATGCGTCGTTCCGTACTGCTCACGCTGCTGCTCGCGACTTCCGCGATGCTGACCGGCTGCAACAATTCCCTCAAAGATGAAAACGCCGCGCTGATGGAGGAGTCGCAGAACCTCCGCGCCCAACTCGCCGACCGCAATGATGCGCTCGAAGCAGCCAATGCGGACCGGCGCGAGATGGAGATGATCAACGCCGAACTTCGCCGCCAGAACGATGAGCTGAACCAGCAGCTCGCCGCGCGGCCCTCGCAGCCGGAACGCCGCACCGGCTTCGAAGGTATCGAAGGCGTCTCCAGTCAATTCGCCAACGGCATGGTCACCGTCACCATCGCCAGCGACATTCTCTTCGATTCGGGAAAAGCCGCGCTGAAGACCAACGCCCAGCGTTCGCTTGATCAGGTCGCGTCCGTTCTGAACTCACAGTACAACGGCCGCACCATCCGTATTGCCGGTCACACCGACACCGATCCCATCGTCAAGAGCGGCTGGAAGACCAACTATCACCTCGGTGCCGAACGAGCGTACAGCGTCATGGAGTACCTCAAAGGCCGCCGCGTGCCTGAGAATCGAATGTTCATCGCCAGCTTTGGACCCAACCGGCCGCAGGGGTCCAAGGCCCAGAGCCGCCGCGTCGAGATCGCGGTCATGATGAACGAATGACCCCCAACTCATTTCAGTGATCTCCCCACCGTGCGATGACTGGCTCAGGTCGTCGCGCGGTGGTATTGGGTCGGGACACGGTCTGGCCCACCCCGTGGGCACCCTCATGAACGAATCGCCCGCGGTGCAGTCTGACTCACGATCAATGAATACCGAACGGAGCGGTGCGAGATTCAAACCGCGGGCCGGCCGTTTTGAAGATCCACCACCGCGAAACGAAGAACGCGATCGGCCAACCGAATTGGAGTCCTGCCGTATCGAATTGCACGGCGGGACATTCTTATGGCGAGCGGGCAGAGTCGCATCTCAGCCAGTGGGAACCGAAAGTCGTACGCTGGGAATCGAATTTCACCGCAGCAAAGTCGAATCTCAGACGGTCCGTTCTGAATGGGGTGGGTTTTCTATCGAATCACCGCGGTTTCTATCGGACGATCGCACACTCACCCGGTGGGATGGTCCGTGTTTTCGGCGGAATCAATAGGGATCCTGACCGGAAGCGGGAGGCCTCGGCCGCGTCAGAAGTCGACCTTGAGCCCTTCCGCGCGGACCTGCTGAATGAGGAGTTGGATGTCTCCGAGGGCGCGCTCCAGCCGGATGGCCGCATCGTTCAGCGAGAGGTAGAGGGTGGGGTTGTTCAGGAGTTCGGAGACCGTGCCCGGCCCCTCGAGCGCGCGCCGGGAGACAAGGCGGACATCCTCCAGGGTGATGGCGATCTGGTCGGCGACGGGGAGGAACCGTTGCGTGAGGGTGTCGGCATCCTCTTCCAGGGCGGTGGCAAGG
>CBFGRU010000136.1:0-8111 GCA_965651255.1 uncultured Phycisphaerales bacterium
GGTCGACTCGGCGCAACTGCTTCAATGGCAGGATGTTTGGCCAGGTCGGAGAGAGGCATCGACCGCAGATCGGCGGTGTGTTCACGCAACTGATCGCGCAGTCGCGCGGGCGTGGCCTTGCGCAGATCGCCCCAAAGTTTCGGCGGCGCAAAAATTTCGATCATCGGAATCCGGTGCTCTTTGACCTTCTTCTCAATCCAGGCCGCCAGATCCTTGGCAAAGCGCTGACGCCGATCAGCCACCTGGGTGACCGGACTCTGATAGGTGCTGCGACCCTGCGCCGCTCGCGCGGGTTTGCCGCCGAGGTCGTGGGACTCCCAGTCGTTCTCGATCGCATCACGTTCTTCCAGGTGACACCAGCCCTGAGGCGGCTTGCGCGTGCATTCGAGCAGCCGGCCGCCTTCCAGATCCGCCACCAGGACCCAGTGGGATGAATCGTTCTGACGTTGGTGACCGTTGAGCATAAGGTCTCCTTGAGTTGTCTATCAATACAATTGAATACGTGACCCGCGCGCCCGGCGCACGACATCATCCGCATCAGCGGGTGCTCGATCGCGATGGCGCGGTGCTGGAGAAATCCACGATGTGGGCGCTGCAATGACTCGAACTCCCGCCGGGTCGATGGCGCCCGTTCGCAGGGGCTTGCCACCCGACCGTCGCCATCGCATCGTCATCATGCGCCCGACTGGTCCCACGACTCTTACCATACCACAACTTTCACTCGATCCAACGGGAAACTCACCGGTACTTGGTGAACCGCCGGCAGAGCCGCTTTTCGTGTTGATTTCATCGCGTTTTCTGGACGTATCGCCCGCCCATCCGGTAGGATTGAACGCGCGGCGGTGACTGTTCCGCCCGCCCAATCACCCGTCGCGGTGCAGGAGCGATCTCATGCCCCAATCAACCGCCCCGTCCGCTTCCACCCGTTCGGGCGAAGCCGTGCATCCGGAACGTACCAGCGTTCTTCCCCCGATTCACCTGATGAAGTGGGTCGAAGCGCACAAGGCCGATTTCAAGCCACCCGTCGGCAACAAGTATCTCTACGACGGTGAAGACTTCTTCATCATGATCATCGGCGGGCCGAACGCGCGCAACGACTTCCACCAGACCAACTCCGAAGAGTTCTTCATTCAGCTCAAGGGCGACATCGTCGTCACCGTGCGCGAGGATGGAAAACTTCGGCACGTGCCCATCCGCGAGGGTGAGACGTTTTTCATTCCCGGCAACGTGCCGCACTCGCCCCAGCGCCCGCCGGGCACGGTGGGGCTGGTCGTCGAGCGCCGCCGCCCCGAAGGTGAGACCGAGCATCTGCAGTTCTATTGCCCGAACTGCGAGGAACTCGTCTACGACAAAGAGTTTGACTGCCGCGACATCGTCGAGCACTTCGCGCAGGCGATGGAAGAGTTCTGGGCCGATGAGGAACTCTCGACATGCAGGAACTGCAGCACGCGCATCACCAGGGCCAAGCGCATCAAGCGAATTGTCTTCGAGCCCGAAGTGCGCATCGAACGCGAGGATTGACTCCGCTTCGCCCCACAATTTTGTGGGGCAACCGTCCGACATTCCGACGCGCTACCACTTCGCTGCGACCGTTCCATCACCCGATGCGCCATCGTTCGATCGGAAGACGCCACGCATGCCCAATCATCCCTTGCGTCCGCCCGACATCGCGCAGATGCTGTCGCTGCTGGATGCACACGAGGTCACGTTCCTCGTGGCCGGCTCCGTCGCGGCCATGCTCTACGGCGTGGATCTCGGCCGAGAGCCGGGCGATCTCGATGTCATTCCCGCGACCGACCGGGCCAATCTCGAACGCCTCGCGCGCGTGATCGGCGAACTCGAAGCGTCCATCACCGACCTCGGCGAGTGGACCACGACCGAGGAAGGCGAGCAGAAGTGGATTCAGCACGAGGCAACGCCCGAAGAACTCGCGGCGTGGCTGCCCGACCCGGATGACCTCAGCACTTTCGACCACCTCATGCACACGCGGCTGGGAAACTTCGATGTCGTGCCGCGCATTGCCGGGACGTACGACGAGTTGCTGCCGCGGACGACGATCATCCGCGCGTTCGGCCGTTCGGTGCGCATCGCGTCGATCACCGATCTGCTTGAACGATTGACCATTCCCCGCCGCACGAAAGACCGTGCGCGGGTCGAACAGCTCCGCGCACGGCAGCGCGGTGAATGTTGAAGTGCGCGTTCCCGCAACAACTCAGTCGCTGAACGTTTCTTTCGGCAGGTAATCGAACTTCTGCCCGCCGACGGACGCTTCCACCATCAGGCCGGCTTCTCCGGCGGTGAAGACCATGACGCCGTTCGTGTACTTGGCGTTTGCACCGGCTCCGGCGGTGGCGGCGACGGCGCTCATCTGCGCGGCGAACTCGAGGGTGCCCGCTTTCAACTCATCCAGCGGTCCGGACGTCTGGAAGAAAATCAACTCGCTGTACGCCTGTCCGCCGAACTGAAAGCCGATCGTGCCCTGCGTGATATCCGCGTAGCCGATCATCTCGCCGTTCTCGAACACTTCACCCCGGCCGTACGCGCCGCCGATCACCCACGCGCCTTTGCCGACGGTGGGAAAGACGGCGTAGCCGCGCGAATTCTGAAAGTGTTCTGCAAGCGTCGGGTCCGACGCCTTGAACTTCGCCACGGTGGAAAGCACCGCTTCGTGCAACGCCGCGCGGTCCGCCGCCGTCTTCGGCGCGGTTGAGCATCCGGTCATCATGACGATGACGAGCAGAAGCGCGGCGATGGGAAGCAGCGTGCAACGGGTGGAATACATGGTTGTCATGACGGGCGTCTCCTTCGTGTCCGACGCGCTGCACCGCGGAGGCGACGCTTGGCGTTGAGCGAAAGTATATCCTCGATGGATGGTGAATACCCCGGACAAAGCTTCAGCACGCCGAACTCGATGGACAATCGCTGCTCGCGAAGACTCCTGAGCACGTTGTCAATCATCTGCGGAAACGCAGCGCCGAACACCATGTTCAGTGACATGTGCGGCAATGCGGCGGAAGGGGCGCGACGATCGGGCGGCGTCTGAGCGCGCTGTTGCTGCCGCTTGATCCAGGCGATGGTGTTTCGATTCCAGTTCTGCCACCGCTGGTAGACGAATCCTGACCTGCACAGCGATGATGGCAACAGGTAGCCGCGGTGAAGGGGGTTCATCGTCGCGTCCTGCGCCCACGGAACCGGAAAGTAGGCGAGGGGCCTCTGACCTGCCACGACCTCATGTATCACCAACCGGCCACCGCCTTTGAGCAGGTTGGACAGTGATGCGATGAACCGCCGGAGGGACGCTTTCGGAATGTTCATGAGAACGTGCTGAAGCCAGATGACATCGAATGACTTCGGAGGCAGATCGAGCTTGAGTGCATTCCCCGCGCGAATCTCAACGCGGTCTGCAAGTCCGGCCGCGCGCGTGAGCTGATCACCGACTCGCCGATAGATGGGGTTGATTTCAATACCGGTCACCCGACAACCGGTCCGCTGGGCGAGCACCCGCGCCGGCCCGCCGAATCCGCAGCCGATATCGAGTACGTGATCCTTCGAGGTCATCTGCGCCAGGTCAGCCAGACGCTCCGTCATGGCCAATCCGCCGAGGTGAAACTGGTCGAGTCCGGCGAAATCCTTCAGCGTCAACCTTCCACGGGCCTGGCGCAGATGATCAAGCATCTCCGCGACCTTCGCTTCAAGGTCGGTGAGGCCCGCGGGCGGCTCGATTCGATGGGACGGGTCGTGCAGCACGAGCATCATGCTACCGGCTTCGCTGGCGGGAGACACTCTTCCCGGACGGTGGCGTCCCATCCTTTCCCCCGTTTCTTTGCCGAATCGGGCTTCTGCCCCGCGTAGAATGAGCCACTATGAGCACGCTCAATCGATCCGCAACCGACCGACCCGATGAAGCCATCGAACGCCGGCCGAGTGATGGCCACCCCCATCTTTCGACCCGCGCCCACACTCGCCGCGAGGTCGATCCGGAGACGGTGACGATTTCCGGCTACGTGGTTGATCAGCGCTACGGCCCGAACACGGTGGAAACGATCGACCCGACCGACGCGACGAAACCGCATCCGCGGATCGGCGAGCCGGGCACGTTCCCCTACACGCGCGGCGTGCACGAAACCATGTACCGCTCGCGCCTGTGGACCATGCGCCAGTTTGCGGGCTTCGGCTCGGCTGATGACACCAACAAGCGGTTCAAGTACCTGCTCGAGAACGCGAAGGGCACGAAGGCGAACACCGGCCTTTCGACCGCGTTCGACTTGCCCACGCTGATGGGCCGCGATTCGGATGATCCGCTCTCCGCGGGCGAGGTCGGGCGCTGCGGCGTGGCGATCTCCACCATCGACGACATGCACCGCCTGTACGCGGACATTCCGATCGATGAGGTCACCGTCAGTCAGACGATCAACGGGCCCGCGGCCGTCATCTGGGCGATGTACATCGCCATGGCGCAGGAGCGCGGCATCGACACCGCGAAACTCGGCGGCACGCTGCAGAACGACATCCTCAAAGAGTTCCACGCGCAGAATGAGTTCATCTATCCGCCCGAAGCGAGCGTGAAGCTCGTCGTGGACACGATCGAGTACGCTACGCAGTACCTGCCGCGCTGGAACAGCGTGTCGATCTCCGGCTACCACATTCGTGAAGCGGGCTCGACCGCCACGCAGGAACTCGCGTTCACGCTGCGCGACGGCATGGAATACGTTGAAGCGGCGATCAAGCGCGGGCTCGATGTCGATTCGTTCGCGCCGCGACTGTCGTTCTTCTTCAACAGCCACAACGAGTTCTTTGAAGAAATCTGCAAGCTCCGCGCTGCCCGCCGCATCTGGGCGCACGCGATGCGCGATCGGTACGGCGCGAAGAACGACCGATCGCTTCTCATGCGTACGCATGTGCAGACGGCCGGGTGCTCGCTCACCGAGCAGCAGCCGCTGAACAACATCGTGCGCGTTGCTTATCAGGCGATGGCGGGCGTGCTCGGCGGGTGTCAGTCCCTGCACACCGACTCGATGGACGAAACGCTGGGACTGCCGACGGAGACGGCGGTGCGCGTCGCGCTGCGCACGCAGCAGATTCTCGCGCACGAAACCGGCGTGCACCGCACGGTCGATCCGCTCGGCGGGTCGTGGTATGTCGAGGCGCTCACCGACCAGATGGAAGCCGATGGCAACGCGATCATCCACGAGATCGACGACATGGGCGGTGTGGTTGAAGGCATCCACAAGGGCTATTTCCGCCGGTCGATCGCGGAGGCGAGTTACCGCTTCGGCCAGGAGATGGAAGCGGGCGACCGCATCATCGTGGGCATGAACGCCTACACCGAAGGAAACGACGACCGCAGCGTCGAGATTCTGCAGATCTCGCACGAAGTCGAGGTCGAGCAGAACAAGCGGCTGGAGTCGTTCCGCGCGAATCGCTCGATGGACGAGGTGAACCGCGCGCTCGATGCGATTCGCGAGGCGGCACGGAAGGATGCAAACGTCATGCCCGCGCTGATCGACGGCGCGCACAAGAAGTGCACGCTCGGCGAAATGGTGCAGGCAATGGCGGATGTCTACGGACGATATACGGGCGGGCCGGAGTGGTAGAGCGCCGCGAGCCGCGTCATCCCCGACGCGGTTTCGTGCGACGTCGGTCGGTTGTTGTCTGCGCGAAGCACGAAGAAGGGAGATCGAAAGAAACCGCCGCGGGGACGCGGCGGCTCGCTTTCGGATATCTCTATACGCGTTGACGCTCAATGTAGCGAACGACATTCACGCGGTATGACGCGTCCCTTACGGCGATCGTTGATCCGCCCGACGCCCACCATCTGCCGGATTCGGGCTTGGTCCACCGCCTGTTCAGTTCCTGCGTCAACCACCGTTTGAGAAGCTCTCGCACCCGTTTGCCGTGAATCTCTGAAGGGATTGCAACAAGGATGTGAACGTGATCGCGCTCGGCAGCGCACACGATCAGCGTCCATCCGCCATGTTCGCAGATTGCGGGAAGTACCTTTTCGATGAATCGGCGCTGCTCGCGGTTGAAACTCACCGGTGTACCGCGCAGACGATTTCGTTCCCACGTCTCCCTCGATTGCTTTACTTCAACGAATGGTTCGCCGCGTTGATTCTGCGCACGCTCCACGGTGAGTCGTTCTCCGCCGTGCAACCTCGCCCCGTATGTTCCCCAAGTGATGTGCCACTCCGTTATCGACATGTCGATGCGAGTGTAACACGACATGTGAGCCGCGTCGTCCTCGACGCGGTTTCGTGCGACAATCACCGGGATTCATGTCGCAATCGACGTACAGGTTCATTCGGGAGAAACCGCCGCGGTGACGCGGCGGCTCGCTTTGCGCTATTCGCGCACGCGTTCCCAATACCCTGCATCCATCTGCGCATCCTGCTCGCGCGCGAACGTTTCGAGGAACTCGACCTTGGCGCGGAGGATCGCATCCTCTTCCATCCACGCGCTGAGCGGTTGCCACAATTCGGGTACGAACATCGCCGCCCAGACTTCCGCCTTGTCTTCTTCGAGGCCGGTCATCGCGTAGCGGCTGACGAAGCCGGGCGCGGGGTGGTTGAAGAGCGACAGCCGGCGGTCGCGGTTCGCTGCGCCGCCCGCGCCGTACCGGTGGTCCGGCGTGTTCAGCGCCGCCCACGCGGGGTCCTTGAAGTACGGGTCGCCGTTCCATTCCTCTTCGAGCAGGTGGTAGAACTCGTGGTGAATCACCCGTCGCTGAAAGACTTCATCGCGCGCAAAGCGCACGCCGACATCGAGGTACAGCGTTTCGTGCACAAAGTCAGGAACCGCCCAGCGTTCCTGCCCGGCGTACTTGAGATCGCTGACAAAGGCGACGGTCTTCAACCCCGAAGCGCGGATGAACGCGGGCGTGTACTTGCGGAACTCTTCATCAAAGAGCCGCACATAGGCCAGCAGCGCGCTGTCGTGATCGATGGTCTCAAACGTTACGCTCGGCCAGACCGCCCGCGGAACCTCGCCCCGTGCGTGAACAAGTCGCACGCGGTACTCGCGGGCGAGCGGCGCGAGCATCTCTGCGATCGAGTGCGATGCGATCGGAGCGGTCAAGCCATCGTTTGAAGCGGCCGGCGCTGCCGCCGGGGCGGGGGCACTGTGCGCCATCATTCCGCAGCCGGGAAGCGCGGCGACACTCCCCGCCATGAACGCGGTCAGCAGGATGCATCGCGCGACGGTCGAACGGATTGATTGGGAATCGACTTCCATCGACGGGCAGTGTATCACGCCCGGCCTGACGTTTTCACGTACCGGCGGTTGCCGGGGCTGATGCGGGGCAGTGCCGATCAACGATGGCATCCACGATGCGCCTGAACGTGTGCAGGTTCTCTTCGCGACGCATGACCTGTTGCGTGACATACGCGCCTTCGAGCGCCATCGCGAGTTCCGCCGCCATTCCCACCGGATCGGCAGCGCCGGCACGCAGGCACAGGTCGCGGATGATGCGGTCCATCTCCACCTTGTGTTCGGCGGCGGCCTGGTGCGCCGGGTCATGCGGCAGCGGGAACTGCACCGCGACGTTGATGAAGAAACAACCGTTGAAGCAGTCCAGCTCACAGATGTACCGGAAGACTTCCACCAGCGACCGCAACTGCTCGCGCGGGTCATCGCCGCCGTTCTCTTCCAGCAGCTTCACAAACGTATCGCGCCAGAATCGATCGTGCATGCGCAGCGTTTCGAGGACGAGCTGTTCCTTGCTCTCGAAGTGGTTGTAGAACGTCGTCTTCGTGACGCCGGCCTCTTTCAGAATCCGGTCGAGTCCGACCGCGTGAAAGCCGTCGCGGTAAAACGAATCGTCGGCTGCCTGAATAATGCGATCGCGCGTGGATACACGCATGTCCCTGCCTCCCACTGATCCCGGGGTTTGGCTTGTTCTCTTCCGCAGATGATCGGAGGCGGTTGACTGGAAGTCAAGAAAACTGCCACCGCTGGTCATGCGGCCTTGGCGAAATCCGCTCGTATCTTCTGCCGAGTAACACGCGGTGCGGAAGCGGACGGCCGCCGATTCCGCACCACAGGACAGGGATTTCACACGAATACCGCACCCGGAAAGGACAGGAACCATCATGAACGCTCTCACTGCCATTCAA
>CBFGRU010000137.1:0-8090 GCA_965651255.1 uncultured Phycisphaerales bacterium
GGTCAGCCGCCGCTGACGGGGGGGCTGAGGGCGATGGTCATGCCATCGCGGAGGGGGGTGGTGCGCGGGGCGTATCGTTCGTCGATCGCGACGGCGAGGCGGTTCATCCACGGCGAGAGGGCGGGGTGGCGGCGTTCGAGCGTTCGGAGCAGATCATCGACGGTGAGGGGGGTGTCTGCGGCGGCGGGGTCGAGGGTGATGATGAGCGACCGGTGGCCGAGCAGGTCCGCAAGGTTGGCAAAGAGGAGAATCGTCAATCGCATGGCAGGGGGTGTGCTTGGGGGGTTCAGGACCAGGGGTGGAATGGGAGTTGAGTGCCGGGGGTGAGTGGTGTGGGTTGGATGGGGAGTTGGATGAAGCCGTGGGTACGTTGGGTGTGGATGAGGTCTCCGGAGCCGGCCCATGTGGGGATGGTTGCATGGTCGGCATCGGGTTCGAGGATGGCGGGTCGAAAGGCCTGTCGATGGGGGTTGGGGGTGATGGATTGGTTGAGGGTGACGGTGCGGAAGGGTGATGGGGCGATTTCGCCGGTGTAGCGCTGGATGGTAGGAAGGATGAAAAGGTGGGCGGTGATGAGCGCGGAGACAGGGTTTCCGGGCAGGCCGAGGAGGATGGCGCCGGTGGGTGCGCGGCCTGCGTGGATGGGTTTGCCGGGCTGGATGCGTGCTCCGGCGAGTTTGAGGGTGATGCCAGCGCGTTCGAGGGCGAGGGGGAAGTAGTCTCGCTCGCCGGCGCTGATGCCGCCGATGGTGATGATGAGATCGAAGTCGTGGACGGCGGCGGCGATGGCGTTGATGGTGGGTTCTGGCTGATCGGGGAGGTGGCGATGTTGAATATGTGAATGGATGGAGCCGATGCGCTGGAGGAATGCGGTGAGCATCGGGCCGTTGGAGTTGCGAATGTGATGGGGGGCGAGGGGGTGAGCGTCGATGGGCTGGACTTCATCGCCGCTGGTGAGGATGAGCGTGCGTGGCGGGGGTGCGATGGTGAGGGTGGTGCGGCCGATGGCGGCAGCGATGGCGAGATGATGGGGCAACAATCGCGTGCCGGCGGTGAGGACGATATCGCCCTTCTGTGCGTCGGCCGCGCGGGGGTGAACGGCGTTGCCGGGGGTGAGGGCATCGATGAAGAAGGTGACAGGGTTTGCGCGATCGCTGTGTTCGTGGGGAATGACGGAATCGAGTTCGGGGGGCAATGCAGCGCCGGTGGCGATCTTGATGCACGAGCCGGGAGGAACGGTGATGGAGTTGGGGGGTGCGCCAGCGGGAAGCTCGCCGATGACGGGGAGCGCGCGGCCGGGGGAACTGGGGGTGCCGGTGGTTCCGGTGGTTCCGGGGGCCAAGTCTGCAGCGCGGAGGGCATAGCCATCCATCATGGCGCGATGAAAGGGTGGAAGGTCGCGGTCGGCGGGAAGGTCTTCTGCGAGCACCGAACCGAGGCATTGATGAAGCGGGCGGGTGATGAACCGGGATGGTGGCGGCGCGGGATCGAGGAGTTCAAGCACGCGCGCAAGGGCGGAGGGATAGTCCGGCAGGGGCGGTCTGGTGGTTGAAGCCGTGGGCGGAGAGTTCATGCGCGGGTCCGCGGTGCGTCGGGTGAATCATGATGGATGGTGATGCAGTGTATCGTGCAGACGATGATCGATGCGGCGGCTACACTCCGCACTTCACCGCGGTTCGGTCGAGGCCTCAGGGAGAGTGCCGGGAACCGCGCGAGGTTGCGCTGCAGGGAACGATGACATGCCGATCAAGGCGACGGAATTGAAGAAGGGGACGGCCCTGTTGTGGGAAGGGCAATTGCACATGGTGCTTGACACCGAGCACGTGAAGCCGGGCAAGGGGCCTGCGTACGTGCAGGCGAAGATGAAGAACGTAGAGAGCGGCACGATCAAGGTGAACCGCATCAACTCGGCGGATCGGCTGGACGATGTGACGATCGATCGCAGCAAGATGCAATATCTCTATGATGCGAGCGGGTACGGCGAGGGGCCGTTCGTCTTCATGGATCAGCAATCGTTCGAGCAGGTGGAGCTTGAGAAAGATGTCCTGGGCGATCAGGCGCAGTGGCTGATTGAGAACATCGAAGTGATGTTGGAATCGTTCGACGGCAAGCCGCTGGGGCTGGAGTTTCCGGCGGTGGTGGAGTTGACGGTGAAGGACACCGCCCCGCAGCCGAAGGGGGCGACGGTGACGAATCAGCCGAAGGATGCGGTGCTGGAAACGGGTGCGCGGGTGCGTGTGCCGGCCTTTATCGAGAACGGGCAGGTCGTTCGGGTGAATCCGAACACGGGTGAATATCTCGGCAAAGCGTGAATTGATGCGAATAATGATTCGTATCGATCGTCTCCATGAGTGAGACCGGTCGCCGCGTCGGCGCCGGACCGCTCGTTGGCCTGCAGTGAGATACGCTTCCCATGAAGAACACTTCAACCAATCGTTTCGGCGTGATGCCCCTGATCGCGCTGTCATCTGTGTTCGCGCTCAACGTCGGTGCGGGCGCGGCTTCGGCCGGTGTGATGCAGGATGATGATGAAGGGCCTTCGGTCACGATCTATTCATCCGCGGACCCGGGCGGCTTCGACCCGCAGCAGTTCATCGCGCAACAGCGCATGGGGTACAACGCGAACTTCATCTGGCAGGTGCCGGGGTTCGGCGTGGTGAAGGAAGTGCGCACGCTCGCGTTTGAAGCGGGTGTGAACGAACTGAAGTTCACCGATGTCGCGGCGTTCATCGACCCGACGACCGTGAGCTTTGCGGATCTGGCCGACCCGGATGGCACGAGCGTGCTGGAGCAGAACTTTCGGTTCGACCTGGTCAGCGCGGACAAGCTGTACGAGCGGTATGTCGATCGCGAGGTGGAGTTCATCATCACGCGCGATGGCCGCGATCTGACCGTGCGCGGCAAGGTGCTGAGCGTGACGGGCGGAATGTTCATCGTCGAGAGCAACGAAGGCATCCAGTTCATCCCGCAGGGCAGTGAGCAGTTGAAGCTGCCGCCACTTCCCCTCGACGGTCTGGTGACCAAGCCCACGCTCATGTGGCTGGTGAACAGCGAAGCGGCCGGCGAGCGTCCCGTGCGCACGACCTACCAGACGGCGGGCCTGACGTGGCGAGCGGATTACAACCTGGTGCTGGCCGATGATGAAACGCAGGCGGATCTCGGCGCGTGGGTTTCGCTCATGAATCTCTCCGGCGCGAGTTACCGCAACGCGAAGCTGAAGCTGGTAGCGGGCGATGTGCAGCGCGTCCAGCCGCAGCCGCAGTACAACCGGCGGGGCGGGGTGATGGCAGCCGAGGCGATGATGGATGGCGGGTTCGAGGAGAAGGCGTTCTTCGAGTACCACCTGTACACGCTGCCGCGGAGGACGGACATTCTCGAGAACTCCACGCAGCAGATCATGCTCTTCCCCACCGCGCGCGGCGCGACGGTGAAGAAGGTGCTGGTGATGCAGGCGGGGCAGCAGAACGTGTGGCGCGGCCAACAACCGATGACCGACCAGGGCTACGGCGCTGCGGGCGATGTGAAGATCGATGTCTTCATCCGGTTCAGGAACGAAGAATCCAACGAACTCGGGATGCCGCTGCCCGCCGGAAAGGTGCGCGTGTACAAGGAAGATCGCGCCGACGGCACGCTGGAGTTCATCGGCGAAGACCTCATCGACCACACCCCGCGCAACGAGGAAGTGCTGATCCGCGTCGGGCAGTCGTTCGATGTCGTGGGCGAGCGTGTGCAGACGAACTTCTCCGTCGATTCGCGCGGCCGAACGATGACCGAAACGTTCACGATCAAGGTGCGCAACCGCAAAGAGACGCCGACGGACGTCATCGTGCGCGAATCGTTGTCGCGCGGCCGGAACTGGGAGATCACGCAGAATTCGCAGCCGTACACGCGCATCGATGCGAACACGATCGAGTACGCGCTTTCGCTGCCGCCGGATGCGGAGCGCACGGTGATGTACACCGTGAAGTACACGTGGTGAGCGCCTTGCGGCTGCGGTCTTTATTCCGGCCGCTCACTGCTCATCGCGCTCCTTGCGGAGCCGCGCTTCCTCTTCGCGAAGTTCCTGCAGGCGCTGTTCGCGCGCTCGCTCATACTCGCCCGGTTTGTGGAATGATTCCAGCATTCCGCGATGCAGCGCGGCTTCGCGCAATGACTCGTATCGCGTATCCCACGGGCGCGGCTGAGGAACTTTCGCGAAGTCCCACTCGGGGAATGTCGCCATCTGATCAGGTGTGAGGATGCCGGCGAGCACGGACAACTGTTTCTCGTTGAGGATCTCCCGCCGCTCGCCGACATCGCAGGCGTCGAACAGATGCTCGTTGTTGGATCCGTACCGAGCTTCATCGTCTGCGATCGTGGCTCGGTGGCGGTTGAAGATCGCTTCGGCGAGTTGCTCGCTGAGCGCATCGTGGAGTCGCCCGAACTGCTCGTGGTACACGCGCACGACCGCGCGCTGATCCTCCGTCAGGTCATCCAGTGCGTAGGCGTGCGCATACAGCGTTTCGGCACTGGCCCGGTCGGGGTAGACGTGCGGATACGACTCCTCCTTCCATTGCTGAAGAAACAGGTGGCGTACATCGTCGGGCAGCAGATCGGCGATGATGGCGATGCTCTGTTCGTTGAGCGCGAGGAGGGCTTGCGCGGATGCAAGAAGGTCGCGGCCGATCGGCGCGAGGAGTGCGTCGTGCTTCGCAACCAGTTGGAATTGTTCATCCAGCGTCAGCCCGCCGTTCCGGACTTGAAACATGATGGCCCGTGTCTCGAATTGGCGTTCGATCGCGCGCCAGTTGGCCTCTCGATGCTGTTCAATCGCAACCACCCAGCGCGGTTCGAATTCAAAGATGAACTCCTGCTCGAGGCGGTCGTAGTCGGCCTGTTCAAGCGGAAGCGCGTCAATGAGGTCGATGAGGTCGACGTTCCCGCCAGGGAGCGTGGCTCCGTTAGCGTGGTTGAAGAACGCCCGCTTGCGCCCCAGTTCGACGCGCTGCATGCGCGGCAGTGCTTCCTCGGTCAGAATCGAACGGATCTGATCGAAGAACACGCGGTCCGACTCTTCCGTTCGCACGAGAAGGTCCACCCGCACTCTCCTGAGCGCATCGTACTCGCGCTGCATGAAGGTGGCGGGGTCTTCCTTGCCAAGATCGCCGCGGCGAATCCAGGCCATGAATGCAGCGTAGTACGCCCGCGCATCGTTATGGAGTTCTTCGCGACGTTGCTCCACATAGTCGGCGTGCAATGTCTTGAGAATGGCGACCTGATCATCATCAAGCTGCAGCCAGTGCGCGTAGGTCTTGATGTCTTCCTGGCTGATCGCCGCGGGGATATGCGCGGCGACGCTCCGGGCGAGCAGCGCGCTCAGCACGAAGACGACGACGAGGGCGCTCATACGACACAACGTGACTCTCATCGGTCAAACTCCTCCGCCACCGCTGGGCGTGCAGATCAGATGATTGCCTGAATCACCGCTGGCACCCGCGAATCCCGCCGACGCGCCGTTTGAACCGGCACCTCCCATTCCGCCATTCCGGACTGTACCGGAAGTTACCTCTTCACTCGTCCGGTCGTCAAGCGCCGATCGAGAAATACTCATGCTCCTGAGTCTTCAGGGCCCGCGTGATCACGCAGAATTCGCAGCCGTACACGCGCATCGATGCGAACACGATCGAGTACGCGCTTTCGCTGCCGCCGGATGCGGAGCGCACGGTGATGTATACCGTGAAGTACACGTGGTGAGCGCCTTGCGGCTGCGGTCGTGACTTTCGGCGATGCTACGATCGTTCGTCGATGCAGACCCTCAGCGACATTCGCGCGCTGCTGGCCGAGCGCGGTCTCCGGCCGAAGCACCGGTTCGGGCAGAACTTTCTGCACGATAAGAATCAGATTGCGCGCCTGGTGCGCGCTGCCGCCGTTCAACCGGGCGATGTTGTGCTCGAGGTCGGTCCCGGCACCGGTACGCTCACCGAAGCGCTGCTCGAGGCCGGGGCGGTGGTCATTGCATGCGAGATTGATCGTGATCTCGCCGCCCTTCTTCGCGATCGCTTCGATCATCGCATCACGCTCATCGAAGGCGACTGCCTCGCCGGCAAGCACACTTTGAACACCGCCATCATTGCGGCCATCGCCGAACGCCCCTTCAAGCTCATCGCCAACCTGCCTTACCAGGCCGCAAGCCCGCTCATGATGAATCTCGCCGTTCATCACGCCCGCATCTGTCGCGGCCAGTTCATCACCATTCAGAAGGAAGTCGCCGATCGGCTCCTCGCCCAGCCCGGCTCGAAGCAGTACGGCCCGCTCGGCATCGTCCTCCAGGTCACCTCGCACATCGAGCGACTCGCCACCCTCAGCCCGGGCTGCTTCTGGCCGGCACCCAAGGTCACGAGCGCGATGATCGCCATCACCCCCCGTGTCGAATCACTTGTTGATGATCTCACCCGCTTCAGCGCGTTCATCGGTCACCTCTTCCATGCCCGTCGCAAGCAGCTCGGCGCGATTCTGCGCACCGCCACCCATTGGCCGGATGACATTCCACCCACCGCCCGACCCGAGCAACTCACTCTCACCCAGCTCATCACCCTCTTCCGCGCTCATCCCATCGACTGACATCCACCACCGGCGCGACGAACATCGCCCGTCGCCGCTACCATGGCCACATGGCTGACCACATCTCTTCGCCCGCTCTCCGCATCGGCCTCATCGGTGGTTCCGGCCTCGGCGAGGTCCTCCTCCAGCAGATGGACCCCGAGGGCGTCGAGCGCCACGATCTCGAAACGCCTTTCGGTCGCCCCAGCGCGCCGATCATCACCGGCCGCTATGCCGGCGTTCCCATTGCCATTCTCGCGCGACACGGCAGGGGACACATTCATCACCCCCGCGCTGTGCCCTACCGCGCCAACATCTTCGCGCTCAAGATGCTCGGCTGCACCCACATCCTCGCCTCGGGCGCGACGGGCTCCCTTCGCGAAGAAATCGAACCCGGCGATGTCGTCATCTGCGATCAACTCATCGATCGCACCAACGGCCGCGAAACCACCTTCTTCGATCACGCAGCCGTCCACGTCGAATTCGCAGACCCCTTCTGCCCCATCATGCGGCGCTGGCTGCTGCACGCGGCAGCCACGCTCGATGATCTCACCATCCACGATCGCGGTACTTATCTCTGCATGGAAGGACCATCCTTCTCCACTCGCGCTGAATCACGCATGCACCGGCAGTGGGGGGCCGATGTCGTGGGCATGACCGCCCTCCCCGAAGCGCGGCTGGCGCGCGAAGCAGAAATCGCCTACGCACTCATTGCGCTGCCCACCGACTACGACAGTTGGCGCGAACGCGAAGCATCAACCACCCACACCTCGCTCCTCGACGAAATCATCAGCAACCTCGAACGAGCGGTGAACGCCTCGATCGCCCTCATCCAGCACGCCCTCAGCGATGTTGGCCCGTTGCGCGAACACCCAAGCCCCGCCCACAACGCACTGGAACTGGCCATCTGGACCGACAAAGCACTCATCGACCCCCGCGAAGCCAAACGACTCGCGCCACTCTGGCAACACCGCCTCCCAAGTGATTGAACGACCCATACGAAGTGGACGGGGACTGATCTGTGTTGACCGTGGGTCGGGAAGTGTGCCGCTGGGCCGAGGGCTGGGGGCGGAATCGTCGTCTTTGCGATGAGTTTCGGTCCGCGCGCATCTCACCAGCGTCGGGAGGCGTTTTCGGGTTCGTGGGTGAGGGTGAGCCCGATGGGGATTCCGAAGAAGGGAAGAGCAGCGAGGGTGAGGGTGGTGATGAGGATGGAGGTCGAGATGAATCCTGCTTCATGGGCGCCGAGGGCGAAGAAGAGGAGTGGCCAGACGATGATGGTGAGGAGCATGCTGCCGAGGGCGAGAGTCCAGCCGGCGATGAGTCGAATGCGTCGGGCAGTGAGTTCGCTCATCTGTCCGGTGATGCGGTAGGTGCGTGGATTGTCGGGGTCGAAGGAGGTTCCGCACTCGCTGCATCGGCGATGTTGCAGGCCGGTGAGGCGGTACCCGCAGCGTCGGCAGAGCGGAATGTGGGAATCGCGCGGTCTGGTGGCCATGTTCAGCTCGCGA
>CBFGRU010000138.1:0-8028 GCA_965651255.1 uncultured Phycisphaerales bacterium
TCGGATTCACCGCGGATCGACGTGGTGCATCATGTCTCGGAAGATGGAGTCATTGTTCGCTCAGAAGAACCGTTCGGACCGATGCGGGCGGTGACTCGTCTCGCAACGCGCGAGGAGGCCCTGGGACAGAAGCGGCCTGACGATGCGCTGGCACCGGAAATGCTGGTGGAAATGTTTGTGACGCCGAGTCGGCCGCTGCCGAATCTGCGGCGCATAGACGAAGTGCGGTACCGCGTGCGAGCGAAGGACGACAAGCCGCTGCAGTTTCCATCGGCCGGCGCGCAGCGCGTTGAGCGGGCTGATGATGCGCTAATGATTTCGGTCGAGCGCGGGCGGCGGAGTCAAGCCACCGAGGCGGAACGCAAATCCGATGAGCTTCTTGCATCCAGCCCGTTGGTGGATGCAGAAGATCCTGGCATTCGAGAGTTCGCAGTTCGCGCGTTGGGTGCAGCGATGATCCCGCGCGAGAAACATGAGGCCGCTGCGGAAGCACTTCGGCTGGCCGTGTTTCGGCACATCAGCGAGAAGGGGCTTTCGGCTGCATTTGCGAGCGCATCGGAAACGGTTCGCACGCGCCGCGGCGATTGTACTGAACATGCAGTTCTTCTGACCGCAGCACTGCGTGCGGTATCGATCCCGAGTCGAATTGCGCTGGGATTGGTGTACGCAGAATCGTTCGGCGAACATCGTGATATCTTCGGCTGGCATATGTGGTCGCAGGCGCTGATTGATGGCGAGTGGATTGACCTTGATGCGACCTTGCGCGAGTCATTTCACCCGGGGCACCTTCTTATTGCGACGACTCCGCTCGGAGAAGATCGGCTCGGGCCGGAGTTTCTTGATGCGTTCCTGTTGATGGGATCGCTGGAGGTTGACGTGGTGGAGATTGTCACTCGCGAAAGTGAAGGGCTTCGGAGTGATGATTGACCCGGTTGACTCGTTACCTCCGTTGCCGATGCGCCCTGCGGATGGTCACAAGGGAACATTCGGAACGGTGTGTGTGGTAGGTGGCCAGGCGCAACCGCCGCGGGTCATGCTCGGGGGCCCTGCGTTCAGCGCTGAAGCGGCACTGCGCACCGGTGCCGGTTTGGCGGTGCTTGCGGTGCCTGAGCCGCTGCTCATCGCGGCACTCGAGATTGCACCATCTGCAACCGGTTTGGCGTTGCCGGTTGATGGATCGGGTACGCTGCGGCCGAGCGATGTTGCGGAGTTGCTTGACCAGTATCTCTTCAGTTTTCGTTGCCTCGCCGTCGGTCCGGGGCTTGGCTCCGGCGTACCGCAGCAGCAAGTTGTCGTACGGTTGGCCGCCCAGACGGACGTTCCCGTCGTGCTTGATGCGGACGGATTGAACGCGTTGGCAGCATTGCCGGAGTTCTCCGGCGATATCCGCGCATCGTGCATCCTCACGCCGCACCCGGGTGAGTACCAGCGGCTGGCCGACTCGCTGGGACTGGAGGTCGATCCGGTTGATCCATCTCAGCGTGTGGCTGCTGCATCAATCCTCGCGCAGCGTTTGGGATGTGTGGTTGTCCTCAAAGGTGCAAATACGGTGGTGAGCGACGGTTTGCGCGCCTGGGTGTCGAACGCAAGGAACCCTGTACTGGCTACCGCCGGTACTGGTGATGTACTGACCGGAGTGATCGCGGGCCTCGTGGCGCAGTTCTTCAAGCCGCACCTTGGAAGTGGTGCGCGTGCGATCACGGCCGAGGATCAGGGCGGATTCTCGTTGTACGACTGCGCGAGAGTGGGGGTCGCACTGCACGAACGCGCTGCGGATGCGTGGTCAAAGCAACATGGCTCTGCAGGGCTCGTCGCCCGTGACCTTCTGGCGTACTTACCCGATGCCGTCCGAGATTGGCCGCGACGGTGAGCGATGTTGTTCGTCAGATCGCTACACTTGGTGATTCACTTGGCCCACCATGATGCACGAACTGGTGAAGTTTCTGGATTCTCCAAACAGGATTCCTCATGACGACGGTCGATCACAAGGACATTCGCAATCTTCGCCCGAACGAATACATCGACGGCGTGTATGCGGTGGTGAACCCACAGTTGGGCATGACCCGCGCCGGAAAGCCGTTTCTCAAATGTCTTCTTCGCGATGCGACCGGTGAGTGTCCTGCGCGGCAGTGGACGGTTGATGAGTCAGTCGTGTCGGAGATCGGTTCAACCGGGTTTGTCTGGATCGCCGGTCATACGCAACTGTACGATGAAAAGATTCAAGTCATTCTCGAGCAAATCCGGCCTGTGACAGTGGATGACGAGGCGATTCAGCGACTGCTGCCATCAAGCAGCCGAGACCTCGATGAAATGTTTGAGGAAGTGCGTTCGGTCCTCGGTACGCTTGAGCACAGCGGAATGCGAGCCCTCGCGGAAGCGTATCTGACCGATGAGAAGCTTATGAACAAGTTTCGCCACGCGCCGGCGGCGGTGAGTTTGCACCACGCTTGGATCGGCGGGTTGTTGGAACATACCAGCCAGTTGCTCCGCCTCGCGGATTCCATGCTGCCGCTTTATCCGCAGTTGAATCGTGACTTGGTGCTGGTCGGACTCTTCCTGCACGATCTCGCGAAGACCAGCGAGCTTTCGTGGGAAAAGGGCTTTGAATACACAACCCTCGGCAACCTCATGGGGCATGTCGTGCTGGGATCGCTTCTGCTTGAGCGCAAACTGCGCGAAGTGGTGACGAGTTCCGGCGCGGAGGTGCCAGCCAGAGCGCGCGTGGTGTTGCACCACATCATTCTCAGTCACCACAACGAACCGGAGTTTGGCGCCGCGAAACGACCGAGCACGCCGGAGGCGATCTTCGTCTCAATGCTCGATAACCTTGATGCGAAGACGTCGATGGCCCTGGCGCAGACTCGGGGTGACACTGGTCCTGATGCGGAGTCAACGGCTGAGTTTACGGAGAAGGTATGGGCGTTGGATACGCGGCTCTATCGGCCGGATCCCCTGGCAGAGTAATCCACGCATTCGGTGCATCCGAGGGCAGCGTATTCGGGAATACAGGGAGGTTGTCGTGTCGTTGTTCGCGGGAATCGTCAGCCGAATCGTTGGTAGAACGTTCGGGTTGAAGATCACGTCGATTTTGAGGAGAGGAAGGGTTCTCTTGTGAAGACCTCACCGCGCATCCTGATTGCGATTCCCGTCTACAACGAGGAGAAGTATGTTCGCAACATGCTCTCGGAGGTTCGGAAGTACCACGACCAGATTCTTGTGATCGACGATGGTTCAACAGATGCTACCCCGAGTCTCCTGGCGCAACAGCCGGTCGAAGTGATTCGCCATGCCGCGAATCGGGGCTACGGTCGATCACTTCAGGACATGTTCCGCTGGGCGCAAGTGGACAAGTTCGAATGGCTCATCACCATGGACTGCGATGAACAGCATGAACCGGCGGCGATTCCCTCGTTTCTCGAGGCGATTCAGCGGAACGATGCGGATGTTGTTTCCGGGAGTCGGTATCTGATCAACACCCCTCTTGATGATGCTCCACCAACTGATCGGCGCGCGATCAATCGGACGATCACTGACGAGTTGAATCGTCGACTCGGGCTTGAACTGACCGATGCGTTCTGTGGCTTCAAGGCCTATCGGGTTGCGTCGCTGAGTCGATTGTCCTTGGATGTTGATGGGTATGACTTCCCAATGCAGTTCTGGGTTCAGGCAGTCGCGAATGGTCTGACCATCCGTGAGATTCCGGTACGGCTGATCTACAATGACCCAAGCCGATCGTTCGGCGGCCCATTGGATAATCCCGAGAGTCGGCTCAATCACTATCGGGCGACGCTCTATCGCGAACTGCGCCGATGTGCGAATTGGTTGCCCGAAGGTGCAATGGTTGGTATTGAAGCTGACTGTGAACCGGCTGGCTGCGGTCAGGAATAGTGTGTGACTGAATCCCTCCTGGAAGTGCATCCACCCATTGGGCAATGGTTCGCCGATATCCGGGACTGGGATTCGACTGAGACCGTCGTTCTCGCGGGGCAATCACTCGGTGATTTGCGCAAGCAGAGTTGCGCGGTTCTGGGAATCGAGTCCGAGGGCCGGGTCATCATGACCGGCCATCAGGCGGACTTCTGGCACCCCGGAATACTTGTCAAGGATTTCTTCGCGTCGCTTGCGGCGAGTCACGTGGGGGGATGCGCGATCCATATTGTCGTCGATCAGGATGTGAACTCTCCGGGTCAGATCGTGGTGCCGGTGTATGACCAGCAGGGAGACCTGCACGAGCGACTGATTCAAATGTTGTCGATCGACAACCAGGTCCCGATCTGTCACCGCTCCGCACAACAATCGCAATGGTCTGAGCCGGTGCGGGGCGCTGCTCTCGAATCGGTTGAGACTGGTCTGCGTGCCATGTCTGCATCACTGAATCGACACGTGAGCGCTGAAAACCAGGCCGTGCAAGTCGCAAAGGCGGTGCACGACCTGGTGGCCGAGTGGGTGACACCGCCACAACGGATTTTCGCATCTCAACTTCTTGATACTCCGCTTGGGCACGCACTCATCGCTGAGATGGCGAAGAATCCACGGGCGGTTGCCAGAGCATACAACACGGCTGTTCGCGCCCATTCGGATGCGGGCATCAATGAGCTGATTGTTACTGATAGTGCAGTAGAGATTCCTCTCTGGCGAGTTGATCACGAAGGACGACGCCATCGCGCTTACTCGCATGACCTGGAGATGGACGGAACGTTCTACCCGCGCGCTCTGATGATGACAGCCCTTGCGCGACTGGGTCTCTGTGATCTATTCATTCACGGAACCGGAGGCGGCCGGTACGATCGAGTGACGGAGCAATGGATCTACGAGTGGCTCAAGGTGAAACTTGCGCCGATGGCGGTTGCCACCGCCTCGATCCACCTTCCGTTCCGGTCAGTTCAGACCGCCGGTGTTCAAGCCGCGAGAAGTGCATATCGCCGTGCATGGCACGATCCGGATGTGAGTGAAGATCAAACCATGAGTGTTGAGAAGCAATCACTACTCGGTCAGATCAACTCACTCCCAGTCGGCTCACGGGCTCGTCGAACAATGTTCTACGAGATGCACCGGATACTGTCCGCCCGGCGGGCACGGGCCGAATCGACTCTCGCTGAACGAGAACTGCTGCTGCAGCAAGCCGTAAACGCTGAACGTGAACGACCGATTCGGTTTCGTCGCACCTGGGCTTTCCCACTGTACCCGTCAGGCATGATCGCGGATCTTCTGAACAGGTGTAAGGCGACATTGAAGCAGGATACCGGCGCGAGGTGAAATCACCTTCGTTTCTGCAAGGTGCAACGAATGTTTGCCTGCTCAACTATCGAGTAGGTAGATTCTTCTGCCGCCAGAGGCGCTGCAGGTCATCAACCGTGATGGGAGCGGTAATGCTTCCATCCGGCTTCTCCCGACGAATGAGATCTCCGTTCGCGTTGAAAAAGGAAATGACCGGCGGGGTCCCTGCGAGCAACTCCGACTCAAGCCGCCATCGGCCGGATTCATCCGCCGTGGGGTGCCACTTGTCAACGCGCGATGCGAGAACACGCTGGTCGCGCATGCTTGGCTCGTAGTACCGGAATGCCATCTCACCGGTGAGCGAACCATCGCGAGGCAACATGTTGCCAAGGAGAAACACCTCAAGTTGGGAGAGAAACGGCTCGTCCGGCACAACAAAGACCACTTCATCTCGAGCAAATGATTCACGCTGCTGAGTAATGACGTTGATGCGAGAATATGGTCGTCCTGGTACGGGCGGGACTCGAATGCCGGTTTCACCCTCGGTCAGCGATTGCTCACCCTGGCGCGTCGTGATTCGAATCGACCATGCTTCCTTTTCCCGGTCGAACGACAACCAGAAGATGCTTTGCTGATCCGCGTAGGTCTTGCCGTCATCGGTCAGCAAGACTCTCGCGTTCACAGTCAGGATGAGGCCGATCTCGCGTTCCTCCGGCGTGTATGACTCCTGGGCTCGCTCCGGAGTCAATCGTCCTCGGGGGCCCTCACTGACTTGTACAAGAACGTACCCGATCTCTTTGTCGCGAAGCGTCTCTCCCCGTGGGTCGGGTCGATAGAGCCGATACCATTGGCGAAAACCGTCGAGCGATCGAAGACGTTCGGGGGTCAACGATTCCAGAAATTGAGCAGCACTTGCAAGCCGCTGCTGTTGAATGAGTTGCACCTCTGCCTGGCTGAACACTTTCATCGTCGCAAAGGAGGAATCGAGAAGGGGGGCTGCGACTTCAAAGTGTTGCCGGCCGATCCCAATTCGGCCGAGCAGGAACCGGTTTCCTCCGGTCGGGACGATCAGAACACCGGCGATCAGCCCGACAACGCCTTCGCCTGCATCCCTGAAGTAGATGAGCCGGCTGCGCTTACCATGAATTGTGAGATGATCATCACGAAGGATGGTCTTGGGGACTTCCGCTGCGTTCAGTTGATCGAGAAAGAGTTGCGCGACGCTCTCCGCCGAAGGATCGGAGATTGAAGTCTGAAGCGGACTGAACTCGACACTCCAGGTAGGCACCGCCGCGGCATCGCGGATTTCGAGGATGACCTGTGCGCCGGCCTGCGAGGGAACAACCTGGCTGTTCTGGGGCGGATGAATCTCCAGGCCGATCGATTCGTTCACGACCGGTTGATTCATCAAGCCCTTCGCTTCGAGGTCGCGACGTTCGGGATCATCCTGCCCTTGGGCAGTTCCCGGCGAAGTGCTCGCCAGCAGAGCGAAAATGACGGTGAAGAGATGAAAGTTCAGAGACGCCATGGAACAGCTCCGTGGTCGATTCATGCGGGTGTGTGAGTGATTCTAGTGGTGACTTCGACCGAACCGGGAGTCAGTCGTGGAAAAAGGAATCAAGGGACTTGCATCGGTTGACACCTTTCGTGCATGGCGTATCATGGCCGGTTCGCAATTTCAGAAGTTCGGCGCGCTCGGGTTTCCCCTCGCGGGGCGAGGGAAGGGTCGGGTTCGCCTTGTTTTTCACGTACAACTGGTACAACAAGACGACTGGCGACAGCAATGACTGGCGGCAAGATCAGAATTCGACTCGAGGCGTACGACCATCAGGCCTTGGATGCCTCGGCCCGTGAGATTGTGGATCACGCGAAGCGCACCGGCGCAAGGGTGGCCGGCCCGGTTCCGCTGCCGACACGGCGCGAGATCTACACGGTGAATCGGTCGCCGTTCATTGACAAGAAGTCGCGTGAACAGTTCGAGATTCGCACTCACAAGCGAATTATCGACATTATGGAGCCGAATGACCGGACGGTTGAAGCGTTGAATCGTCTGGTGGTTCCTGCAGGCGTGTTCGTCAAGATCAAGGCCTGAGTACATGGTTGGATTTTCTGCGGCTGGGCCGGGTGGTTCAGCCGCGTTCGTAGGATGACGTCGCGTCATGTCGGCCGAATCGAGGTTCGGCGGACCCCTGACGGAAAGGATCTGGCAGTATGCCCTCGGCACTGATCGGTCGAAAGCTCGGAATGACACGGTTGTACGTTGGCGACGGAGTCAGCGTGCCGGTGACGGTCATTCAGGCGGGCCCGTGTGTTGTCACGCAGGTGAAGACTGAAGAATCCGATGGGTACAACGCGGTCCAGATTGGGTTTGAGGATCTGAAACCCCGCCGTAGCACGATGCCCCTCATCGGTCATGATGCGAAGGCGGGAACGGCTCCCAAGCGTGAGCACCGAGAGTTGCGGCTGGAAACTGCAGAGCAGGCCGCGGAATACACGCTCGGTCAGACCTTGACGGTTGAGTCGCTCGGTGAAGTCCATTATGTGGATGTGATCGGTCAGAGTAAGGGCAAGGGCTTTCAGGGCGTCATGAAACGGCATAATTTTGCCGGATTGGAAGCCAGCCACGGTGTGGAGCGAAAGCACCGATCTGCCGGGTCGATTGCTGCCCACGGCACCAATCGCGGTACCGGTCCAAAGGTTCGCCCCGGCAAGCGAATGGCGGGCCATATGGGTGATGAGCGAGTGACCTCGCGGAACCACGAAGTGATACGAATCGAGCCGGGTCGGAACCTGTTGCTCGTCAAGGGCCCG
>CBFGRU010000139.1:0-8010 GCA_965651255.1 uncultured Phycisphaerales bacterium
TTGATCTCAACCATTCTGGATGAGATGGGTTGCTGGGAGAAGGTGGAGGCGGCGGGGTTCCCGATCAAGCTGGGGGCGAGTTACGTGTGGGGGAAGGATCCATCGCCGTGGGATTTCAACTTCGTGCCGCCGGAGAACTTTGTGGATGAGCCGCGGCCCGCGAAGTTTGCGGGACAGCGCCGGTACACCGCGTTTCAGGTGGACCGCGCGAAGTACGATGCGATTCTGCTGAATCACGCAGCAGCGCTCGGCGCGAGCGTGCGCGAGGGGGAACTCGTCCGCGAGGTGCAGCGGGAAGGGGACCGCATCACCGGGCTGGTGCTCGACTCGGGGGAGATGATCGTCGCGAAGCACTACGTCGATGCAAGCGGGACGAGCGGCGTGCTTCGGCGGGGGATGGAGATCGGCACCGAGTCGCCCGAGCGCCTGCGGAACGTCGCATTCTGGGATTACTGGGAGAATGCGGAGTGGGCGGAAGAGATCGGCGTTGGCGGCACGCGCGTGCAGGTGCGTTCGCTGCCGTACGGCTGGGTGTGGTTCATTCCACTGGGCCCGACGCGAACGAGCATCGGATTCATCTGCCACGCGGACTACTACCGCGAATCGGGCGAAACGCCGGCAGCGCTGTATGCGCGGGCGCTGCGTGAAGAGCCGCTGGTTTCGTCGTTGATCGCGAATGCAACGGCGCGCGGCATGGTGGAGACGACGAAGGATTGGTCGTTCCTGGCCGATCGGATCGTCGGGGAGAACTGGTTTCTCATCGGGGAAGCAGCGGGATTCGCCGACCCGATCCTGGCGGCGGGCATGACGCTCGCGCACGCCTCGGCGCGTGACTGTGCGTACACGATCATGGAGCTGGAGCGTGGTGAGCTGAATGCGGAATGGCTGCGCGCGAGGTTCAACGAGAAGAATCGCGAGTCGATCGAGTACCACATTCGGTTTGCGATCTACTGGTATTCTGCAAACGGCCTGCAGACGGAGTTGCAGGAATACTGCCAGGAACTGGCAAAGAGCGCGGGGCTGCGCCTCTCACCAAAGGAGGCGTTCCGGTGGATCAGTCAGGGCGCGTTTTCGACGGAGCTGCAGGGCAGCCCGTCGCTGGCGTTCTTTGACATCACGAGTCTGCACGACCTGACGAACCGGTTCGGCGGCGGGGGAGCGAAGAAGAAGTGGCTGATCGACGGGCAGACGACGTTTAAACTGAATCTGCACCGGGCGGAACAGGGGTTTGTCGGTGAGTTGGTGGAAGGAAGGATTCGGCAGATACCGTGCTACTTCAAGGAATCGAAGAAGCTTCCGCTCTGCGAGTTCTACGGCCTGGTGTTTGAGATTCTGCAGCAGACGGATGAGGCAACACGCATCATGGAACTGGCGGATCAGGCGCTGCATATGCTTTTCCCGCGCGAACACCACTGGTTTGCGCGGAGCAGAGTGCTGGAAGTGCTCGAAGCGCTCGCGCTGGATGGATGGTTGATCGTAAAGCGTGACCGAAAGCGACAGCCGCTGGTCCTGAACCGCGAGACGGACACAATCAAACGGAAGCAGGATGCGAAACCCACTGGCACGCGCCGGGGGCGCTCGGGGTGATCGAGGTTTCTACGGCAGCATCGCGCGGAGCGTGGCGATCTTTTCGGTGAGGTTGATGAGGACCGCGCGGTACGTGTCGGTGGCTGATTGGATCATCGCCTCATCGCGCGCTTCAATCGCTTCTCGAAGGAGAGGCAGCACCCACGCCGCATAGCCGGAGTGCGGATCGCTGGCCGCATAGAGATTGCGCCACCACGGCCGACCGGGCAGTCCATCTTCATGCAGCCAGGCGCGGTCGAGCGCGCGGAGATGGGTGTTGATGTCGCGGTGTAACGCTCGCGCTGCCGGAGTTGCGGCAGTTGACATTCGGCTGAGTTGATCGGCGAGCCCCCGGGCCGCGTCGCGGTAGGCCGTAAGTTCGGCACTGAGTGAAGCAGCCGCGAACGTCACGCCGAGTTGCGTGGCGCGTTCTTCAAGGAAGTTGATCTTGGTTTCGAAATCGGCTGCGACCGCGCGCTGATCAAGCGGAAGGATGGGCGCATCGGCGAGTCGAGCGGCCATGACCGCGACGAATCGCGAAAGCATCAGCGCGGGTTCATAATCATCGCCAACCACCTGACGGTACCACTGCAGGGTTTCATAGTTGGAGTGGTACGACATGCCCGCGCTGCCGCCCGCGCCGATGCCGGCACTCGGGATACCGAGGTGGCAGAGAAAGCCGACATGATCGCTGCCGCCACCGAGGTCGCCGAAGCGCGGCGAGCGCGAGCCATCATCACGCTGCGGAGCCCACGCTTCGAGAATGGTGTGATCGGGCTTGCGCGCCGCCGGCACGCGCGCGGCGGCGAACTCGATCACCGGCCGCAGCGAGGGAAAAGCGCTTGCACCAAAGTTCGGCCCCATGGCAGCCATATCCAGATTGATGTATGCGACCGCATTGTTGCGCAGATGATCGGCATTCGCTTCGCACCATTCGGTGGAACCGATGATGCCGAATTCTTCCGCTCCCCAGTGCGCGAAGATGATCGTCCGCCGCGGTCGCAGGCCGTTGCGTGCCGCTTCGGCGAACGCCCGCGCCACTTCGAGCACAACGATGGAACCGGAGTTCGGATCGCCCGACCCGAAACTCCATGCATCGTGATGGGCGCCGATGATGATCACCTCATCCGGAAACTCCGACCCGCGAATGATCCCGAAGACATTGGCGGTTTTCTTTCGTTCGCGTTTCTGTTCAACCGAGAGTCGAACCCGGAGCGCCTCGCCGCCGGTGAGTCGATACTCGACGGGCATATCGCCGCGCCATGACTCCGGTGCGGATTCGCCGGTCATGCGCATCATGATCTCACTCGCCGCGCTCGAACCGATCGGCTGTACGGGAATGCGCGGCAGCGCCACGTCGTTCGGGTCAAGCCGCGGTGCATCACCGGTCGCCGCGACGAACGGCGTGAGCGGATCACCCGGGTACGGCAGGTTCAGCACCGACCCGCGCTGGATGTACGAATCGTTCGCCCACCCACCCTGTGGATAGACCGGGCGCGCGAAACCATCGCCGCCTCCATCCGCGGGATCCGTGAACATGATCAGACCGATCGCACCGGCTTCCTGCGCGTACGTCGCTTTGTATCCGCGGTAGTTACCGCCGTACCGGGCGATCGCGATTTTCCCCTTCAGATCAACCCCAAGTGCGCGCAGTTGGGCGAAGTCCTCGCGCGTTCCGCGATTCACGTAGACAATCTCACCCTCCACCGTTGCGCTCGCGCTGTAGGCATTCCAGGCGAAGGAAAGGTCCGGGTGATTGGTAAACGGATCGTTCCAGACCGGCCGCTCTTTGATGTCGAGCGCTACCTCTTCCGGCGCGATGATGCTCAGCGACGCCGCAATGGGTTCAGCGAGCAGCGGTTCGATTTCCTGCCGCTGAATCTCCAGCCCCATTGCATCCATCGTCAGCATCAGGCGGTTAATCGTGCGCCAATCGCCTTCGGTGCCCGCAACGTGCGGCTCGCTCGAGAGCAGGTTATGCCAGGCGCGCAGTTGGCCTGCTTCAGGAACGGGAAGCACCGCGTTCAGCAGCGCGTGTTCATCGTTCACCGCGCGGGTTGGTTCCTGCGCTGCCCCAACCTGCAGGGCCGCTGCGAAACTCACGCATCCCAGCGCGCCCACGATGCGGCGCGTGGTTCCGTGATGTTGACGTTGAGAATGGTGATGACGATCCAGCAAGTTCAGCATGAGTTCCTACCGTTGGCCGGGGGAGGATTGCAGCGGCTTCACATCCCGCTCGTACCGCAGAATACCATCGACGTTCATCGCGAGAAGCGATGGTGAGAGGAATCGTTGGCGAACATCGTTCGCAACACCCGCATCGCGCGCCAGCGCAGTGCACCACGCACGATATTCTGACAGTACCTCATCGCGAGTCTCACCACGATTCAGCCGGTCGCGCACGAACGCATGGTGATCGCGTACCGCGTGGCGAACCGCATTCAGGTGATCTGCAACATCCTTGACCGCGCCGAAGTGCGTCGGGTACAGCGCGCGGAACGATTCACGCTCCAGCCGATCGATGCTCAACTCCCACGCGATCGGGTCGAACTCCGGCGGCGGTGTCGGCACGGTGATGAACCGGTCATCGGGCAGAATCATCCCTGCCACATCGCCGGGAAAACAGATGCCTTCCTCTTCCAGCGCAATGGCATGATGATGTCGCGCGTGGCCGGGCGTTTCGATCGCGCGCAGCGCAAGTCCGCCTGCGCGAATCACCTCGCCATCGACGATCGGGCGAACGGTGTCCGCGGGACAGGGGCGCAGCTCGCCCCACAGGGGAATCATCCGCTCGCCGTAGATTCGCTCCGCACTTCGGAGCAGTCGTGAAGGATCGACCAGATGCTTCGCGCCGAACGAGTGCACGTGAATCGTCGCGCCGCGCGCAGCCCACTGCCACGCAGCGCCGGCATGGTCGAGATGAATGTGCGTCACCACCACATCACGAACATCCGCCGGGTCGATGCCAACCTCAGCCAACCCCTGCTCGAGCGCCGCGCTGGTGTTGGCCGGGCCGGTTTCAATCAGCACGATGCCCGTCGGTCCCTCGAGGATGTACGCAGCGATCATGCCCGCCGACCCGAGATACGCAAGATCAATCGTGTGAATTCGCATGAAGGGTGAACGATGGTACGCGCCTTCTGCGCGGTACGATTCACGCATCACCGATTCGTCTTTCGCTTCATTGAACCTGCGGGAATCTCAGTTCATGCGACGCGCGCCACTCGAAACGCCCATCATGGTCTCCACCTGGTCCTTCGCGCAGCGCGGTCACACCGCGGCGTGGCCGATCCTCGCCGATGGCGGGAACGCGCTCGATGCCGTCGAGCGCGCGTGCATCACCGTCGAAGACGATCCCGAGATCGACTCCGTCGGCACGGGCGGCCTGCCCGATGCGGAAGGACAGGTCTCGCTCGATGCATGCATCATGCTCTCGCCCCGGCGGTTCGGCAGTGTGTGCGCCATTCGCGGCTATCCGAATCCGGTGTCCATCGCGCGGGCCGTCATGGAGAAGACTTCCCATCGCCTCCTCGCCGGTGAGGGGGCTGCGCAATTCGCTGCCGGCGAGGGGTTCCCGCTGCGCGACCCGCTGACGCAGGACGCTCGCGCCAAGTGGCAGCAGTGGAAGGCGAATCCGCGCACCGAAGATCAATCGCGCGACCGAGCGCTCGAAGCGTCACTGCGACCGATTGATCGTGAAAACTCCGGCCGGCTGTTCCGTCAGCCCGAACCCGATGATGAATCTCGCTGGACACATCACGACACCATCGGCACGCTGGCGATCGATGCGAACCTCACGCTCGCCGGCGCCTGTTCCACCAGCGGCACGCCGTACAAACGCCCCGGCCGCGTCGGTGATTCACCCATCGTCGGCCACGGTCTGTACATCGATCCCGAAGTCGGCGGCGCCACGGCGACCGGCACGGGTGAACTTGTCATGGCAATCAATGGTTCGTTCCTGGCCGTCGAAGAGATGCGCCGCGGCCAGAGCGGGGCCGATGCGATTCGTGAAGTGCTCGAACGCATCCTGCACTGGTTTGAACTCAGACCGCAGGATCAGGTCGCCCTCATCACGCTCGACCCGAACGGCGAGTGGGCGGCCGGCGCCCTCCGGCCGGGCTTTCGACTGGCCCTTCGCACCGGCACGCGCGATGAAATCCTGCCCCCGACCTTCACCCTGCTCGATGACTGACTGCAACGCCCGCCGCACCCGGTAAGAAACCCGCTACGATCGACGCGATGACTGAAAGAAGCGATGAGGCAATTCCGAACGACCCGGTGATGCACGAAAATCGCGCCGAGACCACTGTGCCGCCGGAACCTGACCACGCCGAAACGCAGCCCGACCTCACAACCGCCGCGGGTGATTCCGCCGCCGCTGCCGATGACTTTGCCGACGGCCAACCAAGGCAACTCGCGCTCAACTCCATCACCGTCGATCGCATGGGTGCGTGGATCGTGGCCGGCATCATCGGTCTGCCCACCCTCGCTGCGGTCATCACTCTCTGGTACGTCCTCGAACTGCCGCTCATTGCGAATCTCGGCATGCTCTTCGGTTGGCTGCTGCTCGTCGGCTGGCTGCTCTGGGGCGCCACGATCTATCCGCGACTTGCCTACAACCATGCGTCGTACACGCTTTCGCCCCTCGGCATCGAGATTCGCCGCGGCGTCTACTTCCGGCATGTGCACAACATTCCCCGGTCGCGCGTGCAGCATACCGATGTGCGGCATGGTCCCATCGCCAGACACTTCGGCCTCGCCACCCTCATCATTCACACCGCCGGCACGCAGAATCACACCGTCACCCTCGGCGGACTGCAGCGCGAAACCGCCATGCGCATTCGCGATTACCTGATCCGCGGGAGCGAGCGCGATGGCGTCTGACAACTTCAGCGCGGTCCGCCGCCTTCATCCCTCCACCATCATCTTCCGCATCTTCGCGCTCTTTCGCGCCCTCGTCATTCCCGCCATCGGCGTCCTCTTCCTCTCCCAGGGCGAGCAATGGGAAGTCTGGTTCGCCATCCTCATCATCCCCGCCATCATCTTCGAGGTCATTCGATACATCGCGCTGCGCTATCGCTTCGAGCGCGATGAACTCATCATCACCTTCAGCTTCATCTTCTCCAACGAGCGGCACATCCCCTTTGCCCGCATTCAGAACATCGACCTCAAGCAAAGCATTCTTCACCGACTCTTCAACGTCGCCGAGGTCAACATCGAAACCGGCAGCGGCGGAAAGGCCGAAGCGCAGCTCCGCGTCGTGTCGCTCGATCGCATTGAGGAACTCCGAGAGCGCATCTTCGCCGAACGGCGCGAACCCGCCGCGGCATCATCATCATCATCATCAACAACAACACCAACCGCCGACGCATCATCAACGGCTTCAACCCAAGTCCCCGCCGCCGATGGCAACGCGCAAGCGGTCACTCCCGCAGTCACCACGCTGCTCCGGCTGACCCCGGGCGAGATCGTTCGTCTCGGCCTCATCGCCAATCGCGGCCTGGTCCTCGTCGCTGCGGCCATCGGCATTTCGTGGGAACTCAACCTCTGGGAACGAACCACCTTCCTGCAGCAGGCCCGCGAGTGGCTCGATGACCAGCTCGCTGCGCCGGGCCTCATGCTCCTTGTCGCCGGCCTCGGCGCGCTCATCAACCTCTACCTGCTCTCCATCGCATGGAGTTTCCTGCGCTTCTACGGCTTCACCCTCGAACGCCGCGGCGATGACCTGCGCCTCACCACCGGCCTCTTCACCCGCCATGCCGCCACCATTCCCCGGCGGCGCATTCAGCTCATCTCCATCCGCCGCACCCCGCTGCATCGATTGTTCAGAAGAGCAACCATCCTTGTCGAAACCGCCGGCGGCGTCCAGGAAGGCAACGAAGAACAGGTCTTCAGCCGCAAACACTTCGTGCCCCTCATCCATGCCGATCATGCAGAAGCCCTTCTCCGCGAGATTCACCCGAACTTCGCACTGCAATCACCCGACTGGCAACCCCTCGCCCCCCGGGCCGGCGCGCGACGCATGCGAGTCCAGGGCGCGCTTGGCCTCTTCACCGGCCTCATCCTCACCTGGTGGGCCAGCACCGCCTTCGGCTGGCTCATCGCGGCGCCCATCATCGTCATCATCCCCGCGCTGACCATCTGGCACGCACACCACGCCATCCGCTGTACCGGCTGGGCGATGCTCGATCGCGGCCTCGCCATCCGCACCGGCATCCTCTCCCGCCGACTCACCATCACCACTTTTGAAAAAATACAAACGATCGAGGTGCTCGAGAATCCCTTCGACCGCCGATGGAAGATGGCCTCCTTCACCATCGATACCGCCGGCGCCGGACCCGCCGGCCATCGCATCGCCCTGCGCTACCTGACGCAGCCCATCGCCCACCACCTGCGCGCCACCACCGCCGCCCGCGCTGAATCCACCGGCTTCCACTGGAACTG
>CBFGRU010000140.1:0-8005 GCA_965651255.1 uncultured Phycisphaerales bacterium
TGATTCGCTCGCTCTCAGGAGGCGCGCTCCCTTGCCCCCGGAAGGTTGCTCGCGGCGAAACGGTCACTCGACCCGAAACCGCACCCTCACGGTCGCGGCTCGATGGGGGGAGGGGTGGTGGTGGGGGTTCGGCGGCGGTGGATGGCGCGGGTGATTCGTTCGCGTTCAGCGCGGCTGAGGATGAACCACAGTGCGCCCAGGCCGTAGGCGAGGCCGAAGATGGCGAGCGTGATCGCGAGGGGGATGATCGTCCACCGCTCGATGAGGATGACCGCGATGAGGTAGATGCCGGCGCAGGCGAGGGTGACGAGTGCGGGCCGGGCGAGGCCGGAGAGAAGTTGGAGGTAACTGGTTTCGAGTTTTCTGGCGGCGGCAAGCGGGAGAAGGATGAAGTGAAAGACAAACATGATGAATGAGTAGCCGACGGCGGGGCCGGTGTAATCGATGGATTCGGGGAGGATCCAGATCAGCGCGACCGCGAGGAAGGGGTTGAGCAGTCCGCCGGCGAGGGTGTAGAGCGCGAAGTCCTTGACGAACCCGGCGCCGTAGAGGATGTGTTGCCAGTTATCGCTGATGGCGCGGATGAGCAGGCCGATGGAGAGAACGCGCACAAGGGTGGCGATGAAGGCGAGGTTCTCAGCGCGGGTGGCCTGGTCGATGCGATCGCCGATCCAGAGGTTGAGGAGCGGTTCGGCGAAGACGATGACGGTGAGGGCGGCGGGGAAGGCGACGAGGCCGTGCAGCCGGGTTGATTGATGGGCGAGTTGCCGGACGGCGGCAGCGCGATTGGTTCCGACGGTACTGACTCGTGCGGCGACGGCTTCGACGCCTTCGGTCATGCCGACGGTGAGCATGCGGACGTAACTGGTCATCTGAGAGGCGAGTCCCCAGATGAGGTTTCCGCGCAGGCCGAAGACGAGGTTCATCACGAGCGCATCGACGGGGAAGTGAAGCTGCATGGCGGTGATGAAGAGCGAGTTCCACCCGCCGACGCCGATGATCGAGCGTGTGGCGGCGCGCGTGGCAAGGCGCGGTCGCGGGAGCAGGCGACGATCACCGATCACCATGAGCAGTGTGCCGACGCACTGGGTGAGGATGAAGATGGCGGAAGAGATGATGGCAAAGAGGGTGAGTCCGCGTGCGGGGTCGCGCAGGCCGAGCAGGCCGAAGAGGATGAGCGCGACGGCGAAGTACGATGCCCGGCCGAGCGTGGTGAAGAGGTTGTGAGCGACCATGCGCTCGGTGATTTTGTACATGTTGAAGGCGGGGGCCATCGCGATGACGGCGAAGGTTTCCGCGCCCTTGGCAAAGACCAGCCAGCGCGCCGGTCCGAGGAGTTCGGGGGGGACGTTGAGCAATGGGAGTATGAGCCAGATGATGGCGAAGAGCACGGCGCTGATGGTGGCAATGACCAGAGAGAGAACGAGCGCGCTGTTGTAGGTGGTGAGGAATGCGGCCTGATCGTTGCTGTGATGTGCCGAGCCCAGCTCGCGCACCATGCTGGAAGCGACAATGACCTGCAGCATGGCGGCCAGGCCGACGGTGGAGCCGAGCAGGGTGATGAGGGCGAGACCATCTTCACCGAGCCCGAGCAGTTGCAGGCGCACGAGGAAGAGCCCCAGGACAAAGGTGGTCAGGAGCCGCGTGTAGTTCGAGGTGATGCGGATGAAGCCGCGCTTCGCTTCGCTGGGCAATCGGATCTCCGTACGGGGCCGATAATGTTTCATCCGACGGCGAGTGCGTGGATGCCTTCATGGTTCATCGTCTGGTCGGGGGGCGGTAGAGCACTGAAAAACGGTTGAGAACTTGCAGCATCCACGTTTCGTACTCATGCGATCGGGCGGTGTGTACGATAGACGTATCGGCGGATGCATCGTTCGCCGCGATTGAACGAGTTGAGATGAAGAGCGGAATCCCCTACGCATGTCGGTGCTGATCGCCATCTACCTGTACGCCACGGCGCTGGTGCTGCTGGCGGTCATGCTGCGCCAGCATCACACGGGCCAATGCCCGCTGCTGAGCATTCGCAACATTGCGCTGATGGGGTTTATCGTCTTCCAGGTAACGAGCGGGGCGATGGCGTTGACGGTGACGGGGTTCAGCCACTTCTACGTTGAGAATCCGGATGTCACGGGCCTGCTCTTCGCGGTGCAGGTGACGGTGTTTCTGATTCTGTTCTTCTGGGCGTTCAAACGGGGATTCATCGTCAAACGGGTGGCGACATGGATGCCGCAGACGTGGTCGGTGCCGAATGACGGCACGCTGCTGATGCTTTCCATCATGAGCACGTTTGTGGCTGCGGGCCTGCGTCTGACGGTGGGCATTCCGCTGATTTCCATTGTGACCGACTACTGGGGCGTCGGGATGGCGGCGGTGTCATCGGGCCTTTGCGGCTGGGTGTGGGGCAAGCGGCTGATGAACCCGGTGGTGATTTTCTGGTCGCTCTCGCTGATGATGGTGAACATCGCGATCGTCATTACGGGGGCGTTCGGCCGCCGAGGGATCGTGGCGGTCGGTGGTTGCATGGTGTGGGGCATGTTCTACTCGGCGTGGCGACACCTGCCGACGCGGACACTGGTGCTGCGACTGGTGCTGGTGACGGCGATTCCCGTGGCGGTGCTGGCGGCGTTTACGAGTGTGCGTTCGGCTGCGGAGCACGACCGAACCGCGCAAGAGCACCTGACCAGCGTGCAACGAGGTGGAAACATTCTCAACGGCATGCTGATGATGCTCGACGGTCAGCAGGCCGGCGCAGTGTCGATGTGGCTGATGGAGACGTATCCGAACCGCCGGGAGTACCGACACCTGTTTACGCCGGGATACTTCCTGGTGTATCCCGTGCCGCGTTCGTGGTGGAACGACAAGCCGACACCGCTCAGCGCGCAGATCGCGGGGTTTGCGGCGATTCCCGATGTCGATACCTCGCGACTGACGATCGGGCCGGGCATTATCGGTCACGCCGCGGCGGAGGGCGGGTGGTACGCGCTGCTGCTGTACGCGGTGCTCGGCGGTCTGATCTTCCGCCTGCTGGATGAAATCGTGGCGCTGAACCAGTTCTCGCCGTTCATCATTCTGCCCATCGGTTCGGCGCTTGGTCAGTTGATCGGCATGGCGCGCGGCGAAACGTCGGCCTTCGGGTACATCGCGCTGATCACGATCGTGACGGTCTACTTCACGATGCTGTATCTCGGCAAGATCTTTGAGCGCTTCGGTGCCGTTCCCTCGTTCCTGCAACAGGCGACGGGTGGGTACGACCAGGACGAGATGTACGAAGCGTATGACGATGCGGATGAAGCGTTCGCGGATGAGGATCTGGCGTACGCTCCGCGTCAGGGTGCGTGAATCGCTGCATCGCGGTGGCGGCAATCGCCCATAACCACCAAAACCGGTCGTTGACTCTTGTTCGACGCTTCCCCGCCCGTTACAAATGAGCAGGAGAGTATTGATGGTTTCGGCTGATCCGTTCGGCCGGCCATCCACCTGATGAGGGAGGCGGAAGAGATGTTCCGAATCATCGTGCTTCTCGCGGGCGCGTGCCTGGCGGGAATGTTCGACGGTGCAGCGGCGGCGCAGCGACCGCTGGCGTGGAAGCTGCACGAGGAGACGAGCGCGTGGCGCGATCGTTTGGAAAGCAATGTGCCCGCGCGGTACGCGCTCATCGGTGATTCCATTTCGTACCGCATCGACTCATTCAACTGGTACCTGCGCGATGAATTGGAAGCGATCTACGGAAACGGCGGTGACGGCTACCTGGCGCTGAACGGATCGTTTGCATTTTTGAACAATGGAACGCGGAACCGGCGTCCGGGGCTGGCGTTTCGCAGCAGTAATGCGCCGTGGGCGCTCTTTGGGCCGGGGAACGGCGATCGCGATCAGTACGGCGAGCGCTCGCTCGACGGCCTGTATGCGCGCATCGGCGCCAGCGGCTGGGTGGAAGTTGATCTCTACGGGCCGGAGGTGACCCTGCACTACGTTCGTGAGCCCGGCGCGGGTGTGATTCGGGTTGAACTGAACGGCGATGTGCTGACAGAACTGGATGCATCATTGCGACCGGGGTCGACGCCGGAGCTTGGGCTGTATTCATTCAACACAGGGAGCGGCGACCCGAACGTCCTGAGCACGATTCGATTCTCCCTCGTCGGCGCGACGAGCAAGAACCCGATGTGGACGCAGCTCAACGGGCTGGACATGCGGACGGGGACGGGGGGTGTGGTGTATCACCGATTGGCGCGAGGCGGATCGGGGCCGGATGACTTCCTGCGCGCGATGCCGATGATTGAAGCGGCGACGCTCTCGACGCTGGAGCCGGATGTCGTCTTCATCATGCTCGATCAGACGACGAGCATGGCGCAGTTTCAGATCGATCTGCCCGCGTACGTGGCGCGAGTTCAGGCCGCGCTGCCCGGCACGCCGATCGTACTCTTCTCGCATCATGCGTTTTCGCCCTCGCGCGAGGCAACGACCGATCTGCAACTCGCCATCGCACAGGCAGAAGGTCACGGGTTTCTGAATCTCTTTGACCTTCACGATGGGTTCAACCACCTGAACGGCCTGGGCTTTCTGATCGATTCGGTGCACTTCAGCGGTACTGGCGGTGACTGGTTCGGCCGATTTGTGCGCGATGCGCTCCTGGGGTGGCGCGTGCCGATGCACGAAGAGCGGCGATTCGGACATCACCTGGATGGCGCGTTGTACGAGACCCGCGCGATTGATGATCAACCGCGAAGGGTGCGTTCGCAGTTCGGCTTTACGGCACTGGAACCGAACCTCAGCGAGCATCACTTCACCGTTCAATGCGATGCGGTTGATGTTCCGACCATTGGCGCCGAGGCCCGCGTACGCAGCAATACGCCGGGAACGCTGGTCACGCTTCGGCTGCGACGCTTGAGTGATGGTTCATGGGTGGCGATTGATCAGGCGTCAATCGGCTTCGACTACGCGGTCATCGGGGCGGCGGGCATTCCCGCCGGCACGTACGTTGACCCGGCCGATGGAACTGTGCAGATCAGCATTCGCGCAACGCACGTGGCGGTGTTTACCGCGCTCGGCTTTACGCTCTCGATGGATCGCGCTGTGATCGGGCAGGAGTAATCGCAGCGCACCAACATGGGTGCAACAATTGAGAACGGGGCGTCCTGATGGAGCGCCCCGTTGCATGAATCGACTACCAGAGACCGGAGGCGATTTCAATCGGTGAGAATACCGTCGCTGTTCTCGACGAGATACTCCCGCGTCAGTTCCGGCTGCATGGTGGAGGGGTTGACGCTGAGGGTCATGCCCCATTTGACGAGCTCCACCGCCCGCTCGTGGGTGAGCTGATCGCCGCGCAGATGCGCCCAGATTTCCCGGGTGGGAATCAGGTAGTCAGCCATGTAATGCGGCATCGGCAGGTGTTCCGCCTGCACCCACACGGGGGTTTGCAGATGAAGCACGTCATAACAAGCAGGTTCCGCGACGAAGTGCGCATTCGGAGCGATCGCGCGCAGTTCCTCCAGCCACGGCAACGCTTTCCACGGCGGCATACGACGGAAGAAGTCAAGGCCGACTCCGTCGAACCCGCGCTGCGCTGCAAGGATCATTTCCTGGCGCATCAGGTTGGCGTGAGTCGGGTCGGACGGCTCGAACTCTTCGAGCACATCATCATCCCACTTGTCCGCAACCTGGGCGGATCGACCCCACCAGGCCGTGACCTCGACTCCTGCATCGCGGATGCGATTCAGCTCGTGCGCGGTGTCCTTCATGGCGGTTGGCCAGGCGCTCATGAACTGCGGAGGCATGTTGTTGTCCGGGTGATGACGATACGTTCCCGACGGCGTCACCAGCGTGATGCGCTGGAAGTCCGACCGTTCGAGAAGGTCGAGGATGACGTCAACTTCATCCTTCCAGCCGTTCTGATCCGGACGAATCCACGGCCTGAAACCGCGCGGATTATCCGCGGTGTTCCATTCCGAAAGTGATACCGCGTATCGATACACCGGTCGCAGGTCCTGCTCGTAGCGCGGCGTCTGGCCGTACATCGACCAGAAGTAGTCGCGATAGGGGCGCAGCGTATGAATCCAGTCGTTCTTCAGGCCGTACCGCACGGTGACGGTGTAACTGCGCTGCGCGCCGGCGGGCATCTCACCTTCAAGAGTGAAGATCGCCACCCAGTCGCTCTGGTTTGCCGGCCGGAAAAAGCGGGTGCGGATCTGGTGCTGATACTCCATCATCGGGTAAAGAAGCGAAATGCCCATTGCGAGCTGGCTGTTTCGCGCGATCATGACCGGTGAATACAACACCCGCGGGTATTGCCGCGACGGTGCATACACCGCGTCGGTTCCCGCAGCGGAGAGGCCGATGAACGTGTTGCCGAAGTGATGTTCAAGATACTCGATCTCACTACCCAGCATATTTCCCGTGAGCATGAGATCAGGCAGCGTGTGCGCCTGATTCGTCGGATTGCTGATGGTGTAGGTGATGTCGAACCCGCCATCCTTTGGAATGATGTTTGATACAACCAGCAACTGACCGGCATTCCGGTGAAGGACATGACCGGTTGCGCTGCGCAGTGTGCCGAGTTGGCTGTGCGCCACCGTGAACGTGTGATCAGTCCCCGTCACGTTCAGCGCGCCGATCGACTGCGGCACATTGAATGTGCGCGACCAGGCGGTGCTGGAGACCACGTTGTTGTTTCCGCTGCCACCATTCTGGCTGCTGCCCGATCCCGTCGTACCGCCTCCGCTTAAGCCGGTGTTGCTGCCGACGGTATTGCGCGAGGCGTAGTCTGCCTTCGTCGAATCGACACCGTCCGCGTTCGTCCCTGACTTGAGCGACGGTGCCGCGGTCGATTGTCCGCCACCGCCACCGCCACCACCGGACTTGGAGCCCGAACCCCCGGAACCTCCCGAACCCCCGGAACCTCCGGAGCTCCCGGTCCCTGCCGATGCACCGGCCGCTGAACCCGATGGCTGCGGAGTCGTTCCGGCGCCCGCTTCTGAAGTGGCGCTCTCAGCTTCGGTGGCGGAGTCGGCTGCCTTCACTCCCACGGGAAGCGAGACGGCCTCATCATGGTTCGACTGACCTGGCATCCAGAGACGCCACGCGCCATTCGTTCGAAAAACGATCGGCCGTCCGTCGGCCAGTCGTGCGGCCTCGCTCAGACTCCGTCTGATCGTGCGCGATTCTTCCAGCGAGGGATTCGAGAGAATCATCTGCCGCGGTGACACGAAAACATCGAGTTGATCAATGACGCGCTGATACCGACTGTTCAACAGTGTCAGAGACATGTTCTTTGATCGCGCATGCTCATTCGGCAACCCATACACACCAATTCGCGCCCGCGGCGCAGACCGCTGGGCGCGTTGGATGATCTCATCGAGCATTCCCGCCATGTAGAGCGCGTACTTGCTGTCGGCCTGATTGCTGAATCGCCGGGTAAACTCGCTGCGCTGCTTGGCAGGAAGATCCGCAAGTTGCAGCGGCGCGCCCTTCATCCGAATCGTGATGAACCGATTCGGCTGGGTCTTGGCCTTCGCTGCAATCTGTGCAGCCATCTGCTCAACCGCGGCCTTCCGATCCGCATTGCGCGATGACTTGGTGATCATCGACGCATCGATCGAGAGATTGACGAACACGGGTGCGTTGGTCGTTCGCACATCATCTGCTTCGGCGCGCCATGCAAACATCATCGAGCAGAGCGCCGCCAGCATCAAGACCTTCAGCCATCGCGCCCGGCGATCGTGTGCGGTGGATTGAACGTTCCTGTGAGCCATAACAAACCTCCGATTTCGCGCGGCAGCCGTGGCCGTGCCGCGAAATGAGCGGGCGTGAAGTTCCGTTGGTGAAGGTAACTTTGGTAAGGGGGACAACGAAGCGAAGAGAGTCGAATCAGACCGTTCTCGGACGTCCTTCGCTGGCGTCGATGGAACAGAGAGCGCGATCCGCGCAGTTTCGCACTCGGCGGCGAATGAAAACGGCTGGCCGCGTGGCGGCCTCGTGGAACGCAAAACGAGTAAGGTTCAGTGTG
>CBFGRU010000141.1:0-7978 GCA_965651255.1 uncultured Phycisphaerales bacterium
CGCGAGGCGAATTTCCTTCCCGGCCTTCGCCCTTCCCGCTGGAAATGGGGAAGGGGTGGAGGGGTGCATCAATGGACGTTCATGGATACCCGCTTTCGCGGGTATGACGGAGGGGTCGCGGGGATGAATTGAGTTGGAGTAATCCGGTGAACGGTCGTGGACTCCCACTTTCGTGGGAGTGACGAAGGGGGTGTGGGAGTGACGGAGAGGGTGCGCGACGGCGCTTCGCGCGATCGACTTACGCCCGTTCGAACACGGTCGCCAGTCCCTGGCCCACACCGACGCAGAGCGATGCAAGGCCGAGGTCGGTGTGCGAGCGGCGCATCTCGTGAATGAGCGTCACCGCCAGCCGGGCGCCACTGCAGCCGAGCGGATGACCGATGGCGATCGCCCCGCCGTTGACGTTCAGACATTCGCTGGCGATCGAGAGTTCGCGTTGGCATGCGAGTGCCTGAACCGCGAAGGCCTCGTTGATTTCAATGCGCCCGATCTGATCCAGCGCCCGACCGGCGCGATCGAGCGCCTTCCGAATCGCGGGCACAGGACCGATGCCCATGAATGCGGGGTCCACCCCGGCGGCGGCGCTGGGCCCGATGTACGCCAGCGGCTCAAGCCCCAGCGTTTGCGCGCGACCGGCTTCGACAAGAAGAAGCGCGGCCGCTCCATCGTTGATGCCCGACGAGTTCCCCGCGGTCACGGTGCCCCGGTCATCGCGGGCGAAGACGGGTTTGAGCCGGGCGAGCTGCTCAATGGTTGTCTCCGGCCGGGGGTGTTCATCGGTGTCGAAGGTGATGGGTGCACCCTTGCGCTGCGGAATCTCGATGGGAAGAATCTCATCCGCGAATCGACCCGCAACGTGCGCTGCGTGCCAGCGCTGTTGGCTCTGCAGGGCGAACGCATCCTGCTCATCGCGCGAGATGCCATACCGCCGGGCGACATTCTCTGCCGTCTCACCCATCGAGTACGGGTGGTGCAATTCCGAGAGACGCGGGTTCAGAAATCGCCAGCCGATCGTCGTGTCGTGCATTTCCTGCGCGCGGCCGTATGCTGAATCTGCCTTGGAGAGGACGAACGGCGCCCGACTCATCGACTCGACCCCGCCCGCGATGAAGACCTCACCGTGGCCGGCCTCGATCATCCGCGCCGCGATATTGACTGCCTCGAGCCCTGATGCGCACAGCCGATTGACGGTCATGCCCGGCACGGTTTCCGGCAGGCCGGCGAGCAGGGCTGCCATCCGCGCGACGTTGCGATTGTCCTCCCCCGACTGATTCGCCGCGCCGAAACAGACATCATCAATGAGTGTGGCATCAATCCCCGACTTCATCACGACCGCGCGAATCGCATGGGCGGCGAGATCATCCGGCCTGATCTCGGCCAGCGCGCCGGCGTACCGGCCAATGGGCGTGCGGACAGCAGTGACGACAGCGGCTCGACGGGGCATGGCCAGCAGTGTACCGGCCCGATGGAATCGCGACTCGCCTGCTCCGGGTGAACTCTTCGTGCGGGTTGTTATGGATTCATCGACTCGATGTCGCGAGCGGCGCATCGATCGCGAACTCCCGGCCCACCGCGGTCAGGAACAGAACGTGGGGAAACCGGGTTGAGTCGTGCGGTCAGCTCCCGGAAAACCGCGGCCTTGGCGTGCGTCTCGGCAACTTCGGCCTCCGGGTCGCTGTCGGCAACGATGCCGCCCCCCGCGTGGTAGTCGAGCGTGCTGCCGTGAATGGCAACCGTGCGAATCGCGACATTCATCGACATGCCGCCGCGGCGATCGATGAAGCCGATCGTGCCGCAATACGGTCCACGGCGAACCGGTTCGAGTTCATCGATGATCTGCATCGCGCGAATCTTCGGCGCGCCGGTGACCGACCCGGGCGGAAAGCTCGCGCGCAGCAGATCGAAGATCGAAGAGTCATCGCGCAATTCGCCTTCGACTTCGGCCACTCCGTGGTGCACGGTGGGGTGTGTTTCGATGGCGCGCGATTCGCGCACGCGCACGCTGCCGAAGCGACAGACGCGGCCTAGGTCGTTGCGCATGAGGTCGACGATCATGTGCAGTTCCGCCGCGTCTTTCTCACTGGCACGCAGCTCATCAGGATGAAGGTGCGCCGGGCGCGTGCCCTTGATCGGACGCGAGGTGACCCGGCGCGAGCGCGGATCGACTCGCAGAAAGAGTTCTGGACTCATGGAAACGAGCGCACGGTTGTCCGGCCCTTCAATGAGGGCGCCGAACCACGCGGGGCTGACCCGGTTTGCCGCGCGCCAGATGGCGCGAGGCGAACCGGAAAAGGGCACCGTCCATCGGCGGGTGATGTTGGCCTGGAAGATATCGCCCGCCGCAATGTATTCGAGCGTTCGCTCGACCGCAGCGCGATGCTGCGCATCGGTCGTGGTGGCGGTGATGGGGCCGATGGCTGCCGATGTCAATGCTTCGCCGGCGTGGGATTCTGCCCGCGTGCGCGCCTTCTCGAAGCTCTCCGCGAGCGCATCGGCAGCATCGCTCAGCCCGATGAGAAGCCACTCTTTGGTCAGATGATCAAGAAGAATCGCCGCCGGACACCACGCGAACATCGATCGCGGCCAGTGACGATCATCGATGGAGTTCAGGCGATTGACGGCCGGTTCGAGCGTGCGTGCTGCGTCATACCCGATGGAGCCGATCCATCCACCGAGAAACGGCAGATCGGGCTTGAGTGCGGGGTCAACCGAATGCCTGGAAAACGCCCTTTCCAGCGGCTGCAGCGGCTCATCGGCATCCGAGGTCACCAGCCACTCGATGGGTGTGGAAAGGATCGTCCACCGCGCCTGACGGGGTTCAGTGCGACCGGAATGAAGAACGATCAGGGGGGTATCGACCGGCCAGGCGTCGATGAGATGTGCAACATCATGCTCGGACCGGGATGAGCCGAATGGACGATGATTCGGGCGCGCAATGCGGCGGATGCCAATCGCCTCGTTCATTGTGGGATCATAGTCTTGAGGCAGTGCGTCGAGCCGGTTGGTTGATTGATCGCGCCCGGAGCGTTGGTACACTTCGCGACTTTGCGTGAGGTCCGCCCCCACCTGCGACGCACGCGCCATCACGCCGGGTGAATGATTCACCCGTTCGCTGCCATGTCCCTTGATTGAAATCTGGATTGTCCGAAGACCCAGGAAGGATTACGACCGCATGAGCGCTTCCCGCACGCGAGTTTCCAAGAAGTCCACCGCTCCCCGCAGCCGTGCCGGCAAACAGGGCGCAGCCGCCAGATCAACCGGCCCGACCGGCAAGACGAAGATGATTTACTACTTCGGTCGCACGAAGACCGATGGCGAGGGCGGCTGGAAGCAACTGCTCGGGGGCAAAGGCGCGAACCTGGCGGAGATGTCTTCCATCGGCCTGCCTGTGCCCGCCGGGTTCACCATCACCACCGAGCAGTGCGCTGCCTACAGCGCGGCCGGCGGCAAGATGCCGAAGGGATTGATGGATGAAGTGGCGAAGAACATCGCCATCCTCGAAAAGGAAACCGGCAAGACGTTCGGGTCGAGCATGAACCCGCTGCTGGTGAGCGTGCGCTCGGGCGCTGCGGTCTCGATGCCGGGCATGATGGATACGGTGCTGAACCTCGGGCTGAATGATGAATCAGTCGTCGGCCTGGCGGAGAAGACCGGCAACGAACGCTTTGCGTATGACGCTTACCGACGACTGATCAACATGTACGGCGACGTGGTGATGGGTGTGCACCATGAACACTTCGAGGCCGCGTTCGACAAGATCAAGAAGAAGCACGGCGTCCACCTGGACACCGACGTTCCGGCTGAGGGCATGAAGTCGCTCTGCGATGCGTACAAGAAGGTGTACCGTGACCATGTGGGCAGCGACTTCCCGCAGGATGGCATGTTGCAGCTGGAGCTTGCGATTGAAGCGGTCTTCAAATCATGGAGTTCGCCGCGCGCCATGAGCTACCGGCAGATCAACGAGATTCGGGGATTGACCGGAACGGCGGTCAACGTTCAGACCATGGTGTTCGGCAATATGGGCGATGACTCGGGAACGGGCGTTGCCTTCACGCGGAACCCCTCGACCGGCGAGAACCGTTTCTACGGCGAGTTTCTCATCAACGCTCAGGGCGAAGACGTGGTGGCAGGCATCCGCACGCCGAAAGACGTGGCGGAAATGCCGAAGTGGAACCGCAAAGTGCACAAGCAACTGCTTGAGATCAAAGACACGCTTGAGCAGCATTACAAGGATATGCAGGACATCGAGTTCACGATTGAACAGGGCACACTGTTCATGCTGCAGACGCGCACCGGCAAGCGCACCGGCGCCGCAGCGGTGAAGATCGCGGTAGACATGGTGAAGGAGAAGCTCATCACCAAGGAGACCGCGCTGAAGCGGATTCCCGCGAACGACCTGACGCAGTTGTTACTGCCCTCGTTCAGCGAAGGCGACAAGAAGGGCGCGGTCGTCATCGCCAAGGGGTTGCCCGCTTCACCCGGCGCAGCAACGGGACGACTGGCGTTTACGGCGGAAGATGCCGTGCAGCGCACGCAGAGCGGTGAGAAGGTGATCCTGGTTCGCAAGGAAACCAGCCCGGAAGATGTGGATGGCATGCACCACGCGGTGGGCATTCTTACCTCGACGGGGGGCATGACCTCGCACGCCGCCGTCGTCGCGCGTGGATGGGGCAAGTGCTGCGTGGCCGGCGCGGGCGCGCTCGGGATCGATGCGAAGAAGAAGGTCGTCACCGTCGATGGACGGACGCTCGGTGAGAAGGATGTCATCTCCATCGACGGATCGACCGGCGAGGTGATGCTGGGTGAGGTGAAACGATCGGAACCGAAACTCTCCGGTGATTTCTCCACGGTGATGAAGTGGGCGGATGAGTACCGCACGCTGAAGATCCGGACGAACGCCGATACCCCGAAGGATGCGCAGCGGGCGCGCGAGTTCGGAGCGGAAGGCATCGGCCTGACGCGCACTGAACACATGTTCTTTGAAGGTGAGCGCATCATGGCGATGCGCCAGATGATTCTGGCGGACAATCAGGGTGATCGGGAGAAGGCGCTCGCGAAACTGCTGCCGTACCAGCGTGATGACTTCGTCGGCATCTTCACCGCGATGAAGGGGCTGCCCGTCACGATTCGCCTGCTCGACCCGCCGTTGCACGAGTTCCTTCCCAATGAACCGGGTTCCCAGCGTGATGTGGCCCGTGAGCTTGGCGTGCCGGTGAAGAAGGTGCAGGATCGGGTGTCCGCGTTGCACGAACTGAACCCGATGCTCGGTCATCGCGGCTGCCGGCTGGCGGTGACGTACCCGGAAATCCTGCGCATGCAGGTGCGCGCGATTGTTGAAGCGGCCATCCTGTGCAAGAAGAAGAAGGTCGAAGCGCTGCCGGAGATCATGATCCCTCTCGCGGGGATGAAGAAAGAGCTGGACCTGCTCCGCGGATTGACGGAAGAGACAATCATGGAAGTGAAGCGCGAGCAGAAGTTCACGGGCAAACTTGATATTCCGATCGGAACGATGATCGAGATTCCCCGCGCGGCGCTGACCGCCGATGAGATCGCGCGCGTGACCGACTTCTTCTCGTTCGGCACCAATGACCTGACGCAGCTCACGTTCGGCTTTTCGCGCGATGACATCAATACCTTCCTGCCGGACTACCTCGATCGCGAGATTCTGGAGAAAGACCCGTTCCAGTCGCTCGACCAGACCGGTGTTGGCCAGTTGGTGAAGGTGGCGTGCGAGCGCGGTCGGCGGACGAACAAGACGATCAAGCTCGGCATCTGCGGTGAACACGGCGGCGACCCGTCATCGATTCGGTTTTTCCACAAGGTCGGGCTGGACTACGTCTCGTGCTCGCCCTTCCGTGTGCCCGTTGCGCGACTGGTCGCAGCCCAGGCGGTGCTGGAAGAAGCGAAGTAGCAGAGTTCACTGATTCAATTCTCGATCAAACAAAGCCGGCCGCGCCTCCTTCGGCGCGGTCGGTTGTTCATGCACATTGATGCGCGAAATGGAATCACACGCCTGAGGAACGTGTCCCTCCCGTCGAGGCGGGATCATCCACACACGACGGAGGATCGACTCATCATGCAACGCTCGAATCGGCTGGCGCGCACCCTGGGTGCGACGATATTCATTGGTACCGCGCTGCTCATGCTTGGCGGTTGTTCCAAAGGACGAGGACTCGTGTTCATTGGCGGCGGATACAGTTCCGGAAGGCATCATCACGTTGATCATCGTTACCATGACCGGCCGCGATCACGCGACCATCATCACCACCACGGCTATGGCCATCGACATCGCGACCACCACCACCGGGGCGGCGGAAAGTACCGGTACTGAATCTTGGTCAAGGGGCGCCTCGTCACAGATCGCGGGCAAATCCCATGCATGGGCCCCTATCATCAGGCCGATGAACAGGGTTCAGCCGTGTGCGGTGTTCGGGCGATCGAACGCTTGAGTTCCGACTGCGGCGTCAACTGAATCGGAGAGACTCCGCGATGTCCACCGCGCCGGCCGCCGAAAAGACCGCCTCAAGTACCAAGCACCCTTCGCGACACCTGCCCGAGGCGGTGTTTGAAGAGCTGGGGATTGTGAAAGATCCCGCCAACCTGTACCACCAGACGGTGGAGCAGGTGCTTATGGCGTCAGATCTGGTGGGGCTGAAGCACCATCAGCAGGTGATCATCGCGCAGCCGAAGAACGAGATCATGGTGCACTTCCCGGTGCTGATGGATGATGGCCATCACCGCCTCTTCAAGGGTTACCGGGTGCAGCACAACAATGCGCTCGGGCCGTACAAGGGCGGCATCCGCTATCACCCGCACGTTTCGCTGGATGATGTGAAATCGCTGGCGCTGCTGATGACCATGAAATGCTCGCTGGTGCGCGTCCCGTTCGGCGGGGGCAAGGGCGGGGTCAAGGTCAATCCCCGCGAACTCTCGCGCGAGGAACTGATGCGCGTGACCCGGCGGTTCTGCAGCGCTATCTCGAATCAGATCGGTCCCGAATACGACATCCCCGCGCCGGATGTCGGCACGAACGCGCAGATCATGGCGTGGTTCGCTGATACCTACGCGCAGATGACCCCCGAAGCGCAGCGGTACGATGTGCAGCGCGTCGTCACCGGCAAGCCCGTGGAAATGGGCGGCTCACTCGGTCGAGAAAAGGCCACCGGACAGGGACTGGTCGATGTGCTCAAGGAAATGCTGCCGGAACTCGGGATCGATATCTCCCGCATGACGTATTCGCTCATCGGCTTCGGGAATGTCGGCAGTTGGACCGGGCGCCTGCTTCAGCAACTCGGCGCGAAACTGACGGCGGTGCTTGATCACACCGGCGCGGTTCGCAGCGATCATGGCCTGGATGCAACCGAACTTGCGCATCATGTTGAACGTGTGGGTGGCGTGGCGGGGTACCACGATTCCGAAGCGATCTCCGAGGAGGATTTCTACGGCCAGCAGGTGGATGTGCTTATTCCCGCCGCCCTTGAGCAGATGATCGATGATCGCCACGCGCGCATGATCAACGCGCGTGTGGTGGCGGAAGGTGCAAATGCGCCGACGACGCCCGAGGGCGATGAAGTGCTGATGCAACGCGGCATCGAGGTGCTGCCGGCGATTCTGTGCAATGCCGGCGGCGTCACCGTTTCGTACTTCGAGTGGGTGCAGAACAAAGCGAGCGTGTACTGGCCCGAGGAACAGGTCGATGAAAGTCTCAACCGCCACATGGTGCTCGCAGCCCGGCGGGTGAAAGTGGCGCGGGTGAAGTACGAATGCGACATGCGCACCGCCAGCTACTGCGCGGCGCTCGAACAGATCGGCAAGGTGTATGACCTGCGGGGCGTCTTCCCGTAAGCACGACAGGCGGCAGATGCGGAATGGTCCGCAGCCGTCTATGATGTGAGCCCAACGCGGGGCGGTAGCTCAATTGGGAGAGCACTAGCTTTGCAAGCTAGGGGTTGCCGGTTCGATCCCGGTCCGCTCCATT
>CBFGRU010000142.1:0-7959 GCA_965651255.1 uncultured Phycisphaerales bacterium
ATCGAGTGGCGAGAGTCTACGATGAGCTCACTGATCTGACACCGTCTCACTTCACGCCATGCGATGGAGAGCCATGATCATGAACAACCTTCGCGCCGGTTCAACGATTCTTCGATCGATCCTGCTGCTGACCGGAATGACACTTGTGCTGCAGTTCACCATCGGCTGCGCAAGCAGTCAATCGAGCGGCGGCGAGTCTGCATCAGACGCAAGCAGCGTGGAGATGCGATGGATACTTGTTTCGATGAACAATGCTCCATTGACCGACGGCGTCCTGCCGACGATTGAGTTTCTGCCGGAAGATCGTGTGGCGGGGCGATCGTTTGTCAATCAGTTCAATGGATCATACACGATCGACGCATCGACCGGCGCGATGAGCTTTGGTGCACTCGCCATGACGAAGATGGCAGGCCCGCCCGCACGCATGCAGCAGGAAACGCGATGGGCGGAACTGATGAGCCGAGTCAACCGCTATGCACTCGACGGACCGGACCTGACCCTCCTCGATGGCGAGCAAGTCCTGCTGCGCTATCGCGGCGCGGCGGAGTGAGCCCCAACGTGAACAATTCGTCGAAACTCTGAGATTCGCGCGGATTCAGGCCGAATCGATCGAATGATTCCACATTTTGGCACGCCCGTTGGCCATGAACGAATTCTCGCGAAAAGTGTTCAATCCGGCGCACGCCAGGACACCGATTGACACCAACCGCGGCGCAGCGGGAGATGCCCGCCCGAGTCCGGGAAGGTCGTTGCAGCGGGTGATGTGAAGCAGATCGCTCGTGCCACGGTGCGCGCTGGCAGCCGGCCTCGCTCGTCTGGATCGACAAACCTGGTTGGTTCTGTGCGCTCCGGAGTGGCCGCGGAGCCGCTGACTCGCGACGTCGCAAACTCGACTTGCCGCCGCCGACTTCACGGGCGAAGATGATGTCATGCTCGACAAGACCTTTCCCAATGCGGCCGCAGCGCTCGATGGGCTGCTGCGCGACAAGATGACGATTGCAGTCGGCGGATTCGGCCTGTGCGGAATTCCCGAGCAGCTCATTATCGCGCTGCGCGACTCCGGCGCAAAAGAGTTGACATGTGTTTCAAATAACGCCGGCGTCGACGACTGGGGCCTCGGGCTGCTCCTGCAGACGCGGCAGATTCAGAAGATGCTGAGTTCCTACGTCGGCGAGAACGAGGAGTTTGAACGTCAGTTCATCAACAACGAACTTGAAATCGAGTTCGTACCGCAGGGAACGCTGGCGGAACGTCTGCGGGCCGGCGGGGCGGGCATTCCCGGCTTCTACACGAAAACCGGCGTCGGAACGGTGGTCGCGGAAGGCAAGGAGCATCGCGAGTTCGGCGGGGAAACGTACATTCTCGAACAAGGCATCGTCGCGGACCTGGCGCTGGTCAAAGCATGGAAGGCCGATCGGGCCGGCAACCTCATCTATCGCAAGACCGCCCGGAACTTCAACCCGATGGTCGCCACGTGCGGCCGGGTCTGCGTGGCCGAGGTGGAAGAGATCGTCGATGTCGGCCAATTGGACCCCGATGGCATTCACACGCCGGGCATCTTCGTGGACCGCATTGTTCAGACCGTCTCGGAAAAGCGCATCGAGCGACGAACGGTGCGTTCATAGGCCCCACTGGGCCTTGTTTCCGCCCGAGAGGCGAGCGATCCCCCCTCTGCGGCGATAGTGAAAATCTCCCGAAAGTTGCAACATTTTGCCGCCTGACTCGTTCCTTTGGGTGATGACCCCGTTGCACCGGCGCGATGGACTCGCGCCCGCAGCGGACCATGGTACGGGTTTCCATACCACGAACGAACGATTTGACTCTCAGGATTCGCTTGAGGAAAGAGGCACACGATGAAGGGTCTCGGACGCACACGCAACGGTTTGACCGGCTTTCTGGCGGCAGCAACGGTGGCCACGGCGGGCCTGCTGGCCCCGATTTCGGTGAACGCACAGGCGGGCGGCTTCCGCGGGGGCATGATGGAAGCCATGCGGCCGGCCTATTCCACGGAAGACCTCCGCATTCTGAGCGATGTCTTCGAGCTGTCCGAGGATCAGCGCATCATCACGCAGGTGCTCATCGATGACTATTCCGAAAACTTCCGCTCCGGTGCAGCGGTCGTCCGCGAAGAGATGGAACGCATGTTCCAGGAGCTTCGCGAAGGCGGCAACCGCGAGAACTGGCGCGAAATGATCGAGCAGGCCCAGGCCCCGATGGAGGCCTGGCGCAAGCGGGCCGAGGGCATGAACGACCAGTTCCTCGCCGACTTCAAAGCCACGCTGACCGAGGCACAAGTCGAGCGGTGGCCGACGTTTGAGCGCCGCATGCGGCGGGAACGCGGTATCCCGCAGGGGGTCATTTCCGGCGAGCGAATCGACCTCTTCAAACTCGTCGATACCGAGGAACTGAAGGAGTACCGCGAGCAGATCGACCCCATTCTCGAAGCGTACGAAACGCAACTGGATGAAGCCCTTCGTCAGCGCGAAAACGATACGGTTCGCGCCGAGCAGGAGATTCGCGAGGCGATGCAGGCCATGGACTTTGACAAGGGCCTCGCCGCGATCGACCGTCAGGCCAAGCTTCGCACGCGGGTGCGCGATACGAACGAGACGTTCGCCATGCAGATTCGCAGCGTACTGCCGCAGGATCTGGGCGATGCGTTCTATCACCGCGTCATGCAGTCCGGTTACCCGCAGGTGTACAACGACACGTACGGCCAGCGTCTGTTCAAGGCCGCGCTCGCCCTGCCGGAAATCGACGATTCGCTTCGCGCTTCGATCGAAGCGTTCCAGACCGCGCACTCCCAGCGGCTGGCAACGATGAATGACCGCATCGTCCGGGCCATTCGCGAAAACGAGCCCCGCCAGTTCCAGCGGCAGATTCGCGCGATGCAGGCCCGCATGAACAATCAGCGGCCGGAACCGGTGGAAGACCCGGTGCGCGAACTCATGACCGAACGCAATGAGATGGAGCAACTCGCAGCTGACCAGCTTCGGTCCATTCTCACCGATGCGCAGTGGGAACAACTCCCCCGCCGCAATGAGCGGATGCGCGATGGCGGCCAGCGCGGTGGCCAGTTCGGTGGCGGACAGTTCGGCGGTGGGCAACGTGGCGGCGGTGGCGGACGCGGCGGACGCTGATTGGGCTGGCCATCGCGCGATGTCCGAGTGTGCTCATTCGGTTGAAGATGGCCCGGCGGCCCTCGCCGCCGGGATTGGATCATCCCTTACCCCCGCGGGTTGGTGCTGGGTTTTCATGGATCTGCGGGCAAAGTTGACGCTTTCTGTCAGGAGAGAGGCGGTTCGCGCGTGAGGGCGTGTACCCTTTGAGTCCCGCGCGTCTGCGGGACGCCCGATCCGACGGAAGGAGAGTTCACATGGCTCGCACCACACGCCTGGCATCTCGATTCTCGATTCACCCCGCGGCGATCGCACTCGGTGCCGCCTTGCTGCTGCCCGCATCGGTCCTTGCACCCACAGCCGACGCCCAGAACATTCGTTTTGCCAGCGTCTCGCGGGCCGGCGGTGACGATTTCTCGCCCTCGATTTCCCGCGCACACTTCAAGCGGTATGCGAAGGTGCTGGGGTTGGAGGGTGATCTCAGCGTCATCGCTGCGGGCCTTGTTGATGGCTACCACGATGAGTTCCGGCGTGAGGCCGCCATCGTCCGCAAGAAGATGGATGATCTTCGCGAAGAAGCAGCCGCCACGCAGGATTTCAGCGTCTTCAGCCGCGAGATGCCGGACATTATGACCGCGTGGAGTGCCAAGCGCGATGCCCTTGAGAACGAACTGCTCACCAACCTCCAGGCCCTGCTCACCGATGAACAGCGCGCGATGTGGCCGGTGGTTGAGCGCGAGCGAAGGCGCCATCAACTACTTCCGACCGGGCGACTGTCCGGCGAGAATGTGGACCTGATCGAACTCGTTGAGCAACTGCGAGATGCGAAGAACCGCCCGACAACCTCCGGCGAAACCGCGGGCATGCCCGAAGAGGTCGATCAACTTCTTGAGCAATACTCCCACGAAATGGACTCCGCCCTTCAGTCGCGACAGCGGCATATCGAACCACTTCAGCAGGGGTTCTTCCAGGCGTTGATGAATGACCGCGCCGAGGGCGAGCGCATGTGGAAGGAAGCGACCGAGAAACGAAAAACCGTACGCGAAGTCAACCGTCGATTCCTCGCCGCGCTCAAAGCAACGCTTGGCGAAGTTGATGGTGAGAAGTTGCACCAGGAGTTCATGGAACAGGCCTACCCCGCGGCCTATGCGCCGACGAAGGCGGAGAAGTTCTTTGAGCTGGCGCTCGATCTCCCCTCGCTCTCCAGCGATCAGGCCAACGCGCTCGAAGCGTACCGGCAATCGCTGAACGCGCGGCTGGAGCCGCTGCGGCGGGATATCGTCCGGTACACCGATGAAGCCGATGAAGAGTTACCCCCGATGTTCCGCAACATGCAGGTCACCGGCGGCGGCGGCGGCGGAGCGGTCTCACTGACAATGACCAGCGGGTTCGGGGGCGGCGGAGAAGAAAGCAGCCCGCTCCAGGAAGCGCTTCGCGATCGCTTCCGCGCCAGCCGTGACGCCCTGGAACAGGGGGAGAACGTTCTCACGCCGGAACAGCGCGAGTCGCTGCCCGAGATCGAAGCCGAATCAGACATGATGCGAACGCTCCGCATCGGTTCATCAATGCTGTAGATTCTGTATACTGGAGGCCGACCGCTTCGGACCTGTATGATCATGGCGAACTCTTCCGAGACCAGACTCGACCCCCCCGCGACCGGCAGTGCGCCGGGCGTGCCAAACGGTGCACCGCCCGCCGGAGCGCCGGTGAAACTCACCCTTCCCGAAGGCGAAGTCATTCGCGAGCGGTGCAAGGCAATGGGGATCGAGTGGCTCGAGAAGGCGCCGAAAGCAGAGCCGGAAGCGGTCGGCCTGATTCCTTCCGAGGTTGCGGTGCGGCTGCGGGCCATCCCCTTCAAGATTGCCAATGGTCGGCTGCACGTCGCGATGCGCGAACCGCTGGATATCCCGGCGGTCGATGAACTGGCGGTGCTGGCCGGTCGCCCCGTCTCCCGGGTCGGGTTGGAAGGCCAGGCGTTCGGCGATCTGATGCGCGAGTGCTACGGCACGACGGCTGAGCGCATGGCACAGTCGCTCGCGGGCGATGATGAACGCGAAGGCAGCGATCTTGAGCACAATCTCGAAGCGATCGAGGCTGATGACATTCACCGGATGGCTGAACAGCCATCACTCATCAACCTCGTCAACCTGCTGATTCTCGAAGCAATCCGTTCCCGCGCGAGCGACCTGCACCTCGAGCCGTTCGAGAACGAGTTGAAGGTGAAGTACCGCATCGACGGGGTGCTCATCGAGCAACCGACGCCGCCCAAGCATTTGCAGCCGGCGCTCATCGGTCGTGTGAAGATCATGGCCCGCATGAACATCGCCGAGCGATACGTGCCTCAGGATGGCCACATCACACTGCGATTTGAGGGGCGCAAGGTTGATATCCGCGTCTCGACCGTCCCCACGCTGTACGGCGAATCGGTGGTCATGCGTATTCTTGACAAGTCCACGCTGCCGCTCGATCACTCCGCGCTCGGCATGGGCGCCAAACATCGCGCGATGATGGATCAGTTCATCGCGAAACCGCACGGCCTCGTGCTGGTCACCGGCCCGACCGGCTCGGGAAAAACGACCACTCTCTATACCGCGCTGACGAAGCTTTACGATCCGCGCAAGAAGATCATCACGATCGAAGATCCGGTCGAATACGAACTCTCCGGCATCAACCAGATTCCCGTGAACCCCAAGCGCGGCCTGACGTTCGCCACCGGCCTGCGTGCGATTCTGCGACAGGATCCCGATGTGGTTATGGTCGGTGAAATCCGCGACGGTGAAACCGCCGAGATCGCGGTGCGCTCAGCGCTGACCGGCCACCTGATCTTCTCCACCCTGCACACCAACGATGCGATTTCATCGGTCGGGCGCATGATTGACATGGGCGTCGAGCCGTACCTGCTCGCCTCGGTGCTGGAAGGCGCGCTGGCCCAGCGGCTCGGCCGCCGCATCTGCGATCACTGCCGGACGGAAGCGACCATTCAGGAAGATGTGGAACATCGTCTCAGCCCGAACGAAACGCAGTTGTTCAACGGCCGCGTCTACCGAGGAGCCGGGTGCGAACGATGCAACGATTCGGGATACCGCGGACGACTGGGATTCTTTGAAATCGTGAAAATCAACTCATCCCTTCGCAAGGCCATTGCGGACAACCGGGCCGTTTCAGACCTGAAGTCCTTCCTGGGCGCGGAGTTCATCACCATGCGGGCCGACGGAATGCTCAAGGCCCGGGAAGGCATGACCACGGTGGAGGAAGTGCTGCGCGCGACGCAAGATGTCGATGATGCGATCGTTTAACCAATCATGCCGGCCTTTCGATACCAGAGTCTGACATCCACCGGACAAACGGTGAGCGGTACGGTCGCAGCCCCCGATCGACAGGCCGCGATCCGCCAGATCGTCGCGCGCGGTGAGACGCCGACCACGATTCATGCTTCAGACGATGCATCGACGGACGGCGGAAAGCCAGCCAAAGGATTATCGCTCTCATTCCGCCGAAAGAGGCCCTCGCTCAAACGGGCGGAAACGGCTGCACTTTTTCGTGAACTCGCGACCGCCGTCGAAGCGGGCCTTCCGCTCGCGACGGCACTGCGCACTGTGCGCAAGCAGGCCAGCCACGCGGGAATGGAAGCCATTCTCGATCATCTCATTGATCGGATCGAGGCGGGCACGCCGTTCCACCAGGCCGCCCGGGAATACGGCGCGCCGTTCGATGACATGATCGTCGGCATGCTCCGCGCCAGCGACGCCTCCGGTGAAACCGCGCAGGTGCTCGATCAGTTGTCCGACCTGCTCGACCGCTCCGTTGAACTGCGGCGAGCGATTGTCGGCGCCATGATCTACCCGCTTATTCTGCTGGTGCTGGTGGCGGCCAGTGCGGTGTTGTTGATTACCTACCTCGTGCCGCGACTGCTGGCGCCGCTGGAAGGGCAGATTCGCATGCCGCTGCCCACGCGCATTCTGTTGGGGCTTTCCGAGTTTCTCGGTAACTGGTGGATCTGGTTGCTCATCGGCTTGGTGGGCGGATTCTTCGGCATCCGCGCCTGGTTGAAGGTGCCGGAAAACAAACTTCGCTACGACCGCCTGCTGCTGCGCATCCCCGTCGTGGGAACAGTATTGCGCGATGTGGCGGTGGCGCGATTCACCCGCACGCTGGGAACGCTGGCGAGCGCGGGGCTGCCGATTCTTGAGTCGCTGCGCATCACGCGCGATACGCTGGTCAATCGCGCGCTGATGCACGCGATTGATGATGTGTCGGAGCAGGTTACCGCCGGCCGTCCACTGGCTGAACCGCTCGAGAAATCGGGCCTGTTTCCGCCGCTACTTGTGCAGATCGTCAACCTCGGCGAGCGATCGGGGCGGCTGGAATCGATGCTGCTGCATGCCGCCGGCGCGTTCGACAAGCAAGTGAACAATTCCATCCGTATCTTCACCGCCACGCTGCAGCCAGCCCTCGTCGTGGTGATGGCGCTGGTCGGGGCGTTCGTCCTCGCGGCAATCCTGCTTCCGCTGCTTGAACTGCAGAGTTTCATTGGTCAATAGCTCAACCACTCACCGCCGCCGGAGCGAATCTGATTCTTCGCTCGGCGCGATCCTGAACGGAGTACACCGATGCAGAACATTCATCTGGCTCGAACCCGGCGCACGATGCGAAAGGCGCGTCGCGCGTTCACACTCGTGGAAATCCTGGTGGTCGTCGCGATCATCGCGCTGCTCGCGGGCACCGTCGCGTGGCGCGTGCTGGGCTCGTTGAACAGCGCCCGCATCAACACCGCACAGGCCAAGGCCAGTCAGATCGCAAGCGCCCTTAGCAACTATTACATCGATGGCGGCAATCTGGA
>CBFGRU010000143.1:0-7946 GCA_965651255.1 uncultured Phycisphaerales bacterium
TGAACCGCAGCGTGTCGATCGGCATCATCTCGTGCACCCGCCGGTTCCTGCCGGAGATCAGCGAGTACTCGCTGTGGCTGCAGACGGATTCAGCCATCAACCCCGGCAACTCGGGCGGGCCGCTGGTGAATACGGATGGTGAGATCATTGGCATCAACGCGCGGGGGATGGATTACGCGGAGGGGATGGGCTTTGCGATTCCTTCGGAAACGGTGCGGGTGCTGCTGCCGCAGTTGCGCGAGTACGGCCGGGTGAACTGGTCGTGGACGGGATTGCAACTGCAGCCGCTGCGCGACTTCAACCGTGATATGTACTTTGATGATTCGGAAGGGGTGATCATCGCGGAGACGGATGTGGACAGTCCGGCCCGTCAGGCGGGGCTGAGGCCGCGCGACCGTATTGTGCGCGTGAACGGCACGCCGATCACCGCGATGACGGAAGAGGATCTGCCCGCAGCGCGGAGGTTCTTCGGCCTGTTGCCGATGCATGAGGCGGCGACGTTCGTGGTTGAGCGCGACAACGAGATGATCACCGTCGAGATCACGCCGCGCGAGAAGGGGCAGGTGCAGGGGCAGGAACTGGCGCTTCCGCGCTGGGACTTGACGGTGAAGGAGATCAACCAGTTCGACAACCCGGATCTGTACTTCCACCGGAAGGAAGGTGTGTTTGTGTTCGGCATCAAGTATCCCGGCAACGCGGGGAATTCCGGCATCCGCGAGCAGGACATCATCACGAAGATTGACGGCCGCGATGTGACGACGCTGGATGAGGTGAAGGCGATTCACGCCGAGGCGATCGCGAATGTCGATTCCAAGTACCGAATGGTGATCACGGTGTTGCGCGGCGGATTGCCGAGGCAGGTTGTGCTTGATTTCTCGCGCGATTTTGAGAAGAGATGATCGGTGAGGGGCGGCAGAACTCCGCGGATTGAACGGCTGAAGAAGGAGCAGGCAATGGCAGGGCGACTCGGAACGTACTTCGCGATCGTGATGGGATGCGCACTTTCCGCGGTGGTTCATGCGGCGCAGGATGAGCAGAGGCCGGGTGAGATGGATCACGGGTCGATGGTTGAACTGGCGGAGCGCATCAGTCCATCGCTGGTGCGGGTCGAGTGGACGCTGAAGTACGATCGTGGCGAAGCGCCGTACATCGAGGGTCTCTGGGAGCGCGGGGGGTATGTCATCGATGAGGAACGCCCGTTGGAGGAAGGGGGCTATCTTCTGGGTCCGGCGCTCGTGGTGACGAAAGACCCGGCGATTCACGCACGTTTCATTGACAAAGTGGAAGTGCGATTCGGCGATCAGGTCGTCAGCGCGCGGATGGCGGGCTATCAGTCGAATCAGCGGGGCGTGCTGCTGCAACTCGCTGAACCGCTGGATGGCGCACGGCCGCTGGAGTTTGTGCCCGCGGGTGATGATTCGCCGCTTTTTCATGTGAACTACACCAACAGTGTGACCTGGGACATCGCGGTGAATCGATTGATGCCGCGTTCAACGATTGCGTTTTCGACCGAACTCAAGCGGGCGACGATCGATTCGATGGGGCCGCTCGTCATCAACGCGGAAGGAAAGGCGGTTGCGCTGCATCTGGTGGATCGTTTGCCGCTGGAGACGCCGTGGGCCAGTTCGCCGCTTGATCGGCCGCAGGTATCGAGCGCTGAACTTTCGCACAAGCTTGATGAACTGCGAGGTCGTGTTGAGGAGACGTTGCTGCGGGTGACGATTAATTTCCGGAGTCCGAAAGCCCAGGATGATGGCATGGGCGGGCGCATGATGTACGGTCGGGGTCAGATGGACTCCGCGACGGAGTGGAACGGCATCGGGATGTTGCTGGAACCGGATCGTCTCCTGGTGCTGGCGAAGTTGAAGCCCAGTGTGACTGCCCGTCTGGAGCGCATTCGGGTGGCCACGTCGGATGGCAGATCGGTGGCGGCAACCTTTGTTGGATCACTCAAAGATTACGGCGCGTTCATCGCGCAGTTGGATGAACCGATTTCCGGCAGCGGGGTTTCGCTGGATGAGGCGCCGATTCTGACGCATCGTGATGAACTGCTGCTTGCGGCTCAGGTGCGCATTCAGGGCGAGTCGCGCGAAGTGTTTTATCAGCATGAGCGGCTCAGCGGATTTCACCTCGGATGGAATCGGCAGGTGCATCCAGATTACGCGCCGGACTTTCCGACGTTTCTGTACACGCTGGACGGGACGATGATCGCTGCGCCGATCAGTCGCCGTGAGAAGGTGACGATTGATGACGGCTGGGGCTGGCATTCATCGGCGCTGCTGGCGGCGGAGAACCTGCGCCGCACGCTCGATCGGGGAGACGATGCGTTCGATGTGAACAACATCCCTCTGGCCGATGGAGAAGAGAGCCGCCTGGCGTGGTTGGGTGTCGAAATGCAGGCACTCGATATGGATCTGGCCCGCGCGATTGGTGTTGCGAATCTGACCAACGACGGAACCACTGGCGGCATTGTGACGTTCATCTATCCGGAGTCGCCGGCGGAGCGGTCGGGGCTTCAGGTGAACGATGTGCTGATTCGTCTGCATGTGGAGGGGCAGCCGCGGCCACTGGACGTCATGACCGAAGGCGACCGCTGGGCGTTTCAGGGCGGCTTCCCGTGGGATCGGTGGGATGAACTTCCCGAGGAGTACTTTGACCAGATTCCAACGCCGTGGGCGGCGGTCGAGAGCGGGTTCGTTCGCGCTCTGACCGACCTGGGATTCGGGACCCGATACCAGGCAGAGGTCGTTCGCGACGGTGAGGTGATGATGCTTGATTTTCTCGTCGAGCAGAGTCCGGCACATTATGTTTCAGCGCCGAAGTTCGAGTCTGAAGCGCTGGGTATCACGGTGAAGGATCTCACCTACGAGGTACGCCGGTACCTGCAGCGACCGATCGGCGAGCCGGGGGTGGTGATCGCGAAGGTTGAGCCCGGGTCGAAGGCGTCGATTGCCGGCATCAAGCCGTATGAGGTCATCACTCACATCAATGATCAACCGGTGCATGATGTCAGCGAGTTTGAGCAGCGCATTCAGGGGCTTGCAGACTTTCGTTTTGAAGTGAAGAGAATGATGCGCGGCAGAATTGTGCGCGTGCTGCTGGATGAATCGATCGGCGGAGCGGCCGAGGTGAAGGATGATGTCGATCACGATGACGGAGAAGAACGCTGATTCGCGAGGCGTCGCTGACGATTCTCGGCTCTGGCACCTCGGCGGGTGTGCCGATCATCGGTTGCGATTGCGCGGTCTGCCGGTCGAAGGACCCGCGCGATCAGCGCACGCGCTGCAGTGCGGCGATTCGGTTCATTGATGCGACTGACCAGGAGCGCATTATCTTCATCGACGCCTCGCCCGACCTTCGCGCGCAGGTGTTGCGTCACGGGTTCGAGCGGCTGGATGCGATCCTCTTCACGCATAACCACGTCGATCACACGTTCGGCCTGGATGATGTGCGCCGCTTCAACGCGCTGATGCGCGCGCCGATCGACATTTATGCTGACCCGCACACGATGGAGACGCTCTCGCGCGTGTATCGGCACATCTTCGAGAAGCACCAGAACGTGAACGATTCGTTCGTCGCAACGCTCATTCCGCACGTGATTCACCCGATGCAGCCGTTCGGATTGTTCGGTCTGCGGTTCATGCCCGTGCGGCTGCTGCACGGCAAGCTGCCGGTGCTGGGGTTTCGGGTGGATGTGCTGGCGGAGGACGGCCGGTCGATCGCCCGGCAGCAGCCGGCGCCGTTTCCGCTCGCGTACTGCACGGATGTCTCGAACATTCCGCCCGAGACCTGGCCGGTGCTGCGCGACCTGAAGACGCTGGTGCTCGACATGCTGCGGTACCGGAGTCACCCGACGCACATGACCGTGAACGAGGCGGTCGAGGCGGCGACGCAGATCAACGCCGAGCGCACGTGGTTCACACACATGACGCACGACATCCTGCACGCCGACCTCGACCCGCGCCTGCCCGAGCGGATGGCGCTGGCGTACGACGGGTTGGTGGTGAATGAGCGGAGTTTCGGGGGGGAGTGAGTTCCCGCTATCCCGGCCCGGGGATAGATGGGCGTTTTCCCCACACCAGTGTGGGGTTATGGGGGGCTAAAAACCGCTTTTCCGCCGCGGGCCAGACCGCTACACTTGCGACCCTATGGCACGAACCCGTGAAATCAAGAAGCGCATGGTCGCGGTGAAGAACATTCAGCGCATCACCAAGACGATGCAGATGATCGCCACCGCGAAGTTCACCGCCGCCCTTGCCCGGGCGAAGGCGACCCAGCCCTACACCAGGAAGATCCGCGAACTGGTGGCGGCGGTTTCCTCCGCAGCGGGAGACATTGATCATCCGCTCATCACGGGGCACGGCGAGAAGACGAAGAAGGAGCTGCTGCTCGTCATCGTCTCGGACCGTGGCTTGTGCGGTGCATACAACGGAAACGTGCTCCGTCTCGCGATGCATCATCTTCGCGATGCGAAAGCGCGCGGCATCAGCACAACGCTTGAGGTCTCGGGCAAGAAGGCCGTGGGCTTCTTCCGCTTTGCGAAGATCGATGTGCATCGTCGCCATACGCAGTTCGGTGACAAGCCGGCAGTTGAAGAGGTGCACCGTCTCGCGAATGAATATATGGAGCGGTTTGCCCGGGGTGAGTTCGATGTTGTTCGAGTGGCGTTCATGCACTTCGAGTCGAACTCGCGCCAGAAGCCGGAAATCATGCAGTTGCTTCCGCTTACGCCGCCCAAGGCCGAGGCAGATACTTCATCAACTTCCACATCGGCGCCGTATGAATACTCGCCGGACAGCGCGACGCTGCTGGCCGAACTTCTGCCCGCCTCCGTGCGAACATCACTCTTCCAGGCGTTCAACGAGAGCGTCGTCAGCGAGCAGGTGATGCGCATGATCGCGATGAAGGCCGCCACGGACAATGCGGGCCAGCTCGGCAAATCGCTGAAGCGCGATTACAACCGAGCACGCCAGACGCAGATTACGACGGAGCTGATGGAAGTCATCTCCGGCGCGGCCGCGCTCGGCTGATCGCGATGAACAATTGTGGACACGAGCCGCGACCGTCAGGGAGTCTCCTGTCTTCGGTCGCGCGCTGACTGCAGCGCTTCCACACGGGCACCGCTCGTCGGGAATCGTGACATTCTAAAAAGGACGCAGCCCCGGCACGCATTGTCGGGGCTGTGTTTCCTGGTGTTGACCGTTCGACACTCGTCCGGCAAGGCACGACCGAGTGCTTTCGCCACCCGGCCGCGCTGTCCACCGGCTCTTCATTCCACGAAGCCCGAACAGGGGGCCGTGAGCCGATGCCCACCGTCATCGCGAGCGTAGCCGGGGCAGTGCGGTCGATCAATCGGCAGCGCGGCGCGTTCAGCCGTGGTCGGCTCCGTCTTCGTGCCCGGTTCGTTCGTGCCACGCGGCCAGTACCGCCTTCTCGCGCTCGGCGGAAAGGCCGGGGCGCATGCGCCCTCGCGCATCCTGCACGCCGAACTCATATTCCGCGGGCCGCGTCTCTCGGTGCCAGGCAAGATTTGCACTGACCGTTTCCGCCAGGGGACGGAAGGTCAGGCCTGCCTTGATGGCGCGCGAGCAATCGACGCGATGAAATCCTTCGTACCCCTCGCGCGGCGGAATCCACAGCGGCATCTGCATCCATCCTCCCACCTGGTTCGCCGCCAGAAAATCAGCATCGGCCCAGGTGAACTGCGCATCGCTGCCGCAGACCGCCTTGCAGCCGTACAGCACCTCCGCGATGTTGGTCGGTGCCGATGGGCCGTTCGTGTTGAAGACACCGGTGATGTTCTGCTCAAGGCAGTGAACGATGAACTGGGCGAGATCCCGCACATCGATGTACTGAACGGGGTCCGACGGATTGCCCGGCGCAAGGACTTCGCCGCCACGCGCAATGCGCACCGGCCAATAGGTAAACCGATCGGTCGGATCGCCCGGCCCGACGATCAACCCCGGTCGAATGTTTGTCGCGCGGCCGGGCATCGCTTCTTCCGCGGCCTGCTCACACAGCGCCTTGAGCGGCCCGTAGAAGCGGCCGACTTCCTCGTTGGTCGGGTCTTCCATCGTGTCCACCGGATCGTCCTCGTTGATTCCGACCTGGCGCATGGTGCCGTACACCGAGATGGATGAGATGAACACGTACTGCTTGACAACCGGCGCGAGCAACTCGGCACTGGCCTTCACGATGCGCGGGACGTATCCGGAGGTATCGATCACCGCATCCCATCGTCGGCCCTTGAGTGCATTCAGTCCTTCACCGCGATTGGGATCACGGTCACCGACGAGCTTTTCGAGATTGTCAAAGAGGTGCGGGTTGGTGCGGCCGCGATTGAAGAGCGTGACTTCATGCCCACGCGCGAGTGCGTACTCAACGGTTTCCGGCCCGAGAAAGGCCGTTCCGCCGAGCATCAGGATGCGGAGCTTCTCACCGGCGGGGGCGATGGATGCATCCTGCCGGCGACGAGGCATGGCCGATGCCGCACCGGCAAGACCGATGGCTGCACCCGTGGCGAGGGAGGTTTGAAGAAACGAGCGACGTGTGCTCTGCATGGGTGAATCTCCTGGTGTGCCTGTCCGCGTGGTGTGCGAGATGGAAATGGTGTACCGCAAGGTGATCAAGCGAGTTGCATACCCGGCTATGAGACTTGTTTTCCGAGAACTGCCACATCGCCCTTGAATGATGGTACAACCGCTCAACGTGATTGGCTCGAATGATTCATCCCGTGCGGAGAACTCCGCTCACCCACGGTTGCCGCTGGTCACGCGATGGTTGCGGCTTGAGCCGGGCGAGGGGGCAGCCGTCGCACTTTCGCTGGTGTATCACTTCTGCCTGCTTGCCGCGTACTACGCATTGAGGCCCGTGCGGGATGAGATCGCCGCCCACGATCGCGATGTGATTCCCGCACTATGGACATACACGTTCTTCGTCATGCTTGTTGCTGCGCCCGCCTATGCGGTGCTGACCCAGTGGATGTCGCGCAACGTGTTCATTCCGATTGCCAATCTGTTCTTCGCCTCGAACATCGTGATCTTCATCATCTTCATGAAGACCGATCCGAATGCAGCGACGTCTTCGACGGTTGAGCGCGTGTTCTACGTATGGGCAAGTGTCTTCAACCTGTTTGTCATCGCGGTGTTCTGGGGTTTCATGGCGGACCTCTGGCGCAACGATCAGGGCAAACGGTTGTTCGGATTGATCGCGGTCGGCGGAACGCTCGGCGCGATGACCGGCGGTCTGTTTACCGGCGAGTTCGTGAAGGACATCGGAACCTCGAACGTGCTCATCGGCAGCATCGTCTTCCTCATCATCGCGACCGGCTGTGCGATTCTGCTGCATCAGCTTGCCGTGCGCGCCGGTTCAAAGACCTCGCGCGGAGCGGCATCCAACGCCGATTCAGCGGTGCGCGGTCATGCGCTCAACGGCCTTCTGGCGGTCATCCGTTCGCCATATCTCCTGGCGATCTGCGGATTCCTTCTGCTTTACACCGCGACCTCGAGCTTTCTCTACTTCGAGAAGTCTGAGATTGTGGGGCTTGCAATCAGTGACCGCGCCGAGCGCACCCAGCTCTACGCGCGTGCAGATGTCTTCGTCAATGCGCTGACGCTGTTCGGGCAGGGGTTTCTGATTGCGCGGCTCCTGCGCTGGATCGGGGTCGGACTGACCCTCGCGGCGCTTCCACTCGTGACGATGCTCGGGTTTGCTCTGCTCGGATTTTCATTGCGCGAGGAGTATGCAGCAGCAACGGATGGCAGCGCGTCGATGCCGGTGCTCGTGGCAGTGAACACGGCTGCACTCTGGATTGTCATCGCTTTCGATGCGTTCCGTCGCATTGCCAACTTTGTCTTTGCCAAGCCCACGCGCGAAGTGCTCTTTACGCTTGTCAGTCGGCAGGAGAAGTATCAGTCGAAAACATTCATCGACACGGCGGTGTACCG
>CBFGRU010000144.1:0-7928 GCA_965651255.1 uncultured Phycisphaerales bacterium
CTCATGCCTCATGCCTCGTGCGGGGCGGTATGCTGGTCGATCGATGGGGTTGAGGTGTGCACGGCAAGCGAGGTTGTTGATGGTGTGGTGGTGCGGTCAGGTTGGTGCGGATGGTGGCGGCAGGCGGTGTCAATTGAAGCGGTGTTCATGTGTGGGCGGCCGGCGGATCGCGATTTCGCTGATGGTTGGCATCATGGTGATGACCTTTGTTTCGTGGGGGCTGGCGTTTCGAGCGGTGCCGGGGTGGATGCGTGAGCCGCTGCTGAGTTCATCGCGACGACCGGTGATGGTGGCGCTTGAGGATGATGATGATCACGCGGTGGTGATGTGGATTGCGGAGACGTTCGGTGAGGTGTTGATCGGCGCGGGGGTTGAGCGGCCGAGGACTGAGGACGAGGCGGATGCGGCGATGTGGATGGAGCAGTACGCGGTTCGACGACCGCTGCCTGCGTGGTCGGTGAATCGCGTGTCGGAAGTGGAGTCGCTGCTGCCGAAGGATGTGGATCCGCAGGTGGAGGTGGTCATGCAGCTTCGCGATCACGCCACGGGTTGGCCGCTGGTGGCCCTTCGTTCGCGGGAGGTGGTGCTGTTCATCGGCGATGCGGCGCCGATCAGGCGGGTGAGCGGTCGGCTGACGCTGCCGGAGTGGCTGCAATGGGGGGATGCGTTTTCGGGTTCGCGGCGGGAGATGCCGTGCATCCCGATCTGGCCGGGGTTCTTCGTGAACGCGCTGATGTATGGTGCGGCTGCGGGAGCGGTGATGTTCGGGCCGGGCGCGGTGCGGCGTGCGATGCGCCGGCGCGCGGGGCGGTGCGAGCGGTGCGGGTATCCGCGGGGTGACTCGGCGGTGTGCACGGAATGCGGGGCGGCGATGGTTTGAATGGAATACGCCGGCGGCGGGAGCGGTCAGCACTTCCGCGGCGGGGATTGGTCTACACTTTCCCTTTCCCCCGAGCGATTCGGCCGCGTGGTGCGACGGCAACGGTTGCCTGCGGTATCACGACGGGATGATTCCTGCACGGTCGACACTGTGCGAAGTTGTTAGAGAAGGATTGCAAACATGCGTAGGAACCGATTCATCGCGTGCCTGCTGGGCAGCGCCGCGGTGGTGATGGCGGGCGCACTGGCGCCGGGCGTTCATGTCTTTTCGACTGGTGATGGGTTGCTGGATGTGACGAAGATTCCGCCGCGCGCGAGTGAGATGAATCGTCAGTTGGCAGGTTCGCCGCTGTCACTGTCGCGCGCGATCAGCGCAGCCGAGCAGGCGACGGGCGGCAAGGCGAAGTCGGCGGTGGTGAATTTCTCCGAAGGCGGTGTGCAGGCGGTGGTCGTTTGCTACACCGAGACGGAAGGTCGCCGGGTGACGCTGAACGCGAACGGCGAAGTCATCGACAACCAGGCGCAGCCGCGGTTCCCGGGCGTGCTGGTGGAAGGTGAACCGACGCTGACGACCGAAGGCGGCTGCCTGGTGTGGGATGTTGAAGTCGGTGAAGGCGAAGCGGTGAAGGCGGGCGCGCTGGTGACGGTGAACTTCACCGGCTGGCTGGCCGATGGCACGCAGTGGATCGACAGCGCCGAACAGGGCGGTGCGGCGACGATCTCGAGCGAGGAAGTGTTCCCCGGCTGGTCGGAGGGCATGGCGGGCATGAAGGTGGGCGGCAAGCGAAAGCTGGTGATTCCCGGCGAGCTGGCGTTCGGGGCCGAAGGCGCGCCGCCGACGATTCCGCCGGACGCGGTGATCATCATGGATGTTGAACTGGTGGATGTGAACGATTTCTCCTCGGTGCCGGATCAATTGCCGGGCGAGCCGGTGCGCGGCGAGATGGTGAAAACCGCAAGCGGCTTGATGTACTACGACCTGGTCGTCGGCAATGGCCCGACGGCGAACGCGCCGACCTCCCGGGTCACCGTGCATTACACCGGCTGGCTGAACGACGGCACGAAGTTTGATACCTCGCGCGAAGCACGGACCCCCGGCGCCCCGGTCCAACCGGCGACATTTACGCTGAACCAGGTGATTCCCGGCTGGACCGAAGGTGTGCAGGGAATGCGCGTCGGCGGCAAGCGAAAGCTGATCATCCCGTGGGAACTGGCGTATGGCGCCAGCGGTCGAGCCCCGATGATTCCGCCGAAAGCGCTCTTGATCTTCGACATCGAGCTGATGAACGTCAACGCAAACTGATGCCTCGCGCGAGGTTAGGCGAAAGAACGGGGTATTCGCAGTCGCGATCGGCCGCAATCGCGTTCGGCTGATGCGACGATCGGAAAAAGAGTTGGCTTTCACCGCCGGGCCTGTCACAATGTGGCAGGCCCGGTGTCTGCGCGGTGGGTGCAGGCGGACCGGATGGTTCAGGTTTGTTGTCACTGGCAGGGCCCAGTGGAGGATGCAAGATCGGTGGTCGCAGCGAATCCAGCCACATTTCGATCGGTGACCTCAGTCGGCAGTCGCGTGCGGCGGCCGCGATGGTTCGCCCTGGCGCTCGCCGGGGTGGTGGGCGCGTGGCCGATGGCCGCAGCGCAGGCCGGTGCGCTTCGACCGGAACTCATCGATCACGACGCCTCGTGGGTCATGCATCTGGATGTTGAACAGCTCTCGCGAGCGGCGATGCGCGATGCGATGCAGAACGGCTCGCACCCGATCTTTCGACAGTCCGCCCGTTCGCTCGAGAACATGCAGCGCGAACTCAAGGGGCTTGACCCCTTCGCCCTGTTCCGCGATGTCACCATGTACGGCACGGGCGAAGCGGGCGCCAAGGTGGCTGCGATCTTCAGCACGACCGCGCTGGGCGATCGGCTGGGCGAACTCGTCCGCGAGAAAGAGGCCTACGCCACGCTGACGGTTGAAGATGAACCGTTGGTGACGTGGCGCGATGATGGCCGCACGTGGTTCGCGCACGAAGAGCGCACCGGTGATGATGCACGGCGAATCACCGTCGCGGAAGAAGCGCAGATCGTGATCGATGCCCTGGGCGTGCAGCGCGGTGATCGACGCTCGATGCGGGGCGAGTTGGCATCGCGGTTCGTCGCACCGCCGGCAGCGGGTTCGATCTTCTACCTCGCCGGTGAAAAGCCGGCGGAGTTTCCGCATGATGAGATGACCTCCGCCATCGTGAAGCAGGCCGACCGGCTCGCGATGGAGTGGGGCGAGAGCGCATCGGGTGAGTTGTTTGCATCGGTGAAGATGATCGCCAAAGGCGCGCGCGAGGCGGAGGAGATCGCGGGAACCCTGGCGGGCTTCACCGTGCTGGCCCGAGCGCAGGCCCGACGGGAAGCGCGGTACCAGCCGTGGCAGTCGCTGCTGGAACAGTTGACGCTGACCACAGATGGGCTGCGGGTCGATTGCACCTTCCGCGCTGGCGCCCAGCGCGTGATCGCCGCCATGGAAGAATCCCATCGCATCGCCGAGGCGGAGCGGATCGAGGTTGAAGGCCAGGGTCGGGGCAAATCGCCCGACTCCGTTTCATTCTCCGGCAGCGGCGTGAACGCCGATCGACGGGAGGGCCCCCGATGAGCCCGCGTCGTCGCAAGCAGCCGATCGTGCCGACAACGGAGATGTCCTGCGAGGATCTCGCCTGCGCCGCGCGCACGGGAAACGAGGCGTGTTATGCGGAACTGGTGCGGCGGTACGAGCAGCGATTGTTCAACTTCCTGTTACGACGCACGCGCCACCGGGTAGATGCTGAGGACCTGACGCAGGAAACGTTCCTGCGGGCATGGCAACGACTCGACCGGTACGATGAGCAATGGCGATTCTCGACCTGGCTGTTTACGATCGGCGCGCGACTGGCGGTGAATCATCACCGCGCGCAGCGGCCGGTCGTGACCAGCGATGCCCTCGAGTACCGCGCGGGTGCGGCGGCCGACCCCGCGGCCGATGCGGCCTTCAGGGAAATCAGCGGCACGCTGTGGGATCTTGCCACGCGCATTCTCAGCCAGGATCAGCAGACCGCGCTCTGGCTGCGCTACGCAGAATCGCTTTCAATCCGCGATATCTCGGTCGTGCTTGGCAAGTCAGAGGTGGCGACCCGCGTCCTGCTGTTCCGGGCGCGGGATGCGATGGCAGAGCAGTTGGAAAAGTCATTGCGCGACAATTCGTGGCACGCAATGAAGAATGATGATCCGAACGACGAGACGTTCCTCGGGTCAGCCGGTGTCGTGGGAGGCGCATCATGAATCAGAACTGGTGGAGTTGGAATGCGCGCGAACGATCGCCGGGACACTACCGGCGTTCACAGCGACAGTTTCCGAACCCGTTCGCCCGCAAGACGATCGGCGCGGAAGAGGTCGAGCGTCGCCTGCGCGATGAGGCGGACTTCGTTCGCGAGGCCCCTTCACCCATTCTCAGGCAGCGAACGCTCCAGGCAATTCATCACTCCCCGCGTCGCCGCTACCACCGGTCGACGTTCATAACGCCCGTGCGACCAGCGTTCTGGTCGGCGCTGGCCGCGATGATCGTCGTCGCCGGGGCGGTGCATTTCTCGCAGCAGTCGGTCGAACCGCCATCCGTCGGGCCGGAATACACCTATAGCATGGCTGAATTGACCGCGAGCCGCAGCGGTGGGCTGTCGATCGTCGGCCAGGCAGAAGCGCAGGCCGAGCATCGCCTGCAGGCCGAGTTCAACGCGATGGCGACGGAAACGCAGCGCGCCGCCCGCGCTCTGCTCGAGCGCATGCCCTTCGCGCCCGAACCGGCCTTTGACGATCGCCCGTGACCTCCGACCCTGCTCCGACCCGCACGCTCGCCATCCCTCGCAGCGCACCGGCAGCGAGATCGGAGCGGTACCGCATGCCGCCCCCAGAGAAAGTGCGCAGTACCGCCGCGGCAGCAACCGTACCTGTCCCGTTTTGGGATGTACCGAGCAGGGGAGATGGCGGTGGAGCGAAGCTGTCGGCTCTCGGCTGTCTGCTGACGGCTGAAAGCTGAAAGCTGAAAGCTGATAGCTGTGAACTGATCGCTGTGCAGAGATAGCTGTTCGCTGTGAGCTCTTGGCTATGAGCTAGACATTCCCGGGGCGGGGGCGCGGGCCGCTTCCGTCACTCCCGCGCACGCGGGAGTCCAAGGGTGGGGCGGACGGTGTCCATCGCGTTGCTTGCTCTGCCGATCGACGGTACCTTTCACCCAACATGGCGAAGAAGAAGCGATCGACCAGCAGGTCAGGGAAGACTCGCGCTCCCATTGGCTCCATTGGCTCGGGGAAGCAGCGTATCCTTGGCCCAACGAACGATACACGATCCGCGTGAGGTTCTAACCGACGCAGTCAACGACGACAAACAGCATCTTCAATTAGCTCGCCGCGTCAAGACGAAGGTCTGTATGGAAATCTACGAACGTATCGAAGCAGAGATCGCGAAGAGGCATGGCGCTACCACCACAAGCCGCAAGGCGATCGGCGACTTCATGCTGGGTGACGACCATGCGGTGAACGTGAAGAGCAACAACGTGGCAAAGGCCAACTACTCACCCAACATGATCTCGATCAAGAAAATGTACGAATGGGTGTTCGAGAAGAAGAAAAACCTCAGCTTTGTATTCATTGACTATAAGATGGATGGAGACGATTACGAGATAGTGGATACATCCGGACTTATCCCGATCGAGCACATCAAATGGTCCTGCCTGTCGATTGAAGCCCAAGGGTTTGGTGTTATTCAAAAGAATAAAAAGCTAGAGATCGACAAATCGCAGACAAAGCGCGACTTCTACGAAGGGTTTCTGGATGCGTATCAGAAGTACCTCGCGAAAGAGAAGAGAAAGCACGAGAAGTTTGCGAAGAAGTTCATCAAGGACCTGGACAGTATCGACTGGTGAGGGCGCCGCAGGAGGGTTGTGATGACCACTCGAAAGGAGTTCGGTGACTTTCAAACGCCTCGCCAATTGGCGGAGCGGGTCGTCAATCGTGTGGATCAATTGTTTGGTGAACCAGACGTTGTCGTGGAGCCCACGGCGGGGCTCGGGGCGTTTCTTGCGGCGGCAGCGGCACGCTGGGCAGACGGTGCTGAGTATTACGGCTACGAACTCAATCCCACGTACGTCGCCCGATGTCGAAAGGCGCTCAGTTCTGTTCCTGCCCGGATCATCCAACGGAACTTCTTCGAGGAGGATTGGTCGGTCAATCTCTCCAGTCTGCCCGGAAAAAGACTGCTTGTTCTCGGGAACCCGCCGTGGGTCACCAACTCGGGCCTTGGGCAGATCGGCGGCGGCAATCTTCCGGTGAAGTCGAACAGTGAAGGCCTATGCGGGCTGGATGCACTCACCGGCAAGGCGAACTTCGACATCGCCGAATGGATCATTGTTCGGCTCATTGAGGCACTACCGTCGAACGGGGCCATCGCGATGCTCTGCAAGACGATGACGGCACGAAAGGTCCTTCGACGCTTTTGGGCGACTGGCCAAGGACCCAAGAGGGCCTCGATTCATCTGATCGACGCGAAACACGAATTCGGTGTATCGGTCGATGCGTGCCTTTTCTGCGCGACTGGGACGATGACACGGAATTGCGTTGCGAAGGTGTTTCCCACAATCGAGGCGCATTCGCCGATGAGTCAGTTTGGCTACGAATCGGGGGGACTGGTCGCAGACATTGAGAAGTACCGCGCGAATGCCGATCTCGATGGCGGCGACAACCTCTATTCGTGGCGATCTGGCCTGAAGCATGACGCGACCAGCGTCATGGAGTTACATCGGGCCGATGACTTCCTGACCAACGGATTTGGCGAACGTGTTTCGATCGAGCCCGAGAGAGTGTTCCCACTCTTGAAATCATCAGACATTGCAGCAGGACGGACCTGTCCACGGAGGGTCGTGCTGGTAACGCAATCCGCAATTGGCGATGACACATCCCAAATCGAACGGACTGCGCCGAAGACATGGCGGTACCTGCTCAAGCATGCTGCGAACCTCGACAATCGCAAGAGTTCGATCTATCGAGGGCGCCCGCGATTCTCGATTTTTGGCATCGGGCCGTACTCGTTTGCCCCGTGGAAAGTCGCTATCTCGGGATTGTACAAGAAACTGCAATTCACCGTGGTAGGTCCTTTCGAGGGCAAGCCAGTTATGCTGGATGACACTTGCTACTTCATCGGATGTGGCACGAAGAGCGAGGCGCTCCTGATTCATCGGCTGCTGTCTACTGATGCGGCTCAAGCGTTCCTCGAGTCTCTCGTGTTCTTCGACTCGAAGCGCCCGATCACTATCGATGTCCTTCGTCGACTCTCCCTCATCGCATTGGCGAAACGAGAAGGCGCCCTGCGTGACCTGATCGGGAATGCACCGACTGAGAGTGTGGGACTGTTCGAGGCCATGTCTGCTGCTGGATAGACGCCGCCGATTGAACGTTGGCCGTAGAAGCACGTGTCACCGTCGTTAGACGACCTCCAACTGGATGCTCTTCACCGCCGAAGCGATTCGTCCGCTCAAGTGTCGAATCTCTGACATCCGCCGGAAAAGAAGGCAAAGACGCCGTCCAAGATGGCACAGTTCGCTTCCATGCCTTCACAGAAGCCAGCAAAGAAGGCATGGACGGCGCAAAAGAATACTTTGGCGGCGCGCCGGGGCGATGTGCGACCATTTTTGACGATTGCTGATTGGCTCATAAGTGATGATTCCGCCTTTGGTTGCCCGCGGCGCAAGGTATGATCGTCATTTGTAAGAGACAAAAAGCGACACATTCAACTTCATGCACTCTCGCCAAGCGCCGATCACGGTTTGCATGCGGCGAAGTTCTTCCACTTCGGGGGAACGTCTGAAAACGGGACCGGTACGTTACTCGGCCGCCTGCGCTGTCGATCTTTGGCGGCCGCGTGCGGTGTCATGATGCGGTGCATGTTGCACGGCCGCCGCTCGCGGTGGAGTCGCTGGATACCCGCGTTCGCGAGACCCGATAAGGGGTCGGAAGTCTTTTAAGGGCCGTGTCGCCGGATGATTCGTG
>CBFGRU010000145.1:0-7903 GCA_965651255.1 uncultured Phycisphaerales bacterium
TTGAATGGCGCGGTCGAGTTGGGGGTCGGCTCCGTTCTGCATGTTGGCGGGGTCGTCGATGATTTCGATATCGGGATCGACGCCGTGGCCTTCGATGCCCCAGGTGCCGTCGTTCTCATAGAACCCGAAGGTGGGGACGGCGGTGTAGCCGCCATCGACGAGGCCGGGGTTGCCGGAGATTCCGACGAGACCGCCCCAGGTGCGGGTGCCGATGAGCTTGCCGAGGCCGGCCTGCTTGAAGTAGTAGGGGAAGGCATCGCCGCCCGAGCCGGAGGGGCCGTTGATGAGCATGCACTTCGGGCCGTGGTGGGCATCGGGCGGCCACTTCCAGTCTTTGCCGTTGGAGCGGGCCCAGTAGTTGGTGACGGGGCGGTTGAGCAGTTCGATGAAGCGGGTGGGAATCTGTCCGCCGCCGTTCCATCGTTCATCGATGATGAGCGCTTCCTTGTGCGCCTGGCCGTAGAACTGGCGGAAGAGATTGTTCTGGCCGTTGACGCCGGTGTCGGGCACGTAGATGTAGCCGACCTTGCCGCCGGTCTGCTCTTCGACGTAGGCGCGGTTGCGCTCGATCCACGCGCGGTAGCGGAGGTCGGCCTCGCTGCCGATGGGCTTGATGATGACTTCGCGGGCCTCGTCGTTCATCGTCGGCTGGTCGCTGACGGTGAGGGTGACGGTGTGGCCGACCTTGCCGGTGAAGGGCGCCCAGGGGTCGATGGCGGTGTTCATCGGCACGCCGTTGACGGCGAGGAGGTAATCGCCTTCGCTGACATCGATGCCGGGCTCGGAGAGCGGGCCTTTGGCATCGCTGTCCCAATCCGCACCGCGGTAGATGGTGCTGATGCGGTACGCGCCGTTTTCGAGCGTGAAGTCGACACCGAGCAGGCCGACGGAGATGTTGGGCTGTGACTCGGTATCACCGCCCCAGTAGTACGCGTGGCCGACGTTGAGTTCAGAGATCATTTCCGCGATGACGTAGGAGACATCTTCGCGGTTGACGCAGTCTTCAAGCATCGCGGCGTACTGATCGCGGATGGCGGGCCAGTCGACGCCGTGGAGGTTGGGGTCGTAGAAGTAGTCGCGCTGAATGCGCCAGGCGTCGGTGAAGATCTGCTTCCACTCGGCGCGGGGGTTGATGCGGGCGGTCATGCCGTCGGTCTTGAGGTTCTTCGCCGCACCGCCGGGTGAAGCGGGCTGAATGGCGGAGTTGCGACCGCGCGCGAGCAGCAGTTGCTTGCCATCGGCGGAGATGTCGAAGCCCATGACGCCGGTGGCGACATCCTTCTCGCTCTTCGTGGCATCGTTCAGGTCGAAGAGCTTGATGCCGTTCGCGCCGGAACCCGAGCGGCGGACGTAGAGCAGTTGGTTGCTGCTGTTGACCGCGAGGTTGTGGAAGAGACCGGCGGGAACGGGGATCATCATCGCGCGGGCCTCGAAGCCGTCGAAATCGATCTCGACCGCTTCGGCGGGCTTGGCATCGGGCTTCGCTTCGCCGGCGTTTGCATTGTCCTGCCCGCCGGTGGAGGCGCGCGTCGCGGTGAGGGGCACGGCCTGACCATCGGGGCCGAACGCGTTGCCGCGCATCGTGCTGCCTTCGATCGTCATGTCGAACGTCACCACGGTGCCATCACCGCCGGTGAGCGTGAGCTTGAGCTTCTTCGACGCAGGGTCGAAGCTGCCGGACAATGGGCCGGAGAAGGGGCCGGCGCTCATCGAACCGGACACCTGGTTGTTTGCGCCGAGCGTGAGGTTGATGGTGAACGCAAGCGGCTGCGGCATGTCGGGCACGTTGACGGTGCCGGACCACGCGCCGGTGATGCCATCATCGGCCTTGGCGGGCGCTGCGTTCGCGGCATCGCCACTCGCAGCGGCATCGTCACCGGAGTCCGCCGCATCGTCCTTCTTCTCATCTTCCTTCCACGATTCTTCATCGCTCTTCGGGAGCCACGGGCTCTTCACATCATCGCGCAGCGGCACGGCGATGAGCACCTGCGCATCGTCGTAGATGAACGTCGTGTCGAGGTTGCTGTAGGACGGCGAGAAGTTGCGCGTCGAGGCGAAGTACAGCCACTCACCCTTGCGATCGAAGACGGGCGACTGGTCGTCGAACATCACGCTGGTGACGCGATGCAGTTCATCGTTCTGCGTGTCGTAGATGAAGACGCTGGACTGCGGATTCTCTTCGTTCGCCTTGGAGTAGGTGATCCACCGGCTGTCGTGCGAGAAGTTCATCGCGGGCTGGTTGCCCCAGACATCGCGATCGAACTGCTTGGTCTCGCCCGACTCGAGCGAGTGCAGGAACATGTAGCCGGCCTTGTCGACAAATGCGATGTGCTTCGAGTCCGGTGACCACGTGGGGGAGTAGTAGAACGTCTTGCTGCTGGTGGTGAGTTGCTTCGTCTCGCCCTGCCCGTCGGACTGGGTGATGTAGAGTTCGTATTCACCGGTCGCGTCGGAGAAGTACGCAATCCAGCGACCATCGGGGCTCCACGCCGGATCGCGCTCAGCAGTGCCGTCAGTGCGCGTGAGGTTGCGTGGCGCACCGTTCTCGGTGGGTGTGGTCCAGATGTCGCCGCGCGCTTCGACCGCGGCGCGCTTACCGGTGGAGGAAATCGCCATGCTGTTGACGAAGTTCGACACGTCGATCGACTGGGTTCGCAGTTGCGGCCGATCGCCTGGGATCGTGACGCTGACCGCGCGGATGTTCTTCGTGCCGAGGTCCATCACGCGCAGTTCCGAACCGAACTGGAAGATGATCTCACCGTTTCCGTTCGGGCCGGGGCCGATGGAGGGCCACTTGACATCGAACTCGGTGTACGTGGTCAACTGCGATCGACGGCCGGTCGCGGGGTCGAACGACCAGAGGTTGAGCCGCGCCTGCCCGCCTTCATCGCTGAGGTAGTAGAGCGTGTTGCCATGCCACATGGGCTGGGTGTCGGTGCCTTCCCACGTGGTGACGCGGCGGGACTGTTTCGTCTCAAGGTTGAACAGCCAGATGTCGGAAGCGAGGCCGCCGCGGTAGCGCTTCCATGTGCGGAAGTCGCGATTGATGGGGGTGTAGGCAAGCCACTGACCATCTTCGCTCACCGCGCCGCGCTCTCCGTAGGGAACGGGGACGGGCTCGGGCAGCCCGCCCTTCGCACCGACGAAGAAGAGTTGCTGCTGTCGCTGCAATCCGGCAAAGCCGTTGGTGTTGAAGAGTAGACGGCCATCAGGCGTCCAGTCGCAAAGCGCTTCGCTGGCGGGGTGGTGGGTGAGGCGCGTCGGAATGCCGCCGAGCAGGGGAAGCGTATAGACATCTCGCCCGCCGTCATAGTTGCCGACGAAGGCAATCGTCTGGCCGTCGGCAGAGAACTTGGGGAACATCTCCGCACCGGCCGGGCTGGCCAGCGGCCGCGCTTCACCACCGGTTCGGTCGACGATCCATAAATCGTTCGCATATACGAAGACGATGTGCGATTGGCTGATGTCGGGAAACCGCATCATCCCGCCATGCGGGACGACATCCGCCAAAGAAGGCAGCATGATGGGGGCCGCAATGGCTGCGGAGGCGATGAATCGGGTCAGAGCGGTCAGACGCATGGTGTCTCCCTGTTTGGCGTATCAATCAAACCGAACCGGCGATGCTGGGTTGTACCGAAGCTCGGGCTGAAGTTTTCACGGTGTGATGAGATGCCCTAAGGTGTCGAAAACCGACCGGGATTGCCTAAAACCCATCAGAGTTCCGGCGCGAAGCCGCGGCGCATCGTGTTCTCGCAGATCGCCCGCGGTTCAACAAACTGGAGAAGATAGTCGAATCCGCCCGCCTTCGAGCCGACACCCGACATGCCGAACCCGCCGAACGGCTGTCGGCCGACGAGCGCGCCCGTGATGCCGCGGTTCAGATACAGGTTACCGACGCGGAACTCCCGTCGCGCCCGATCCAGGTGCGACGGCTTGCGGCTGAAGACGCCGCCGGTCAACTTGTACGGCGAAGCATTGGCGATGCGCAGCGCTTCGTCGTATGAACTGACCTTTATCACCGCCAGCACCGGGCCGAAGATCTCCTCGTTTGCAAGGCGGTGCTCGGGCCGAATGCCGGAGAAGATGTGCGGCCCGACGAACGGCTTGCCGACCTTCTGCTCGAGTCCGGCCGGAACTTCCATCCCCAACTCGAGCGTGCCTTCGGACTTTCCGATCTCGATGTATTCGCGGATCTTCTTGGCGGCCTCCGCATCAATCACCGGGCCGACATCCGTTCCCGGATGCGTCGGGTCGCCGATGATGAGAGATCGCGTCGATTCAACGAGTCGATGCAGAAACTGATCGTGTGCACTCTCCACCACGATCGCGCGCGAACACGCCGAACACTTCTGTCCCTGGAATCCGAATGCACTCGCGCGCACGCCCAGCACTGCTTCATCGAGGTCGGCCGAGGCGTCGACGATGATCGCATTCTTACCGCCCATTTCACAGACGACCTTCTTCACGAACGGCTGCTCATCCGGCGTGATGCCGGCGGCCTTGATGATGTCAAGACCCACCGCCTTGGAGCCGGTGAACGCAAGAATCGACACGCGCGGATCACGCACCAGCGCCGCGCCCACCGTTTCACCCTGACCCGGGAGGAAGTGCAGCACATCCTTCGCAAGGGCATCATCCACGCCCGCCGCTTTCAGCGCCTGGCGCAGAATGTCGAACATCACCCTCGCAATGCCAGGCGTCTGCTCCGCCGGCTTGATGATGACCGAGTTGCCCGTCACCAGCGCAGCCGTCGTCATGCCGCAGCAGATCGCCAGCGGGAAGTTCCACGGGCTGATCACCACCGCCACGCCACGCGGCTGGTAGAAATGCTGGTCAAGCTCGCCGACGAATCGACCCAGCCGGGTGTATTCAAACAGTGCCACCGCTTCCCGCGCGTAATACTCGCAGAAGTCGATCGCTTCGGTCACATCCGCATCGGCATTGCGCCAATCCTTGCCGTTCTCACGGATGATGATGCCGCTCAGCTCATCCCGCCGATCGCGCATGAACTGGGCGGCATGCGTCAACACCGCCGCGCGACGTCGCGGATCCGTATCGCGCCACGCTGCGAACGCCTTCTCCGCTCGCGCCACACACTCCCTTGCCTGCTCCACCGTGCCGTTGTTCGCCACCGTCGGCACCGTGGCGCGATCGATTGCCTGTCGGAATGCTTCGCGATTCGCCTTGATGGAAAAATCGCGCATCGGATCGGTATAGAACGGCCGCTCATCGCCCACGCCCTTTGGCGCTCGCGACAACTGATGTCGCTCCGGCGCGCGTTCGATGCGGTCAACGCCCGGATCGCTCGCGTACCGCCGATGCGGCGAAGCCAGCAGCACCTCATCGGTCACCTGATCAAGAAACCCCGCCTTCAGCCACGATTCGTTCGAGGTGTTCTCCAGCAATCGCCGCACCAGATACGCCATGCCCGGAATCATCTCACCCACCGGCACGTACTCGCGCACCCGCAGGCCCTTGGCCGCGCCCGCGCTCTTGAGCTGGTCTGCCATCCCGTGCAGCATCTGCAACTCCAGCGCGTTCATCGGCAGGCCGTGTTTCTCGATGTTCGCCAGCGCCGCCGCGATCGACCGCGCATTGTGCGAACCCAGCGCCAGCTTGACGCCGCCATCACCCTTCTTTCGCGGAGTGTGCTCGATGAACTTCGCGCTCATCCGTTCAAAGCATGCATCCGTATCCGTCTTTCGTCCCCACACCGGCACCGGCCAGCCCTGCTGCTCCGCGTGAATCGTTTCGTAATCCCAGTACGCGCCCTTCACCAGTCGCACGCTCACCACGCGGCCCGTGCGCTTCGACCACTCGATGATGCGCTCCGCATCACGATCGCCCGAGCGCAGATACGCCTGCATCGCGAGCCCCGCCTCGAAATCCACTTCTTCGCAGCACCGCATGAAGAGTTCCAGCGTCAGGTCCTTCAGCGCATACTGCTCCATGTCGAAGTTGATGAAGACTCCCTTCTCCTTCGCCCGGCGAAGGATCGGCACGATCATCTCCATCAGACCTTTGATCGAACCTTCAAATGCGATCGGGTCCGTCTTCGCATACAGCGAGGAAATCTTGATCGATACGTTCGTCCGCGGAATCGGGCCGAGATGATCGCTCTCCAGCCGCTCGTTCTTCGCCCATTCGCTCACCGTCGCGGGCAGGTTGTCGATCAGGTCCAGGTATTTCCCCTGGTACATCACCGCCTCTTCATCGCTCACGCACGCTTCGCCCAGAAGGTCCACGCTGAACGCGATTCCATCGGACCACAGTTTCTTCAACTTCGGCAGCGCGCTCGCAGCATCCGTCCCCGCAATGAACCGCTTCGCCATCGATTCAATCTGCCCCGTCACCGTCTTCGTCATCAACCCCTTTGCCATGCCGCCGGCCTTCAGACCCAACCCCAGGAACGGCGGCGGCGTCACCCCCGGCTGCGTCAGGTAATCGACCAGATGGTCGTGCACCTGCTCCGGCGTCTTCAACATCGGAAACGTATCCACGAAACGGAAGAGCTGAACCTTGAAGTTCTCATCCTTCATCGCCCAGTCCATCAGCTTGTCCGACCAGAACGCCGTGGACAGCATCGACTGGCGATTGTCGCGCGTCAGGCGCAGGTATTCCTTCCCCAACTCGAGCGTGCGCTGCTCCAGCGCCGGGTCGCGCGGCGGAATCGGCTCACCGCGGTCATCCGCACCTGACCCCGAACCCGCGGCGGAGGGAGCGGGGGATACCGACTTCGGGGAGGGGGACTTCGACTTGCGAAACAGGACCATGGCGGCTCCTGCGGGGCAGAGGGACAAGGACAATTCACCGGTCAACAGGGGCGAAGTATAGGGGCGCCCGGCATGAAAACAGGGGCCGACCCGCTCCCGCCGTCGCCACGAAGTATCCCACCCACGGGATCCCCCGGACCCCCCGGATTCCCCGGATCCCCCGGGTCTCACCGCGCCTGACAGGAATCCATCGGCAGAATCATCTTGACACCGATCTCCCGAACATTGAAGATATCCCCAGCAGAGAGGGGCGGCATCGCGGTGATCGTCGCCTCTCATCCCAACGCGGAGTGAGGAGATCATCATGCGACGCACCGTTCTCTTGGCAGCAGCGCTCCTGCTGGCACCCGTCGGGGCGGCATCCGCCCAGGTCATCATCGGCAACATGCCGCAGACCAACGACAACACCCAAACCGCTGACATCGACAACCTTCGCCAGAAGGCGCATCGCTTCATCATGCAAAGCGATTCACTGATCGCCGGCGATCTCATCCTTCGACTGCGCAACTACGACACCTTCGGCGAAATCACCGTCGAGCTGCGCGATTCAATGAGCAGCACCGCGCCGGGCGGAAACGTGCTGCTGACGTTCAACGCGGCCACCCCCGGCGGGCTCGGCATCTTCGATTACACCTTCACACCCACATCCTTCTTCGAGCTCCAGCCGTTCGAAACCTACTGGATCGTCGTGCGCGGCGATGTCTCGAGCAGCGTTGACTGGATGGCATCCAGCCCCAGCGTCACGCCCACCGGCCTCGCCCAGTGGGGGTCATCATCCTTCACCACCAACGGCGGTGGAACATGGTCGAACTCATCGATCCTGACCACCTTCCAGTTCAACGTCGGCATCCCCGCCCCGGGCGCCATCGCACTCCTCGGCCTGGCTGGCCTGACCACCACGCGCCGCCGACGACGCGCCTGAACTGCGTCAGCCGATCCAACCGCATCGCCCTTCAACCGGCGATCGGAAACGGCTCCCAGCATCCAGAACCTTCAACACCGCCCCGCACCACCGCGGGGCGGTGTCGTTCTCTACACCCATTCACGCCACACCATGAAAAAGCGGAAAGGGAGAAGCACCAGGTATGAGGGATGATGCATTCGGCACGAGTGACCGTTTCGCCGCGACC
>CBFGRU010000146.1:0-7876 GCA_965651255.1 uncultured Phycisphaerales bacterium
CGACGGGCAGCGGGGGTGATCGCGGTGGTCCTCTGAGATGAAGAGAAGAGAGTACATTCATTCTTCATCTCAGTAAGAGTGCCTGGCAATTTGTGGAAGGAATCTGACGCCGCTCGTAAACCATTGAAATACAATGGTTTGAGAGAAATGATGTGCGTGCAGATCCTGTCGCTGGGGGTGTTCATCGGCGCACGATTGCGGCGCAAATCCGGGCGGAGGGCGAGTCCTTTGCCTCGTTGCCGCGAGAAAGGAAGTCTTCGGCGACGACCACCGGCAGTCGTTGACCGCCAGCCACAGGTTATCCACAGGCGCATCGAACAGGGGGCCTTGCTGGATCAGACCTTCTGCTCAGCGAGGTTCGTTTCAAGGTGATTCAGGGCATCATCGAGGGCGGCATCGCTCTTGCGCTTGCGGTCGATTGTCTTGATCGCGTGAAGAACGGTGGTGTGGTCCCGTCCGCCGAAGTAGCCACCGATTTCTTCGAGACTGTACCGGGTCAATCGGCGGGCCAGATACATGCAGACCTGCCGGGGCATCGTGATAGATTTATGCCGGCGCTTGGAGAGCAGGTCGGTCAGCTTGACATCGTAGAACTGAATCACCGAGTCGATGATCTGCTGCGTGCTCGGCTGGCGGTGATTGCGGGGGAGTTGTTCCCCAAGGGCAGCACGGGCGAGTTCAAGGTTGATCGGGGCCTTGTTCACACGCGAGAAGATGTGGAGTTTGGTGATTGCACCTTCCAGCTCGCGAATGTTGGTATCAATGGAGTTCGCGATGAACATCGCTACATCGTCCGGCACGGGCATGGAGCGCAGCATGGCCTTCTTGCGCACGATGGCGACGCGCGTTTCGAAGTCCGGCTTGACGATGCGCTCGACGAGGCCGGAGGAGAATCGACTCATCAGCCGCTCTTCCAACCGCGGAATCTCGCGGGGTGGCGCATCGCTCGACAGGACGATCTGCTTTCCCGCCTGGAACAACGTGTTGAAGGTGTGAAAGAACTCTTCCTGGGTGCGATCGTGGTTCGACAGGAAGTGAATGTCGTCGATCATGAGGACATCAACATTCCGGAATCGATGGCGGAACTCAGCCATATCGCCGGCCTGCACGGCTTCGAGGAAGCGGTTGATGAAGGTGCCGCAGGAAATGTAGTAGATGTTCGGCTCACCGTCGGGGTGCTGGCGCTGGATTTCGCGACAGATTGCCTGCACCAGGTGCGTCTTGCCCAGACCAACACCGCCGTGAATGAAAAGCGGGTTGTACGCCTGTCCCGGCTTCTGCGCCACCGCGATGGCTGCGGCGTGTGCCATCTGGTTTCCCGGGCCGACAATGAAGTTCTCGAACGTGTAGTCCGGGTGCAACGGCATCTGATCGGGATGATCGGCTGCCGTATGCGGGCTGCGAATCGCACGTCCGACGCCATTTGCGCTGCGAGAAGCCCGTTGACGGCGGATCTCCTCTGCTTCCTTCTCATCCACGAACTGCACACCAACAAGCCGTCCGGTGACGGCCTGGGCCGAGTCGACAAAGTTGTCCAGGCATTGACGGCGCAGGAAATTCAAGTGCACGCGCTCAGGCACGAGCAGAATCAATGTTCCACCGTCAAAGTCCACTGCTTCGATCGTATCGAACCAGTGCCGACAGTTTTCCGGGTGATGAGCGCGCATGTAGGCGACAACATCATCACGAACTTGAGCCGCTGATTCCGCCATGTGGCGCGCGTCGCCCTTGTCTTAAAAAGTTGCTGTCAGCGCCGCGCCGAACACCCTTGCGGTCCCACCGACCGCGCCCCTCACGAGCGCCGAAACGACACTGACCCAAATCTAAACGTCCCGGTATTCACCGTCAACCGTGCAGGAGACGAATTGCGAGACATGCTACGAAGAGGTACCTTCACGACTGGTTGCATGCGCTTGCTGGCGTTGACGCTCGAAGCGTTCGCTGTTCGTGCGCTGGTCCATCAGCATGTGCACACGCTCATCGATATCCTTGCCGCACCAGCGCGCGAGTTGTTCCTTCGCTTCACGCAGGTTTGTTCGACGCGATGCGTGCACGAGAATCACCGTTTCCGCCTGCCACGCATCCAGCAGCGTGGCCAGGTCGCGCGCATGCAGATGCTTGCCGACCTTCGCGCGCTGACGATGATCTTCCTCGAAGAACGTGCATTCACTGATCACAATCTTCGCGTTGCAGAATTCCTCGCTGTACAACGAAGGGCACATCTCCGTATCACCCGTGTACGCGACGAGCGGAATCTCGAGCTGTCGCGTGATCTCCTGACCCGCCGCCTTCAAGTCACGAAGTTTCGATTGTGGCAAACCGATGTACTCTTCACGAAGCTTGCTGCGACGCTCGAGCACGACGTATCCCAACGCCGGAACGGTGTGACTGACCTCCATCGCGCGCAGAAAGAGATTGTTCTTCAACTCGATCTGCTCACCTGGCGCCAATGCCGTCAACTCGAACGCGGTGCGTTGCTGCTCCAGCGGATGCCACGCTTCCAGCATGGTGCGCAGTGCGCTGTGAATCGCCGGGTGGCACACGCAACGACCCGTCCCCATCCCCTGAAACACCCGTTGACTGAAGTAGTACGGCAGCCCTCCCAGATGATCCATGTGCGCATGACTTAACGCTATCAATGGCGAGGCAAGCGCGATCCGCGGGCAGAGCCCGATGTCAAAGACCACATCCAGCTCAGGAACCTGAATCGATGTCTGTTCACCAGCAATCGAGATTCCCTGGATGCGGTAGGGGGGGGCGTAGATGAAACCGACCTGCCCGACGCGCGGGGGCTTCTTGGGAAGCATGAATGAAAACTCCTCGCACGGAGCTTTCGCCCCGCAGGGGTAATTGGTGCCAGTCATGAGGATAGGCATCATCACCGCATGGATGTCACACCACTCAGCCCGAATTCACCGCCACTTCTTGACTGGCAAGGACCGTTGAATAGGGTTCTGTCGAACACCGCCCCGTTCGTCTAGTGGCCTAGGACGCCAGGTTCTCATCCTGGTAACACGGGTTCGACTCCCGTACGGGGTATTTGGTTCTGCGCAACGGTGATCACGCAGATGATCTTCACTCCACTATGCCGCTTCTCGCTTGGGGCGATGGTGCTCCTGATTCTTCATTTGGGGTGGACATGCTCGGCCGAAGCACAATGGGGCAGCGACTTCCTGAATCCTCGCCGGGTGCTGCTCACGCCCGACCAAGTCGAAGCAGTGGCCGAGCGTGTCGGCCTTGATGCGGATCAGCGCGCGGTCGCCGACGCCCTAATCGGAGGTTATCTCGCCGCTCATCAGGAGCGGATTCAAACTCTCAACACGATTCGCGCCGAAGAAGCCAATTCATCCGGCTCCGAAATGCCAGATGATGAACGGCGCGCGCAAGCGATCGAACACTGGCGGGAACGGCTGAGAGTAGCTGAATCTGAATACGAAGCGCGAAAACAACTCAAGGCGGATCTTCAACTGATCATGCGCGACGAACAGCTTCCGCAGTGGGAGCGCTTCTGGCGAGACCACCGGCGATGGACGCTGCTGCCGCGATATTCCTTCCGGGAGTCAACGATTGATCTGGTCGCGATTCGTGACTCGTTCGAGGATGACGAATTCACATCAACCGATGAAATCGATCAACTCCTGAGCCGATACGTAAACGAACTCGATTCGCTCATCAGAGCGTACCACGATCACCGGCGTGAATCGTTGCACAAACACTTTGAAGAACAGATCGCGCGGCTGGAAGGTACCTGGCGCGACCCGTTGCAGGAAGCCGCGTTTTCGGAGGAAGCCTTATCGCTGTCGAACGAGGAGTTTGAAGCGTTCAATGAACGGATTCGCGCGCTGGGGAATGAAAGGCGAATAAAGGAGCTTGCGCCGGAGCGAGAGGCCGAGCGGCGCATCCGAGACTGTAATCTGCGGTTCTTCGAGACGTTGACATCACTTCTGCCCGCTGAGCAGGCTGCGGTGTTCCGCCGAAAGTACTTCACACAAACCTACGCGGAGTACTTTGACAGGCCGGACGCCCGAATGCGTTTTCACGGACATGCCTACATCGATCGCGCGATGGCTTTGGAGAATCTGAACGACGAACAGCAAGAGGTGATGAGATCGGTTCGGTCGCGATACGTCGTTCGCTTCGAGGCGATCGCGGATCAGTTGGTCCGACTCCAGCGCAAGGAAGAAGACGAATGGAAGTCGATCATTCGTGAATCAACGCCATACGGGGAGGGGCCGACCAAGATGCAGATCGAGAAGGATCGCGCGGGCCTCCTCGAAGAGCGACGCGAATTGCAGGAGTCCGCGATCGCCACGATTCGAGCAATTCTAACGCCGGAGCAGCAGGCGGAGATTGCCGAACCAGAAGAACGAACTCGCCTGTATTGGTGAGTCCTCATTGACAGCCGCACGCGCGTCGCCTGATATCCTTATCTCCGCATGGCCCGCGCGTCGTTTGAGAACTGGTTTGCGTCGAATGGCTGGACGCCGTTTGCGTTTCAGCGCGAGGCGTGGGCCGCGTATCTGGCCGGCGAGAGCGGGTTGATTCACGCGCCCACTGGGCTCGGCAAGACGCAGGCCGCGTGGGGTGGGGCGCTCCTCGAGTGGCTCGATGAAGTCGAGCGCAGTGAGGTGAAAGCAAGAAAGAAACCGGACGGCCTGCGCGTGCTGTGGATCACGCCGCTGCGCGCCCTTGCGAACGACACGGCCGAATCACTCCGCGCGCCGATCGAAGGCATGAACCTCCCGTGGACGGTCGAACTCCGCACGGGCGATACATCCTCATCGATCAAGACCCGTCAGCGCACGAAGCCGCCCACCGCGCTTGTGACGACGCCGGAGAGTCTTTCCGTCCTGCTTTCCTATGACAACGCGCGCGAGCTCTTCTCCGATGTGCGCCTCGTCGTGATGGATGAATGGCACGAGTTGCTCGGCAACAAGCGCGGCGTGCAGGCGCAGCTTGGTCTTGCATCCGTCTTCGCGATGTCGCCGAAACTCCGCATCTGGGGGCTCTCCGCGACGCTCGGCAACCTTGATCACGCGATGCGCGTGCTGCTGGGGTCATTTGTGCCATCACACAAACACCGTATGATCCACGCACAGGAGCCGAAGCAGATCGAGGTTGAAACGCTGCGGCCGTCGGAGATCGACCGATTCCCTCGGGCAGGCCACCTTGGGACCGCGCTGCTGCCGCAGGTGCGAGCGCAGATTCACCGGGCACGAACAACGCTGGTCTTTACCAACACGCGGTCTCAGGCGGAAATCTGGTTCCAGGAGTTGCTGCGGGCCGATCCGGATCTGCTGGGCGCAATCGCGCTTCATCACGGCTCACTGGATCGTGGTGTGCGGGAAGAAGTCGAGCAGTTGATTCGCGCTGAACGTCTGCGCGCGGTTGTGTGTACATCGAGTCTCGACCTCGGTGTTGATTTCCCGACGGTGGATCAGGTGATTCAGATCGGAAGCCCGAAGGGGCTCGCGCGTCTGATGCAGCGTGCCGGCCGCAGTGGGCACCAACCGGGGAAAGTGAGCCGAATCATCGGCGTGCCGACCAATGCGATGGAGCTGGTTGAGTTTGCCGCAGCGCGGGCTGCGATCAGTGAGAAGCAACTCGAGTCGCGCGAATCGCCGCAGCTCGTGCTGGATGTGCTGGCTCAACATCTCGTGACCCGGGCCATGGGAGGCGGGTTCGACGAAGCGACCATGCGCGAGGAGATTCAGCGCACTGATGCCTTTCAGAATCTCACGGATGAGGCATGGACCTGGACCATGCGGTTTGTCGATGGGGGCGGAGAGGCACTGCGCGCGTATCCGGAATATGCGCGACTGGCACGCGACGACGGGAGCCAACGGTACGCGGTTGCGAGCGCAGCGATTGCTAAACGCCATCGCCCTTCCATCGGAACGATCACCAGCGATAGCGCTGTCCAGGTCAGGTTTGCCAATGGCAAACTTCTGGGCACGATTGAAGAATCATTCATTTCCCGACTGCATCCCGGGCAGAAGTTCGTTTTCGCCGGTCGTGTCCTGGAGTTGATTCGAGTTCGTCAGCTCACCGCGGAAGTCAAGCCAGCGCGGAACAAGCGTGGTGCGGTGCCGCGCTGGGCAGGCGGCCGCAGCCCGCTCTCTACCCAGTTGGCCGATGCGGTGCGCGATCGCCTTGCGGAAGCAAAGGCAGGCCAGTTCTGCGGCGCGGAAATGGAGCTGGTTCGGCCGCTGCTGAACATTCAGGCAAGCTGGTCGATGATTCCCGGCCCGGATGAATTGTTGATCGAGTTGACCCGATCGCGCGATGGGTACCACGCCTTCCTTTTTCCGCTCGCCGGTCGGCTGGTTCACGAAGGATTGTCAAGTCTGCTGGCGCTTCGTGCAACACGGTTGAGGCCGATGTCAATTGTCGTGACAGGCAACGACTGGGGCATCGAGTTGCTTGCCTCACACGCGCTGCCGAACGATGAGCCGAGCTGGCGGGCTTTGCTTTCGAGTGAGGGGCTGCTTGCGGATCTCCTGGAGTGTGTAAACGCAACGCAGTTGGCCCGCCGGCGATTTCGGGAGATCGCGCGGATCGCCGGGCTCATTCAGACAGGGTTTCCCGGCGAGAATCGATCAAGCAAGTATCTCCAGGCATCCAGTGATCTCTTCTACGATGTGTTTTCGCAGTACGACCCGGACAACCTGTTGCTCGACCAGGCCAAACGCGAAGTGCTCGAGCAGGAACTTGAGTTCAAGCGGCTGCGGACGGCGCTCGAGCGTGCCGCTCAACAGACGTTGTGCATCGTGCAGACCGAGCAGTTCTCCCCGTTGGCGTTTCCGATCTGGGTTGAACGCATCCGGTCACAGGAAGTATCGTCTGAACCGTGGCACGCGCGTATCGAGCGGATGGCCGCGCAGCTCGAAGAGGTTGCCGTTGGAACCACGGAGCACTGCCCAAAGTGAGTCTGCATCCCGGCAAGCCGTTGCGGTCGATCTCACCCGCTCCCCCCAGCGCAGGATGTGAAATCAACTGGTGCGGTGAGCGTTGGCGACTTCGCTGCGAACGGGTACTGCTCTTACCAGATCGGGCGACCGCGCTGATTGCCGATCCGCACTTTGGAAAAGCAGCGGCGTTCCGGGCAGGCGGGGTTCCGGTCCCCGACGGGTCAACCCGCGCGGACCTGGATCGACTGACGCGGGTGCTGATTGAAGAGCGGGTTCAAACGCTCATTGTGCTGGGGGATTTCTTCCATGCGCATGCAGGCGTCACCGCGGATCTCTGCACCGAGCTGATCGCCTGGAGGAATCAGCATGAAGCATTGCGATTGATCATTGTCCGCGGCAATCATGATCAGGAGGCGGGTGATCCACCGGTTGCGCTGCGTGCTGAGATGCAGAATGAGCCGTTCGCGCTGCCGCCGTTCGCCCTGGTGCATCACCCCTCTGACCCGTGCAACATCGCCCGACCGATCGAGATAGCCGGCCATGTTCATCCGTGTGTTCGCCTGCGCGATGGAAACGGCAGGGGAATGCGAAGCCCGTGTTTCGTCTTCGGGCGTCACCGGGCGATCCTGCCTGCCTTCGGCGGTTTCACCGGCGGACACCCGTACCGACCGGCTTCCGGCGAACGTATCTTTGCCATCGGCCCGGACCGTGTGCTGGAAGTGACCATCCTGCTGCAGCCACGCTGACGCGAAAGCGGGGGCGATTGACGCTTCGTGGTGGGTTTTTCCAGATTCATAAATCGTTCTTTAGACGACAGTTACAGTCGATCGAGCGGCCGGCGGGTCGATTTCGTCGGCAACCGAGGGGGATGCGCATCCCAAGAAGAGTGGGCGTTGGCGGGAAAAATATGAGAATTGAGTTGCCTGCCTCCTACTCATGTAGTAGGTTTGTCTCCGACACGTGTA
>CBFGRU010000147.1:0-7871 GCA_965651255.1 uncultured Phycisphaerales bacterium
CACTCGTTGAAGTACTCCGCATCGGCGGTTGTGGGCACGCTCGGCGCGCCACCGACTTCCGTATCGAAAATCTCCCACGCATAGACCCCATCCGGCTCGGCGAAGATTGCGTCCATCTGCTGGACGATTGACTCGACCGAGCGAAGGTCCTGCTGCAGTTCACCCAGTGAGGCAGCGCCCCCCGCGTAATCGTTCAGCCAGGGCCCGAGGGCCTGCGGCACGGTGAGCCCGATCGCGCGGGCCTTCTCATCAATTCGCTGCAGCGCGAGAAGAATGGAATCGATCTGGGCGACCACCGGTGCTGCCCGCATGAGTGCGGTCATGCCCGCGAGGACATCACGTTGATCCACTTCGCTGAAATTGCCTGCGACGTCCACCGGGCTGGGCGGGCTGAGGACACCCGCAGCAAGCCGTTCGGCTTCTTCGGCAGCGGCAGTCCACCCGCGCGCTTCGTATTCGCGCGCGAGTTCAATCAGCCGATTGCGCAGCGGCCAGTTCTCGAGTGCGCTGCGCACGGAATCAATGGCCTCGAGCGCGACGTTGATCTGCGCCAATTCCGACTGGTCAATGTTCTGTCGCAGTTCCGGGACATCGAGCGTCGCGATCTGCGAGGCGGAGATGTTGGCGTAGTCCTGTTGATTATCGAAGTACGGCCCGGGCTTGAATGACAGTCCCCGTTCAGCTTCCATCACCGCTCGCAGCGGTTGCAGGATGCGCTCATCGAGGTAACGCATGGGTTCGGCCGTTGCAGCCGCACCGCGAAACTCCGCGAAGGGATCGCGCCCACCCTGACGAATTGGATCATGAAACGCGGTGAACCACCACCAGTGTTCCCAGTACAGATGCGTGAGCGCCTGGCGCGTCGGTTCGATTTGCGCATCGGTCAGGGCCGGGACGTAGAAGAAGTTCCAATAGGTAGCGCCGCCGCCGATCGCGAGAATGGCCGCTGCGGTCGCGAGGGAGAGCGGCTTCTTCAGGTTGCGCGGTTCGACCGGTAGCTGCGCTTCCAGTTGCTCCAGCGCAATGCCGGTTCCGCGCTGCTCCGCGTTCGGGTCGAGCAGCCGATTCACCAGTTCACGCCATGCGTCGCCGCTGCGTCCCAACCGCTTCCAGGCGGCGGAGGGCTGAATCGGCCATCGCACGCCCGACCATGTCGGCTGGGGATCAACCAGTTGCAGTATCAACTGCCCCAATCGGCGTCGATCCGACTTCGCATCAAACGCCTCGGCCGTCAGAGGCGGCGCAGGGTCGCTCAATCGAACGGACGTCTCATCCAGCGGGCGATTCAGATCGATCAGAACGCACCCGGCGGTCAGCGCTCCATGCGGAAGTGCGTCGGCCTTCTGCGTCGCCACCAGTGCGCGAACGACGCCTGCAACCAGATGCCGCAGCGTGTTCGCCGGCAGGGCGACGCGCCCCCTGATGAGATCTTCAAGTGACGCGGGCGGGTGGTCAACGATGATGTATGTTGCCTCACCGTCACGGGCGATTTCGGTCACGCGCGCCCATGCATCACCGGCGGTCGATGCAAGCTGCTGTTGACGCTTGAATGACTCGACAAATGCGCTGCGTTCGATCGCTGTGCGCGGGTGCGCTGTCAGCGCCTTCGGTGGTCGATAGGTGACCAATCGAACGGTCGGCGCATCGGGCCGGCTCGCCGGGCGCGCGGCGCACACCGCGACGAGGCCGTCATCGCTCAGCGTCTGCAGGATTTCGTATCGGCCCAGCGTGGCCATGACGCGGGCTCCGTGAGGGTGATCCGGTCAGTTCTTCACGGGTTTCATGGCCGATTCACAGACGACGCCGCTCGGGCGAACCACGATGTCGATCTGCTGGCCGTTGTTCCAGCGATCGTTCATCAACGTAAGCATGAGCTTGCGCGGGTCAACGCCGCCGGCGGGTGTCTGCATCGGCACGCTCGCGATGATGACCATCGTGGTCGCTCCGCGGCCGGACCACGTCGACCAGATCGGGGCATCGTTGGTGAGTCGCTGCGACCCGGCGTTCTCATTGCTGAACGACATCGTGTACTTCGGGGCCGAAGCGCGCAGAGCATTGCCCGGCTGGAAATAGGTATCCACCGCCACCGCCTGCCACTGGGCGCGTTCGTTGTCGGCTTCATCATCACGAATGCCGATGAAGTCCAGCTCAATCGACGGCATGATGCCGCTCGCGGTCCGCAGACTTTCATCCAGCGTCACGTGGTAGGTGTACTTACCGGCCTTGGGTGTACTGCTGCAGCCAATCATCGCAGGTACGAACAGCAACCCCACCATCAACAGCAACGACGAATAGCGCATGTGGACTCCTCGGTCACAGGAGGCAGAAAAATGACGAAGCAGATGGGAGTGACGGGGGAGGTCGTCGTCGGGGACGGGCATCCGCCGGGTCAGGAACCGGACATCATACCAGAAGTCGGGCGTTCGAGGCCGAGGCGATACCGCCGAATCAACGACGCGATTTCGCGGTTGTAACGCCAGTCGATCACGATCAGACTCCGGGTTCGCCGCAAAAGGAGCTCCAACTCTTCCAGCAGTGGAGTAAAGATGCGGTGAAGTGCGCCGCCGGGAGCATCGGTCAGGTCGGAACAGAATGCATCAGGTCCGGTTCCGGGGAACATGCGGATCACAAGGCCCAGCGTATCCATCCACAGTTCCTTCGGGATCAGGTCAAACGCATCTGCTGCATCGGGGGTCTGTCGGGTGAGCCGCTGCGGACCGAGTGACTCCAGCCAGCGCGGATCACGCTCGAAGATCGAGGCAATGCGCCACCCCAGCGGAGTGGATTCTTCATACTCCGCCGCGACCTGCCGGGCCAGCGACAGGGTTTCATCCACCGCGAGCGGCAAGCGATCATCGGAATCGGCCAGCAAGGTTCGGACGGCCAGAACCGCCAGCGCGTACAGATCGTGCGGAGTGCTCTGCAGCCGGATCAACTCAAAAGGAACGCTCGAAAGCGGAACACCAACGGCCTGCCGCGCTGCTTCGAGCACTCGACCGCGAAAAGTAACGGGGAGCGAGCGGAATCGACACTCGCCGCCGGCCATGGCTTCTGCTTCATCCAGGTGCGCGAAGACTTCCAGGTCCGCATCGAGCAGGCGCAGCTCCAGCCGAAGTAGGTCGTTCTTCTCGAAGTCCAATCGTTCCGGAGCGCTGAGCGTGCCGGTGAGAATCGGCGTGTCATCGTTGCCTTCAACGGCGCGAAGGCGCACGGTCGCGCGGCCGCTGACCGCCGGGCGGGCGCTCGACGCATGGAAGATGGAAACTCGATCGCGTTCAGCGCGAACGAACGCGCGTTCGGCCGTGTGCGCAAGCGGCAGGGGAATGGCAGCGCCCGGCGCGGTGAGCACGACTCGCCCCGACCAGAGCCGCGGCATGCCGCAACCGGGCTGGCCGACCTGGACGCGGAACGAGTCGGCTGTCAGGTTCAGCAGCGGCGCTTCCGTTTCGCGGACGATCTGTCGCACGCTGTCAGCCGCATCGCTGATGATGCGCAGCTTCAGGTGCAATGTTTCCACCAGCCGCCCCCAGCGTCCGTGCCGGCCCTGAAAGAGCCAGCCGTCGGAAAGCGGCGACTCATCCTGCAGTTCTTCGCTCGGTTGCAGGGAAAGCGGAATGCCCAGTGAATGGCGCCCATGGCGAAGCCCTTCCCACGAGCCGCCGGCCAGGACATCGAGAAACGCACTGAACTCCACCGGCTCAAGACGCCTGATCAGAATGCGACCGGCGGTCGCGTTGACCGGAATGACTTCATCGGCGCGATCCAGGACATCGCGCAACGCGCGGCAACGCTCGTTCACGGGTGCGTTTGCAGTCAGCGGAACAAAGGTGGGCGGCGATGCGGCTGTGTTCCACAGGTACCGCGCGAGACTCGCCGAGTATCCGGGCAGACCCGCCGCAGTCAGGGCTGCATCATCGGTGCAGAGAGTCCACGACTCACCTTCACTCCCACGCGGACCGACCAACGCGGTTTGTCCGGGGTCGTACCAACTGGGGCTGGGGGCGGCTCGTTCAAACCCGGTGGCGATCGGCGGTGCGGCCATGGTCTGGCCGAAGGCGTCCGCCAGCCGTTCCCACCGTTCATCCAGCGTTCGATTGTTCAGCGATCCAAGTGTTGAACGAAACGACCGCCCCGCGCGTTCGACATCCTGTATGGCCACCTCGAGCCATTCGTGCACCACACGGTTTGCATCGACCATCGCGCCGAGCAGGGTGCGTGCATCCGCCCAGGCATCGACCGAGACGAGATGCCCAGCGACATCATCTCTCTTCTCGCGGACGATCAGCGCAAGTTGCGGCCATTGCCTGTTTGCACTCGGAAAGAGCGGAACGCTGCGAAATCCGGCGGGCACGGTGCGGAGCGTGGATGAAGGCGAGGCAGTGGACATGGCGCGATCAATCTCAGGCAGGTCGGGACAATGATGAGCGGTTCGAGAGTGTATCGAATGATCGAGCTGATCGCATGGGCCGATCCGGCTGGCGAATCCGGAAACAACCGGCGGGCTACCCCCTGTCCAGAGCGGGCAGTTGGCCGCCGGCAATCGAAGTTGCGGTGAGTATCGCCACGGCGCCACGGCCTTGGGCGGCCTGAAGGGGCAAATACCCCGCACGAATCAACCGCGAGGCGGACTCTTCACTCACCCAGGACGCCGTTGAGGGGAACGGAAGAATCTCACTGCCTCGGCGCTGGCTGAGCGCGGACAGTTCATCGATCCATCCCGCGTGCGAGCCGAGTGATGAATCGGTCGCCGCGCGCAGCAACATCAGCGCGACGGGCCAGGCGGCGCTTCCGGTTCCGATGAGGCCGGGTGAATCGGCGGTCCATTCATCAAACGATTCCAGATCATCAACCGGCTCGCGCGCGGGGCCGTAGGGCAACCTCCAACGGATCGGCGGGACTGCCAGCGCCACTCGTCGCGCGAGTGGCGATGAACTCAACTCCTGAAATGCTGGTACACGCTCGAACGTCGAGGGAATCTCGAGGCGATCGGGGTACGAATTAAGGCCGAGGTGGGAAGCATCCGCGCCGGCAACGATGACGGCCTCATCACTCACGGCTTCACCAATCAGACGGAGCAGCGTTGCATCCTCCTCGGCCGCGCTGATGAGCGGGTCGATGACGATGAGCGACCAACCCTGCGGCCCCGCCGGCCGGGGCAGTGCCACCGCACCAGTTCGGGCGGCCTCACGTAATTCATTGGCGCCGACATCAAAGATGCGGAATGACAGCAGTGCATCATCTTCAACACGACTGAGGAGCCCATGGAGCGATCGCCACGTGCTTTCAACCGCGCGAAAGTGAGGGTCCGCCAATGCTGCCTGCAGCGCTTCGTGCAGACGATCATCGAGCAGTCGCGTGAGTTCATCGTGTTCCGGATCTCGCGCGGGTGTGATGTGCGGGGCGATCGTCTGCTTCAGCCAATCGCTGAAACCGGCCGGCGTCGTGCCCTTCGCAGAGGAGGATGATGAACCGCTGACCGCGGGACGGCCGAGCAGGCGCGAGAGAGTATCCTCGGAGGATTCACCATCATCGTCGGTGGACTTTGTGGCCGCATCCGTGCGTTCCGTCGGCACGGCGTGATCATCGCCGCTCAGCCAGCCGCGCGACCGAAGTTCCTTCAGGATCACATCGGTTGGCTCGCCGCTCGACAGTCGCCGCCGAAGGGAGCGTAACTCCGCCAGCGGGGCGACGAGATCAAGCAGTCGGTCGGCATGCAGGTCTTCAATCGTATCGATTGAGAAATCGCACCCGGCAAGCGGCCCGCCCTCGTTGAAGCGAATGCGCGTATGCATCCGCTTCGGAAGATCATCCAGCGCGTCGATATCGACCGGAACAACGGCCCGATCGACCAGCGGTTCGAGGTCGCGCCGACTCTCCCGTCCGGTGAAGTCGCCGATAAGAAGGATGCGGATGCGGTCATCATCATCACCCGGACGCTCCCGCTGCGGTTGGGGCCGGGTTGCATATGAGAATTCGAATGCCTGGTGGGGGGTGCTGCGCTGGGTCATGATTCACCCTGTTCATTGATCAATCGGGAGCATCCTACCCGACTGCCCGCAAGGTGGCTCGATTGGTAAGAAGGGTAAGCCGCGACTGGTCAGGCGACCCGCAGAGGACAGAAAACCCTTGATCCCGTCCGCAAATCCGGTAGCGTATCCGATTGGACGATGTACACCATGCCAGTCCGCCAATGGGTGGACCGTTCGCAGAGAGGACAAGAGGAGAAAAACCTATGAAGAGATTCACGACGCCGAACAGACGATTCATCGGGCTGGGGTTGGCCTGCGTGGTGGCCGCTGCGGTCGCCCCGGCGGCGCTGGCCGACACCTTCGGTAACACCAATCCGTTCGAGGGGCAATCGGCTCACTCACCAAACTTCGTGCTTGGTGTACAGGTCGTCATCCCGGTGAACGATTTTCAGGTGGAAAGCTTCGGAATGATGTACGGCCATGAGGATTTCGGTACGCCATCGACGGCGAACGCGATCTTCGGCCTGTATTCATCCAGCGCGTCGAGCGGTCTGCCGTTTGAACTGGTCGCCGTGACCAACCCGACGCAACTCAGCGCCCAGCAGACCTATGACAACATCGCCTTTACCTCGACGCCGACCATCCAGGCCGGCACGTACTGGATGATGGCCCTGTACGAAACGAGTGCGAACCCGCGCATGGGAACGACGGATGGCAACTCGCTTGTTGCGTACTGGAGCAACAGCTACGCGAACGGCATGCCGGATTTTGCGAGCAATGTGCAGACCTACACCGGCCAGAACTTCAACTACTGGATCAATGGTTCCGTGATTCCCGCGCCGGGCGCAGCGGCCCTGCTCGCCTTTGCGGGCCTTGCGATGCGCCGCCGTCGTCAGCGGTAACAATCGGTGAACTCCAGTTGTTCATGTGAACAACTGTTACGATCGAGGAGAGAACGAGTCCGTGCTGCGTGCAGCGCGGACTCGCTTCGTTTTGTTCGGACGATCAACACCGTGAATCAATGACTTCAGGCGTCACTGCACTCACCGGTCTTTGCGAACTTCTCCATCATTTCCCGGCTGCGGCGATCGAGCTCTTCCGGCGAGACATCTTCGACATGGGTTGCAATCGTCCACATGTGACCGAAGGGGTCTTTCAATGTGCCGGACCGGTCGCCGTAGAACTGGTTCTGCAGCGGTCGTACTTCGGTCGCGCCGTGCGCGAGGGCCTGCTGAAACATCGCATCGCAGTCTTCGGTGTAGATCATCAGACTCACCCCCGCGCCCCCCAGCGTCTCCGGGCCGACGAACCCCATCGTGGGAAACTCATCGGCAAGCATGATGTGTGAATCGCCGATGATCATCTCCGCATGACCGACCGATCCATTCGGCCCGTCCATGCGGAAGATTTCCCGCGCGTTGAACGCCTTTGTATAGAACGCCAGTGCCTTGGCGCCGCCCTTGACGATGAGATACGGCGTGACCGAGTGGTACCCGCGCGGAATGGCTTTCACGGAACTGCTGGTCGCTGACATGGCCCTGTCCTCCAATGCTTCTGAATATGAATCGAGATGCAAACGAGCATCAGTAGAATGAGTGTTGAACAGAAAATCAAGGGAGACAACTCTGCATTGTGGATTTCGCTGCGATGGCCGAAAGCCAACCGAACCAGATGGCGGCGGGCAGGCCGGCTGAATGATCAGGTTGTGGAAGGATCTGCCCAACTGTATCGCGGTTGATCCGCCTATACTCGGCCGATCCGCGCGATCGAATACATGCGTGCGGGGTGTAGCTCAGCTTGGTAGAGCGCCTGCTTTGGGAGCAGGAAGTCGTCGGTTCGAATCCGGCCACCCCGACTTGAGGAGTTTGGCGTTCAGGAGTCACAATTCCGGCAAGACTCGGC
>CBFGRU010000148.1:0-7844 GCA_965651255.1 uncultured Phycisphaerales bacterium
TCTCAATTCCTGGCCTCATTGGCATTGCTTGCGTTTCGCTCCAAGCAACGAACTATTCATCTCTGCCAGTCGAAGTGTTAGACCAAAGAGAACACTCGAAGAACCGGACGGAAGAGATTCTATCTGTCGACTTTCTCGCATTTCGCGCGGGGATTGAGTCAGCGGATCACGATCATCTGGTCGAAATTTCTCGCGATGATCTCGCGATCGCAATCTCCCAAGCCCCTATACCGAAGCAAGGGCAGACCTCGCGCAACTGGCTCAGTAGCTACGACGGACTCGTGTGGGGTACGCGAACAAGCGACACATTCGCCAGTCTCTGGATCGAGCGCGACAATACCGAAAGCCAAGACGACTTTGAGTATTTCGATCTTGAAAAAGTGTCAAGAGCGTTGATTCAGTTTCCCCGCGGCACGCGACTCTTGGGCCAGACGCCACGATTCGTCTGGGATGGCCGCACGAATTCCGTTCTAAACCTGTATCTCCCGGAACATCGGAGCGAGATGCCGCATGTATGGACCAATCTGCAAGTCGGCTACCGGTTCTTCCGTTTCTCAATCGATCCGAAGGCCGCATTCTTGGAACTGTTTCCTGAATTCGATCAATCGCAACTCGTCGAATCCATCGAGCATAATCAGGATGAGAACCGTGAACTGCGAACGTTGACGTATCGCCCGGATGACCGATCAGTACATTCGTTACGGCTTGAGTACAACACGACGAATGGTCAGATCATGTTGCGCCGGTGGCGACTCGTGCGGACCGGGCTCGCGAGCGAACAATCACTGATCATCGGCGCACGCGTCCGGGTCACGCCACATCAGGACGGGGCGAATGAGGTAGTTTTCAGGCCGTTGCCTGATCACCCGCCGGACCTCCTGAAGACGTACGACAACGTTGACGGACTGAACAACGTCGGCATTCGCGACCGCACCGGGCTCGCCAAGTGGCCGCGGCGCGGCGTGATGTATCTGACAGATCAACCCCAGTCCGATCGCGAGACGCCGGGTGATGCGACCGCGCGCACGATGTTCGCACTCACCAACATTCTGCTTTTCATCATCACCATCTCTCTCTTCAGAGGATGGTCCCGTCAACCGAGCTCAAGATAGGGAGCGGTTCACATGTCCAAACGACTCCACCTTGTTGTTGCTTCACTCACGATTCTTGTCACGACCTCGCTGGTGCTGGGCGATGGATGCTGGAACATCCAGACCGGCCCCATGTGCGATGGTGGCCACTGGCAAGAAGGCACTCTTTACTGCGAGATCGACGGGATTCCTTGCCCTTTCACCCATCCATGGAAGGTGTTCGACGCTGCACAAACGATCGTGTGCATCGGCGGTCAGTCGGTGGGCGAGATTCGTTGCCGTGCAAACGCGGATATGGTTCAGGGGACGCTCACGACGTATGCCTGCGTGGAAGATTTCTGCGATGTCTATGTCGTGAGTTCGGTAAAACACGGTGATGAGTGTCCGAGCGCGGAGCTCGAAGGCGGTGCCTGCTATCGATAATCTTGCGTGCAGTCACGACAACAATTCTCCATGCGGAGATAAAGCGAATGCTCCGAATCCTGAGACGAGTCATCCTCGCCGGCGTCGGACTTCTCTTTGTGATCGCCGGTGTGAGTAAACTGATCAACCCGGCTGAAACCGTCCAGGTGCTGGGCATTCTCGGGCTACCGACTTCAGCGGCGAAGGTGGGCATGGCTGTACTTCCCGGCCTGGAAGTTTCGGTAGGATGCGCGCTTCTGTTTCGCTGGATCTCGAGAAATCTGCTGATGATCACGCTTTCGATGCTGGCGGCGTTCACGCTCGTGCTGGCTTTGCTCGCATTCGGTGGATACAAAGAGGAGTGTTCGTGTTTCGGGCCGGTCATCGATTCGTGGGCAGGCGGACCGCCCATGATCGGTATTCTTCGCAACGGCGCGTTGGCGGCGATCTTGATCTGGTCCGCGAGATCGTTTCATCAACCAGCCACTGTCGGTAGGAGTGCCTGATGGCGTACCGTCAATGTGTCCATCATGGCCGACCGTACTTTGTTCTTCCCCGCCGTATCCGGGTGCTTATCCTGGCACTGTTGGTCTTGTTGCCGTGCAGCGCCTCGTCCGCCCAATACTACTACCCTTGGACACCGAACATCGAGCCGAAGTTGAAGTCGCGTTACGACGAACGGCTCGTCGATCGCATCATTGACTGGTTTGACCTCAGCGATGACCAGACGGTGGTCGTCCGATCCCTGCACTCATCCCACCTGGAAGCCATGCAGGAATTCGCCGCACTGCACCGGCCGACTATCGATCGTTATGACAAGCAGTTGAAGGCGCTCCCGGTGACATCGGTCGAAAGCATGCGTCTGCACCTCGAACGCGAGGAAAAACTGGCGCCCGTGGTCGAACAGCAGTTTGATCTGGATGCGCAATTCCTCGATGACCTGCGCACGATCCTGACGAACGAACAACGGAATCGATGGGAGGATTTTCAGTACTGGCTGTACCGCGAATGGTGGGCGGCGAAACGCGCGGTGTTTCGCGAGGAGCATCTGGATCTCACGGCCCTGACGGAGGAATCGCTCGAAGCCCACGAACTGAAGTACGAAGAAGTCATCCCGGCCGACCTGCGACGGCGATACAACCGCGAACTCGGTGCGGCCCTTGCGAAGAGCGTGAAACCCGAGATCGACTTTTGCCGACGTTACATGCGCCGAATGAAGGACCGCTTCGAGACTGACGGAGATATCTACTGGATCGGCAGCGACCCGAACGACCCGGACCAGTCGAAGATGCACCGCGCGCGAAAAGACCAACTCCATCTTCACCGCGTCGTGCGCGATGTCAATCGTCGTTATCAACAGGCGTTCGAAGCTGCGCTTCCCGAAGCGGTCCGGCCGACCTGGACCGACCTCCTGCTGCGCGAGCTTCGACCGTGGGACAGGGATGCCGAGTTTGCCGCTGACAACTACCGCCGGTTGATCAGACAACTCATCGAGCACGAAGCGTTGGTCACGAGCATTTCTCCTGAGCAGCGAGCGATCATCGACTCGGTGATCATTTCGAACCGCGCTGAGCTGCTTACCCTCACCGATCGGTATGTCGAGGCGTACGACCGTGCCAATGAGGCGGACTACGACCACTCGCTGCGAAATGAGCGTCCGGACCGTGAGGCCGCGCAGACACGTGCCGAACAGGCCGTCGGTGAACGGTATCAGCGGTCGATCGATACCATTCGAAAGATTCTGACCCCGGCTCAGCGGACGATGCTCAAACCGCCTGCGAAGCCGGATGAAGACTCGTAATCCGTACGAATCCACATCGTTCGTCGAGCACGTTCAGGTCGATACATCGAGTTGCCGCAAGACCTCATTGGCGGTTTGTCGCACCATCGGCTCTTCTGACTCGTCGTTCGCGAGTGATTCGATCCGCGCTCGGAGCTCGGGATGCGGCGCGTGGCGCAGGTGATTGCCCGCGACGATCAGCGCGTTGCGCTTGAACATCGCGAGCTTTGCGCGCTTCAGTGCGGATCTCGCGAACGCCGTCCGCCGATCTACTTCCGACCAACCCAACACATCCAGCAGGTCGAATGATTCATGCTTCGGTTCGTACACCGGATGGATCGACATCGCGCGCGTGCGGTACTTCGGCTGATTGTGCGGGCACACTTCCTGACAGATATCGCAGCCGAACAGCCAGTCATCAAACTTCTCGTAGAACGTGACATCAATCGGCGACCGGTGCTCGATGGTGAGATACGACAGGCACTTCGTCGCATCGATCGACCAGGGGGTGATGGCATCGGTCGGACACGCCTCGATGCACCGCGTGCAGGTCGAACACGGATCGGCCGGTGCCGGCTCGCTCGGTTCGAGATCAAGGGTGGTGATGATCTCGCCCAGAAGCAGATAGCTGCCGGCGCCGGGTTGGATGAGCAGTGTGTGCTTGCCGATCGCGCCGAGACCGGCGCGCTGCGCGTGTTCACGCTCAAGAACCGGTGCGGTATCAACGCACGCGCGAAAGGCCTCGGTGGGAAAGCGCGCGCGCAGCCCATCCGCAAGCGTGTGCAAACGCTTCTTCATGCTGAGGTGATAGTCTTCCCCACGTGCATACCGCGCGATGCGGCCGCGCACCGGGCGCGATAGGTCCGTCGTTGTGCGATCGGCGATCAACGGCACGGGGCGCGAGCCGGCTGCATACCGATCCGCGACACAGATTATCGACCGCGCGCCGGGCACCATCGCCGCCGGGTCTTCACGCTGTTCGATGTGTTCAGCCAGCCACCTCATTTCGCCGTGCCGGTGGTCGGCCAACCACGCGCGGAGTTCGCGCGAATAGTCCGTCGGCTCCGCGCGACAGATGCCAGCGCTGGCAAACCCAAGCTCATCGCATCGGGCGAGGATGTGCGATCGAAGCGCATTCCGTTCATCAGCAATGCGGTTCACGACTCCACCGGTTCGAGCCGCGCATACTCGAGGATCAAGGTCTTCGCGCCGATGTTGAGAAACGCCACGCGCGCGCGGGTGATTCTTCGTTCGCGCGTCATCCACTCGATGCGTCCCAAACCGAATTGTGGATGCCGCACCATCTGCCCGGCACGAAACCCGCCCGCTGCAAAATCATCCGGGTGCGGAGCATCGTTCGGGTACTCATCGCCATCAGAACCGCCATCTTCGCCGAACGCGAACGGGTCCGCCGCCAGGTCGAGTCGATCGATGTGATCATCCGGCAACTCGCGCAGAAACTGGCTGGCAATCGTCCGTTCGCGCAGGCCGCGATGCGTGCGCGTGGCGGCGCTCGTCAACTGCAGGTGTCGCATCGCGCGCGTGATGCCGACGTAACACAGGCGGCGTTCCTCTTCGATGCCGGCATCGCCTTCGTTGGCTGCGTTGGAATGCGGCAGCAGCCCCTCTTCAAGACCGATCATGCACACCGCGGGAAACTCAAGTCCCTTCGCGGCGTGCAGGGTCATCAGCGTCACCGCCCCCTGCTCCGGATCCACCATGTCCGCATCGCTCACCAGCGCGATCGATTCCAGATACGCGCTCAGCACCGCGAGCGGTCCCGCATCCTCCGGCAGTTCCTCCGGCCAGTGAAAGTCCGCCGCCGATGACACCAGCTCTTCGAGGTTCTCCACGCGCTCGCGATCTTCCGCCGTCCGCGCGCTCGCGTACATCGACTCCAGCCCCGATTCGCGTATCACCCGCTCCACCAGGTCCGCCAGACTGGCGAACACCGCTTCGCGCGCGAACATGTCCGTGCCATCCGCCGGAAGCAGCGTGCCGCGCCACGAGTCCACCATGCGCACGAACTCGTTGATCGACTTCTGCGCCTTCCCGCTCACGCCATCAATGCGTTCCACCCGGCGGAGTGCATCGAACAGGGCGATGTTCTGGTCATAGGCGAACACGTCCACCCGCGCGAGACTCGTCTTCCCAATGCCGCGCGTCGGCGTGTTGATGATTCGTCGCAGCGCCGTCTCATCGTTCGGGTTTGCGATCACACGCAAATACCCCAGCGCATCGCGAATCTCCTGCCGATCGTAAAACGCCGTCCCCCGCGCGATCGTGTACGGAATGTTCGCGTGCCGAAGCGCTTCTTCCATCACGCGGCTGAGCGCGTTCACGCGATAGAATACCGCCATCTCCTTCCACGCGATGTCCCCTTCCTCGGCGTGCCGCTTCAGTTCATCGATCACCAACGCCGCTTCGTGCCGTTCATCACGGCAGCGAATGACGCGCGGCTTCTCGCCATCTTCCAGTTCGGTGAACAGGTCCTTGTGTTTGCGCTGCGAGTTCGTGCGAATGAGTTGATCCGCCGTCGCGACGATGTGCCCGGTCGAGCGAAAGTTCTGGCCGAGCGCAATCACCTTGGCCTGGGGAAACTGCGATTCAAAGTCCAGAATGTTGCGAATGTCCGCACCGCGCCAGGCGTAGATCGACTGATCAGGATCGCCAACCACGCAGATGTTCTGGTGCTTCGCCGCGAGTGTGTGCGCGATGACGAACTGCGCGTGATTCGTGTCCTGGTATTCATCAATCAGCAGGTATTGATACCGCCGCTGCAACTCGGTGCGCACCGTTTCACTCTCGCGCAGCAGCCGCGCCATCTTCAGCAGCAGATCATCGAAATCGAGCGCCCGGTTCTGCATCAGAATCGCTTCGTACTGCGTGTAGATTCGCGCGATCGAGCGACCGAAGAAATCTCCCGCCAGAGATGCGAACTCCTCCGCGGTCAGCAGTTGATTCTTCGCGTTGGAGATGTGGCTCAGAACGCTTGCGGGTGAGAAGTTCTTCGCATCAAGGTTCGCCTGATTGATCGCCTGCTTCACCGCATCGCGCTGATCCGCGGTGTCGTAGATCGAGTACGCCTCGCTCAGCCCGGCGTGATGCGCGTACCGGCGGAGCAGTCGCGCACACAGCGAGTGAAACGTCGCCACCGTCAACCCCTGCCGGCCCGGCGCATCAGCCGGCACCAGGTGATCAATCCGCTCGCGCATCTCCCGCGCGGCCTTGTTCGTGAACGTCACCGCCAGAATCGACCACGCCGGAATGCCGCACTCAATCAGGTACGCGACCCGCCGGGTGATGACGCGCGTCTTGCCCGACCCCGGACCGGCCAGCACCAGCAGAGGGCCATCGACATGCTGCACCGCCTCGCGCTGGGCGTCGGTCAGGTCATCCAGAAGTTCGTTGATCTCGGCTGACATCCGCGAAGTCTAGAGCGTTGCAACATCATTTCTCACACCCATTGGTGAATCTGCGCTGCCACTTTGTGGAGGCCGATCCGATGGTTCCACGCTGCTTTGAAACCCTCTCCCGAAACTTCCTGGCGACCTCTGGAAACACGTTGGAACCGTGAGCGGCAGCGCTGCGATGCAGCGCGCTCTGCGATGCGCTTCCTGCTGATGACGATGCCGCAGGCCAGGGCAACAGCGGGCCGCGATTCTCAACTTATCCACCGCCGTGACCACAAGATGTAGTGTTGATGACAGCAGTTGTCAGGTTCTGCACCCGATTGATTGGGGACTGGCACTCGGAAGAGAACCGGGTAAAGTGTTCTCTGCCTTGCACTTGCGCGCATTTTGAAGAAAACACCAGATTCAGGGTCAAAAGTTCTTGCCTGCACTAGATATGGTAGTACGATCTCTCTTGGTCACATACCAGCACTCGATTTGGGTGTGGCCGGTCGATCCGGAGTGTCGTGGTGGGTTTCAGCATGCTCTGTTCATGGGCGGGCGAAACTCGGGCCACTCCCGACCAGGCCGGTGAAGCCCATCGGGATGGGTGGTGCGGCCGCTCGCGGGCCGTCGGATGGATGAAGGTGGGACCGTGAAAACTCCAGATCATCGGCCGCTCGGCTGCCCGCCGGGCCGGTGATCTTCGGCACTCGACAATCGCACGCCCCCGCAAACCCCACGGGATGGGATTCGCGCGGACGCACGCACGAAGCACGAAGCATGAAGGTAGGTGGAAGGGACCATGGCCGTACTTTGCGATACCCAGATTCGTGAACTCGTCGGCATCGAGCCGTTCGAAGACAACATCAAGCGCCGCGGCCGCGTGTCGTTCGGCGTCTCGAGCTACGGCTACGACGTGCGCGTCGGCACGCTCTTCAAGGTCTTCACGAACGTTGCACCGCACGGCGGGCAGACGATCGTCGACCCCAAGCAATTCGACGATTCGATGTTCATCACCATCGACACGCGCATGACCGGCCGCGATCACATCATCATCCCGCCGAACTCCTTCGCGCTCGCCGAAACGGTGGAGACGATCGCGGTGCCGCGCGATGTGCTTGCGATCTGTGTCGGCAAGAGCACCTATGCGCGCTGCGGCATCATCGTGAACGTCAC
>CBFGRU010000149.1:0-7832 GCA_965651255.1 uncultured Phycisphaerales bacterium
GTCCTCCTGAGCGGCTCGGACGCAACCGCGCTCGTATCAGCAAGTGACATTTACCGCGTCACGATGAAACAAGAACTGCACGAGGCGCCCGTTTCAGGTCGCCTCGTGCTTTTCTTGATCGATGATGGTGAGGAGTCATTGCGTCAACGGACTCCACTTGGTGCACCGTTCTATGAATCACCTCAGCCGATTGCGTCGATCGCCGTCGAGTCGTGGAGCCCGGGTGAGGTGATTGAGATCCCCGGGACGATTCCTGCGTTCACTGGAAAGCGGCTTGGGACGTTGAATGACCTCAATGGCGCATACCGGGTGCAGGTTGTGCTTGATGCGGATGATACGGTGCGGTCGATGATTGAAGCAGCCGGGAATCGAATGAGTGCCGTGCAGCGGATCGAAGTAGAGAGTGGCGCCGCTGATATCGTCGAGCTGGAGCTGATCAGTGAAGTTCGCATACCGACGGAGCAGTCTCCTCAAGAGTTGGACAACCTTCGCTGGGTAAAACTTCGGAGCGATCTTCTCAGTGATCATTATGGGCGGGATGTGTTTCTCCGTGCGGGAGTTGCGCTCCCAAACGGGTATGACTCCGCTGAACATGCGAAGAAACGATGGCCGGTGGTGTTCATCACCCCCGGATTCGGCGGACGCCATTTCGATGCGGTAAACTACGCTTCCATGTTGAAGTTTTCGTTGCCGGAGTTTGCGCCGCAGGCAATTTTCATCATGCTTGACCCCGATGCTCCATTGGGACATCACGGATTCGTTGATTCGCCCAACAATGGACCGCGCGGCACTTCGCTGGTTAAAGAATTGATACCCTATCTCAAGTCAGCGTTTCGCATCACGGAACACCGCGAAGGCCGCCTGTTGTATGGCCATTCATCCGGGGCATGGACATCACTGTGGCTGCAATTGAACTGGCCGGACGAGTTCGGCGGGTGCTGGGTCAGCGCTCCGGACCCGATTGACTTTCGCCACTTTCAATTGACCGACCTGTATCGCGACCGAAACTTGTTCCACAATGCAGATGGCGAAGCAACGGCCAGCCACCGCGCGGTGGGGTATTTCAATGAATCGACCGTGACGATGACAGTTCAGCAGGAAGTGGCAATGGAGTATGCCATCGATCCGACAGGCCGATCGGGTGAGCAGTGGGATGCGTGGGAGGCGATGTTCAGTCCGCGAGATATGGAAACCGGACTGCCAAGACCGATGTTTGATTCGTTGACCGGCGAGATACATCGTGATGTTGTTCTTGACCATTGGAGACAGTTCGACATCACTCGCATGGTGATCGAGGATTGGCCGAGATTCGGCGATATTGTTCGTCGGCGTGTTCGCATTGCCTGCGGTTTGCAGGATTCGTTCTATCTGAACGAAGCCGTCCTGAGTTTTCAGCGGGAAGTCGAAGCGATGCTTGAAGCGGAAGGCACCGATTGGGATGGCGGATGGGTCTGGTTGGTGAACAACGCCACCCACAACAACATTGTTGAGATGTCAACCCACCGAATACACTCGGAGATGATCCAGCATCTCCAGACGCACGGGCTGAGTGATTGACTCCGCACCATTGTGTCCTGGCGTCAAAGCGCGGAAGGTGAAGCGATGGCAGTTTTGAGCGATCCTGTTGACATTCTGTTGACTCACGACCGTTGGGCGACACGGCATCTCATTGAAGCGAGTGCGGGTCTCAACGAAGAACAGTTCCATCGGCGTTTCGAGATCGGTTGCGGTTCGCTGCACGATACACTGGTGCATGTTCTCGGAGCGATGCGCCGCTGGACTGATGTTCTCACCGGTCAGGATGATCGGCCGCGCATGGAAGCGGGTTCATACGCACTCGCGGAACTCCTCCAATTGCTCGATGAATTGGCCGACGGGTTCGTCGAGGCCGCACGGGCGCGACCATTCGATGAAGTCGTTACCGCCGAACGCAATGGGCAACGGTACTCATTCGTTCGTGGCGCCATCGTGACGCACGTGGTCACCCATTCCATGCACCACCGCGCGCAGTGTTTAAACATGTTGCGACATGTTGGCGTGGAATCGTTGCCGCCCAACAGTGTACTGCAGTGGACTTTGGCGGAGAATGCACCGGCATCTGCGTAGTCGGAGTCAAGCCATGGTGGGGCGGTGTGGCCAATGTCCGTTTGCAGAGTGGCCCGCTGTATCCTGAATTCGATCGCGAATCTGTTCCGGGTGAACATCGAACTCAACCGCATGCACCGCTCATCGGGGATCCCGGTTGAGTGTCGTGAGCAGATTGAACTCCCGTTTGCGCAGGATTGAGCCAACGGACACTCTGACGTGATATACTCCCATGTTCGCTCGGGGCGCGATGGGCAGATGTGTCGTCGCTGAGATGCACCCGTGGAACCTGATCCGGTTTGCACCGGCGGAGGGAACGCGAACGGTGATTGGATGCAACAGTAGTCGAGCAGCGAAGGGCGGCGATCGAAACACCAGCGATGCCGCCTCCAAATCACTTGGCGACCTCATTCCGGCTCACCGGTCCTCGTGGCCTTCTCGCAGGACCGTGCTGCGCGAAGCCCCGTTTCCCGTGACTTGTCTCCTTGATTGAGGTTTGCCAGAAATGATTCAGCCCGCTCGGACGTCTCCTCACGCAACGCAGGTCTTACAAACCGAGTTGCCCTTGCACGGAGCCGCCAATCCTTCCACGCGAAAGGAAGGCACCAGTCCCGGATCCTTCGCCCTGGCGGCGGACCTTGGCGGCCCCTTGATGTTCGCCAGTCCGGATACACCCGGCATGCCGGCACCATCTTCGAAAACCGCCTGGGATTATCTGCCGGAAGGATGGCGCGTCGACATCATCGATGCTGATGAAGCGGAAGAGTATGCCGAAGTCGCGTCGTCTCCCTGTGCGATGAGTTCCTGCGTGTTCACTGATTCTCAAGGGGTCACGCGTCGGGTTACACCCGAGCCGGGGTTTACCCCGATCACCCAACTCGAACACGCGCGGCTGGGGCATGTGACCCCGCAGATGCATCGTGTCGCTGAGCGCGAGCCCCACCTGACACCAGAACTGGTTCGCGATGAGGTGGCGGCCGGACGCTTGATCATCCCAGCAAACATTCACCACCTTCAATACAAGCTTGATCCGATGTGCATCGGCCGCGCATCGAAGACCAAGGTCAATGCCAACATGGGGGCATCTCCGGTTTCATCATCAACCGATGAAGAGGTCGAGAAACTGCAATGGGCTGAGCGGTGGGGGGCTGACACCGTCATGGATCTCTCGACCGGCGGTGATCTCGATGCCTGCCGCGAGGCGATCATTCAAAACTCCACCGTACCGATCGGAACCGTCCCCATCTATTCAATGATCATCGGACGCAAGCTGGAGGATCTCGACCGCGACACCGTGCTCGCGACGATCGAGCATCAAGCCCGGCAGGGCGTGGACTACATGACGATTCATGCTGGAGTGCGACGCGGGCATTTGAAGTTTGTCAAGGATCGGCTGATCGGCATCGTCTCGCGCGGCGGATCACTTCTGGCGAAGTGGATGTTGGTGCATAACCGCGAGAACCTGATGTACGAATTGTGGGATGACATCTGCGCGATTCTGCGGAGGCATGATGTCTCGTTCTCGATCGGTGACGGTTTGCGCCCCGGCGGGCTCGCGGATGCGACCGATCGCGCCCAACTGGCTGAGCTCGAAACACTGGGTGAGCTCACCGAACGGGCCTGGCGTCATGGCGTGCAGGTGATGATCGAAGGGCCCGGTCACGTGCCGCTCGATCAGATTGAATACAACATGAAACTCCAGCGCACGCTTTGTCACGGCGCTCCGTTCTATGTGCTCGGCCCGCTGGTGACAGATATCTTCCCCGGCTACGACCACATCACCTCCGCGATTGGCGCGACGAATGCGGCATACCACGGCGCGGCGATGCTGTGCTACGTCACACCGAAGGAGCACCTGGGCCTGCCGAAGAAAGATGATGTGAAGCAGGGCTGCATCGCGTACAAGATTGCCGCTCATGCCGCTGATATCGCACTCGGCATCCCCGGAACGCGCGATCGCGATGATGAACTTACGAAGGCCCGCGCGGCACTGAACTGGGAGAAGCATTTCGAGCTTTCGTTCGATCCTGATACCGCCCGTGCCTACCACGATGAAGACCTTGATGTTGATACCGATTTCTGCGCCATGTGCGGTCACGACTGGTGCAGCGTGCGCATCTCCAAGGAGATTCAGGAGTTCGCCAGCGGAAAAGATGATGCATTCCAACGCGGAGTCCCGGTGCGCAGCGCGGCTCTGACGGAAGAACAGCAGCGAATCCTCGAACAGCGCGGCTACCTCAAGCCGGATGAGATTCACAAACTCGCCTCAAAAACGAAGAAGGCCGTAGCCCGGTCGAGCGACCAACCCGACGAGGCCAAACCTTCCTGTCATTCTGATTTCGTCGATGAAGGTGATGCGAAGAAGATTCAGCATGAGAAGCTGGTGCAACTGAACACCGCGCCAGCACACAATCTGCCCTCGCATGATTCGGTCCTATGATGATCTCAACAAGGAGCCCCGGGATGAAGTGTCACCGAATGACGGGTCGATCATGGATGCATTTGCTCGCGATGGTCTTTCTGACGGTCGGCTTGACCGGTTGCGCCGACACCTACCGCATGAGCTTCGAGATGCCGGCTCACAGTGTGGCGACCGTGCGCGGATACGGTGATGCGCCCTTTCTCCGAGTGGAAAACAACGGACCCGGCGAGATCACCATTACCGACCCCCGGGAAGAGCCGGGCACACTGACTCTCGGTACCCGCGGTCGCTCGGTGCAGGACAATGAGACGGTCCGGATCGAGTCGGGCGATGAACCCGCACAAGTCGAAATCATTCTCGAGCGAGCAACCGGCATGGCGCTCGACGGACCGCTTCCGAAACGGGATGTGCATTGAATCATGTCGCTCGCGCAGCCGGAGTCTATTCTCCTCGGATACGTCTCGAAACGAATCGAGTTGCGCCCCACATGGCTTGATGTGCCGACTGTGCATCGCATCTGCAGTGCGAGCGGGTGTGTTTCGTCGGCCGCCATCGACTACGACACGATGTTCCCGAACACCGGGAGCTGTTACGACTCGCCAGCCCTGGCTCGAGAGGCGCAGTCGTTGGAGTGTGATTCGTTTGAAGGCTGGGTAGTGCATGCGCATCGCCTCTTTCTCGCCATGATCGATGAAGATCGCGAGCCGTCGACAATTCGCGCGGACCGCTTACTGGGCCCTGATCATGGCTTGGACTCGGTCGAACCGCTGAACTCGTCGTTTCGTTCGCTCGGATTCGATGTGGCGCAAATGGAGCCGCACCAGTCTGCGAAGGGCGGTTTCGCCCCGTGCATGCCCGCGATCGGCTGTTCGCCGCTCTCCTGCAATCACCGCGCGAAGGACTTCGATGTGAACGAGCATTGCCTCTTGCGATCCTGGAACGAGGCGTTGAGGGCCGGCCGGGACTTCGCCAACGGCGGAGGTGAGCCGCCGCCGTACGTCATCATCGAGGTGTTCGAGCAGGTGGGCGATGCCGCCGCTGGGGCGGTTTCGTGCGAATAATCCGGCAACCTCGTGCATTGGTGCCACCGTCATGAACAGAATTCTCCATACCGTCCTGCTGACCGGAATCTCAATCGCGCTTCTCGCCGGAATGACCTCCTGCGGCAGCCCTGAAGAGGGGGGCGGACCGACTTCGCAACCCTCCACCGTTTCTCTCGGCATCACCAATGCCCCCGCCGATCAATCGTCGGACTCTTCGGAATCTTCATCCATGGCCAAGCCGCAGACCATTCGTGTGCACGTCTACAACGAAGCCGGTGAACTCGTACCGGTTGAAACGAAGAAGATCACGAAGACCGATGAAGAGTGGCGAGCCATTCTCACGGAAGAGCAGTTCCGCATACTCCGCAGTTCCGGTACCGAGCGACCGTTCTGCGGTCCGTTGCTCGACAACAAGGAAAAGGGCATCTACACCTGCGCCGGGTGCGGCCTGCCGCTGTTCTCATCTGCATCGAAGTTTGATTCGGGGACCGGTTGGCCATCCTTCTTCCAGCCCATCGCGGAAGGCAACGTGGCTGAGCATGAAGACCTGAGTTACGGCATGGTGCGCACGGAGATCAATTGCGCCCGATGTGATGGCCATCTCGGCCACGTCTTCGATGATGGTCCACGCCCCACCGGCCTGCGCTTCTGCCTGAACAGCGAATCACTCGAGTTCACACCGATGGAAAAGGTCAAGACGCTTGCCGATCCCGCTGCGGCAGTGAAGAACAATCGCGCGACGGTCGTCTTCGCCGGCGGTTGCTTCTGGTGCGTCGAAGCGGTCTTCGAAGAACTCGATGGCGTCATCGAAGCTGTCTCCGGCTATGCAGGCGGCTCCAAAGAAACCGCCAACTACAAGGATGTGTCAAGCGGCCGTACGAAACACGCAGAAGCCGTGCGCATCATCTTCGATCCCGCCAAAATCACCTACGAAGAACTCCTCCAGGTCCACTTCGCCACCCACGATCCCACCCAGCTCAATCGCCAGGGCAATGACATCGGCCCGCACTACCGCTCCGCCATCTTCTATGCCAACGAACGCGAGAAAGCCCTCGCCCAGGCGATGATCGACGATCTCACCGACGCTGCCATCTTCCCCCGGCCCATCGTCACTACCCTCGAACCGCTCACCGAGTTCTACGTGGCCGAGGCATACCACCAGAACTACGTCTGCGAAAACCCCACTCAGGGCTACGTGCGCGGCGTCGCGCTGCCAAAGGTTGAAAAAGTCCGCAAGCTCTTCAAAGACAAGCTCAAAGACATTTCTCCCCTCGATCAACCCGCTGACTCCCGCTGACACGACCGCCCGCCCATCGTTCATGCTGTCATCGGTGCAGCGCGCACCGCCCGTCGGCGTGCCTGCAATCGACGGTACGAATCCACCGAAAAAACCGCCAGCGCCAGCCAGATGAACGCGAAGCTCACCAGCCGCCGTTCATCGATGCTCTCACCCATGAACGCCAGCGCCACGATGAACTGCACGCTCGGCGCGATGTACTGCATGAACCCCACCGTGGCCAGCGTCAGCCGCTTTGCCGCCGCAGCGAACCAGATCAGCGGCATCGCCGTCACAACGCCCGCCAGCGCCAACAACCCATACATCCCTGCCGAGAACGTCACCTCCCGCACCGACATCGTCCACCCGATCAGTCCCACCGCGATCGGCAGCAGCAGCATCGTCTCCACCAACAGGCCAACCATCGGCCCCACCCGAATCAACTTCCGGATCAGGCCGTAGAACGAAAACGAAAACGCCAGCGTCAACGCAATCCACGGAAACCCCTCACCGCCGATCGCGCTGATCGCCACCCCCGTGAACGCCAGCCCCACGCTCACCCACTGCCACCGCCCCAGCCGCTCACCCAGCACCGTCATCCCCAGCAAGATGTTCACCAGCGGGTTCATGTAGTACCCCAGACTCGATTGCAACACCTGCTCCGTAGCCACCGAGTAGATGAACACCAGCCAGTTGATCGCAATCACAAGCGCGCCCATCGCCAACAACCCCGCCGTGCGCCGATCCTTCAGTGCCGCCCGCACCTCGCCCAGACGCCGCTGCCACACCAGAATCACCCCCAGAAACACCACCGACCACACAATCCGGTGCGCCAACACCTCCACCGGCGGCACCGCCCGCACCAGATAGAAATACAGCGGCACAAACCCCCACCACAAGTACGAGGCCAACGCATACAACACACCCACCCGCGCCTCACGCTCAGCAAGCGCTGGCGTCATCGGCGATGTCGAGTTCATCAGACTGGTAGGGGCCGATTCAGACA
>CBFGRU010000150.1:0-7823 GCA_965651255.1 uncultured Phycisphaerales bacterium
GGGAGTCCAGCGGACCGTTCAACAATCCGCCCCTGATCGGCCCGTTCGTCGAGTTTGGATTCGGCGTTGATGTCGCCAACCTCCTCCTTGCTCCGAAAGAGGATGAAGACGGTGATGCAGATGCAGATGCTGGCGCGCCGAAGTGAACTCCCGTGTTCGCCGTCATCTTCAACACGCATCAATCGTCACATTCAACTCGGGCAGGCAATACAGTTGACGATGGACTGACCCTGGATGCACCTTGTTCGTGCATCGCGATCTGCGCATTTGGTTGCGAATCCGATCGCGAAACGGTATAAGGCGCCGGTTCGATTCATCGCCTCGACACCGTGCGGCACCTGTCTTGCCGCTCTCGGCCCGATGGCTTCGACCGAAACCCGCTGCTGATCACCCTGTCCCCGCTGAATCCTCCGGAAGCCGCCGTGAATCATCACCCGACCGCAACTGATGGGTCATCGTCTCGATTCGTGCACGCAATCGCGTGGATACTTCCGGTGGCTCTGGTCATTGCGCTGTCGATCACGTACTGGCTTTCACCGACGGTGTACCTCGAGTACGTGCTGAAGGAAGAGATTCGTGAGACGCAGGTTGTCGAGCGAATCACGTTTATCACTGCCTTTCTTGGCGGTGTGCTGCTGCTTTCCTCTGCCTGGCAGCTCTTTCGACTCGCGCCCCATCGACGCGCGGGCGAGTTTGCGGCCGTCGGTGTCATCGGGATCATCGGGTTGGCTGCGATCTTCTTCGCTGGTGAAGAGGTCAGTTGGGGCCAGACCTGGTTCGGATGGAAAACACCGGAGAGGTACCTTGAACACAGTCCGGAAACGAACCTTCACAACAATGACTGGTTCATCATCCGTGTGCAAACCCTCGGAAGCATTTTTCTCGCCACGATGTTCTTTCTCCTGCCCGCACTCTGGACGCAACGACGAAAGCTCAACCTGCCAAAGGCATTGAAGCCGGCCGTCCCAGAAGCGGCCGTCGTGTTCTCCATGGCGATTGCCTTCATCTGGAAGGAAATCAAGTCGGTGTACAGGTTCTTCTATCCCGACGCTTCACCCGATGACCCCGGCCTGTATGGCGACTTCATCGACCAGTTCAACGAGATTAAGGAAATGCTCGTTGCGGTAACGCTGCTGATGTATGCGCTCTATCGAATTCGCGCGATTCGGAAGCTTCGCGAGGAGATCGCCCAGCATTCGGCCGCGCAGCAGCGAGGTTGATCCGTTGCAATCAGATCGTCAACTGATGATCGTTCGCCGGTGGCTGACGTAATCCCACACGACGAATCAGTCGGCATCTCCGTTTCCACTTGGTCGGCGTGGTGTCGGGCGTGGCGGGTCCCATTGCGGATCCCATGGCCTCGGTCGAGGGCTGCTCTTGAAGTCCCACTCAGGCAATCGCTCGCGCTGGCTGTCGGTCAGAATATGACGAATCAAGACAATCTGACTGGCGTTCAGTTTCTCTCGTTTCTCACCAATCTCGATAATCTCCGGCTGCATATAGGCGACTCGTAGACTGGATTCGACAGTCATTCGCTTCGCTTCGCGCATGATCTCATCGTATTTCTCGCACATTTGCTGCGTGAGGTCGCGATGCTGACTCTCGAACTGAAATCTGAGCGATCGAATCGTCTCGCGTTGGTCGTCGTTAAGATCGCTGAATGTCTCCACCAGATCAAACAATGACTCGGCGCTTGCTGGGTCAACGTAGTACTTCGGATAGATCAACTGCAACCACGTTCTATGAAGTCGAAGTTGTTCGTCTGCAGGAAGGACTTGTTCTATCGCCTCGACGATCTGGCCGGTTGCCGCTTCTAGAGCTAACTCTGCTTCAGTAACGGCACGTCCAACCCGATCGCGTTCGGACACCAGCCGACTATGCAGCTTTCTCTGCTCGGCTTCATCCGTCGCAGATGCAATTGCTTGTGATGTTGCGACCTGAAGGTTGTAAAGATGATCGACTTCCGGTGAAACCCGACGAACCCTTCGCACTGCCTCTGTGTAGTGTGACTCCATCACCTGCAAGATCTCACCGATCTCTCTTCGCGCCTCGCTTTCGTAGCAGCCCGCAGCAGCAAGCAAAGTGGACAGGTCAACTCGGCCGGCCACCATTCCGAATGTGCGGTGCCGCAGAATTGACCGTTCCCGCGACTGGCGCAGATGCTCGCACCATGGCAATTGGTCGCGACCGAGCACCGCAGCAATTTCCTCAAAGAACTGACGATCCAGCTTTTCGTTTATCGCGCTGATTCGGTCCTGCTCTCGCTCCAAGTCAGCAAAGTAGCTCCGCGCGTCGGTCGGCGGATTCTCACGTGCGCCCCTGATCCGCCGGTCCTGCTCTTCATAATACGCTCGCGCTTCCGGTACATAGATTTCTTCAAATCGATTCAGATGCTCCTGATAGAGCACATCGACAATGATGCGTTGATCGTCGGTCAATTGCAGGACGCTTGCAAAACGACCAACCTCAACCGTGGTTATTGAACGGGGCAACTGAGCGATCGAGTTGTGCGTCAAGAGCACCAACGCAACATTCAGAGCGATCACGGACAATCGGTGAAAACTACATTTCACGTTTTGAAAGGCGAGAAAGTTCACTCATCCGCTCCCGCCACCGGTTGGAAAGCAGTCAATCTGATTCCCATCGGAACCATTCGACCCGTTTGATGCGCCAGCTTGTCCAGCGCCGCCGTTGCCCCCGTTTCTTGACATCACGGCAAAACTGGTCGCGGTACCTCCATGACCGCCTGGACCGCCACTCCCTCCAAATGTACCGCTATCTCCCCCCATCCTTCCGTTTCCCGCACGTGCGAAATATCCCGACTGACTGCTGGGCGTTGCGCCATCTCCGCCCTTTCCACCATCTCCCGAACTCGATGGATAAGCAGTTCCCCCGATGCCACCATCTGGCCTATTCGGGTTTGACGGATGAGCTCCCGGCCAACCATCAAAACCATTGTGATGGATTGAATCACCATCCTCACCGAAGGGGTAGTTCGCCGGATATCCTCCCCACGCGGGCCAATCTGCCCTCGCCGTGAGCGACATGCTCACAAGTACAATGACAACTGCAACGAGCAACGAGCAACGAGCAACGAGCGACGAGCGACGAGCGATGAGCGATCATAGTCACTTTGGTTTCCTCCGAAGGGTGCTACCCACATGTGCAGAGTTTAAACTAATGTGTGAATCGCCAATGTCAAGCACTTCTGATGGGAATCGCGAAATCACATTGCAAACATCATAATGTTTCTTGAATCAAACCAAGCTTGGATGTTTGCCAAGAACTCTGTAAGCACTGCCAGACACAGCTCTTAGAATGAGCCCGACTCAGTCAGATCTCAACCAATAATGGTTCGCCGGTGGCTGACGTAATCCCACACGACGAATCGATCGAGGTCGTTACCGCCGGTGAAGAAGACCCGGCCGCCGGTCGCTTCCGCCATGGTGTGTGCAAACTGCACATCCTCCGGCGTCTGCCACCAGTTCGGAAGCAGAAACGTGTTGATGGTGATCCCCTCCCGCGCGCAGAGCATTCCCTGCCTCATGGTTGCTTCTTCGGTACACGGGTCGGGCGGGTAGAGCAGGTACAGCATCTCACCTTCGAAGTGGGCGGTGGGCAATCCATCGGTGATCAACATGATCTGCCGGTTCGGCGTGTCCTGGTGCGCAAGAAACTGCCTCGCAAGCTGCAGGCCGTGCTGAATGTTCGTGAAGTGTGGCGGAATCTGAATCTCGCTGATCTCCGGATCGCTCATATCCGCTTGCAGCCGCACCATCGGGCTGTGCAGCGTGACGGGCTTGGGCATCAGTGTCGGCACTTCTGAGATGTGGCGCGGCTTCGCAAACGTGTAGACCTCGATGATCTGCAGGAAATCCCCCGGATACTCGGTACGGATCAATCCATCGAGCGCAATCGCCATCCGTTTGGCGTTGATGTACTGCCCATCGTGGCGCATCGACCCGGACATATCCACGAGCAGCACCGTCGCGCACTTCGGCGAGTTGCGCGTTCGATGAATCTCAATGTCCTCTGCGCGCATGCGAATGCGTTCATCGGAGCGCCCGCCTTGTCGGATCATCGCATTCAACATCGACTGCGGAATGTCCATCTGCGTGACTGAATCGCCGAACTCGTATGGCTTTGTTACCGGGAGCTCTACAGCGCCATCGCCTTCGATCGGTCCGGCATGGCGACCGCGGCGCCCGGCTTCCAACTCGCTGAAGATTCGCTCCAGCAGCTTCGATTGAAACAGGCGGTACGCCTTCGGCGTGAGTTCATATCCGCCGGATGTGCGTTCAAGCCCCTGCATTTCCGCAAGTTGATCAAGGTACTCGTTGACCTGCTGCTGAAAGGAACGCAATTGGTCCAGGTCGCGCGGCTCGGCAAACTCGCCGAGCGATTCCATGTCAATAAGGCCGACCTGAGCGTTCTTCTTCGCCTCTTCGAGTTGCTTGAGTAACTCATCAATCTTCTCGAGTTCTTCCTTGACTTCGAGCGCCTTCGGAATGGTCATGACCTCCCGGCCGGTGAAGTCGTACTTCGCATCGAGTTCATCGATCTCATATTTCTCAGCCAGACTCTCCAGCAGACGCACGAGATCCTTCGCAAATTCGGGATACTCGCGCTCCGTGCGGTACCAGATCTGTTCAAGATCGCGCAGTTGCTCTTCGCGCGTTGCACGGTCGAAGGCCTTGCGCAGCCGATCGGGCGGCGACAGTTGCGCGACACCGCCATGGAAGCGATCGAATGCCTCCTTCAGCACCTGATCGGTTTCGTACATCTCGAGAATGCGCCGTTTGCGCTCCTTGAGCATGTCGATGAGTGCATCGAGACTCGGCCCCAGCCCCTGTATCTGGCTGGGGTCGATCCGTACCGCGTTTGCGAGTTCCTCCGGCGAGAGGTCGCGCCGCCCGCCGTAGAACATCAGATGATTGAACAACGGGCTGACCACATCCGGCGGCTCACTCCGCGGCGGCGGAAACTTCGCCGGGTCGTACTTCTGGTACGTGTGGATGATCCCGCCGAGCGGGTCCGGTCGATTGGAATCGTGGGGCACGCTCACGGGGAACGGTACGCCAGCCATCGTCGGGTGGATGCACAATCACGGATTGTGAACACCGGATCATTCACCGCCTGCTTGCCGGTGCGAACCGGATTTCGATCTTCGGATAGAGATGCGCGAACGTCGGGGGAAGTGGCTCCGCGTTCAATTCTGCCAACATCGTGAACCCCGAGAGAAATCGCCGGGACTGATTGAATGTTCGCGCGCGGACCTCAACACGCTGGCCATATGGGAGCGTTCGATTGGGTGGTCCACCAAAGCGATCACGTTCCAGCGCCACTGGATCGGACGGCAGCGGCAGGTCGATCGGCGGCGCGTTGGTCGGCATGAACGAGTGGGCAAGCGGTACCCGCTGATTCATCCCCGGTATTCCACCGACGCCGGGATAGGGATCGTTCACATCACCCAGCCGCAACCGTTCACGCTGCAGGATCGCCGGATCAAACGGCACCCAGCCGACCTGATTCAGGTAATACTCACCCCACACAATCAGTCGCCCGCCGGTACCGCGTCGTTCAATCCCCACCACCGGCCGCGCGGGAATACCGGCAGCCCGCAGCGTGGCGACGCACACGGCGACGAGGTCTGCTGGCGAGCCGAAGCCCAACGAGGCCGCCGTCACCGAGCCATAGAACTGCTGCGCTGCAATTGGATCATCCACCAACTGAATCTCATCGGTCAAGTTGAACATGTCCGACTCAGCCGGCTCACTGTCCGCAGGCCGGGGCTTCATTTGCGCATACCGCGGCGGTGTGATGCGCACATGGTTCACTGCGTAGCGCAGCAATTCCTTCGCGACCAGGTGCGGCGCGACGGTGCGCTGTCGGCCACCGGTCACTTCGCGCACGGCCCGCCGAAAGAGTTCATGCTCTTCCTCGATTCCGAACTGCGGATCGAATCCGCTGAACGATTCGTTCGGCCAATCTCGCGGCCACGTAGCGCGCTGGGCACCTCTCTCATCAAACGTCACGTTCCACGTGGTTGCTTCAAATGTGAGACCGAATGTGAGGTTCATCGCCGGTGCGGCAGGGATCTCAACGCGGTACTCCGCCATTCGGTGTACCGGCTCAATTGCGTGCGACACCGCAACGGGGACGGCCTCACGACCCGCCCGCGCAGCGAACTCAATTGAATCGGCGTTCATCTGCATGTTCATCGCGCTCATGAGCAGCGGCGTCATGACGGTTCCGCGAAGGACATCACGCGAGTTCAGCGATGCGCTCATCCACCGGCTAACTTCGGGCGGCGGATCGAACGGGCTCCACTCGATCGTCACCCGCAGCGCGACCGGATCGTGTTTGGTCACGACGCTTGCGCCGGCAGGCGGCGGTGAACTGTCGGGTGGAACTGGCGGCGGTGCGAACGCAGCCACCATCATCCCGAGCATCGCCGGGAGCAACAGCCACGCTATGGTCCCCCTGGTTGGTGCGCGCTTCATGATCATCAGGATACGCGACACCCGGATCGACCGTCACATTTCGTACATGATCCGGCCATGCCTCTCCTGCCTCGATATGCGGTCGGTTGCGTAGAGACCGGCAAGGACAAACTCTACACAACTGGCGCGAACGGCTTCACTCTCCGCAGCGTTGACCTCGAACGCTTTCTGCCAGACCGGTGGAACACGCTCGATCCGTGCCGCATAAGCACTGGATGGGAGCATGTCACCGACCTCGGTCTTGACGCCTCGACCGAAGATCTCGGCGATTTCTCCCAGTCCATGCTGGTCCACATACTCTTCAAAAACGGTGCGGACCGCCTCGGCGAGGATAGCGTTCAAAACCTGCGCTTCAGACATCTGATGGGTGCCCATCATGTCAAGCTCGAGCTTCCCGGCGCTTGAGGAGATGAGATGCCCAAGGTCCGAAATCCGCGGGACGGCTGGACGTTCACCAAGCCGAATGCCACGTTGCCTCGCGCTCGCAACCATGGTGCGGAAGTTGGCGATCGATAGCCGTGCACTCACACCTGACTGCTGATCGACATACTTGCTCTTGCGCGCTGCGATCGACACCTGCTCGACAATCTCGTACATGAATGGAGGCACAACGACGGGGTACTCGCCGTCCAGATCAATGGCGGCCTCCTGCTGCAAGATACGGATGCCGAGCTCGCGCTCGCGCGGGTAATGCGTTTGAATGACCGCCCCAATCCGGTCTTTGAGCTGCGGAATGACCTTGCCTGACCGGTTGTAGGTTGAGGGATTCGCGCTGAAGAGAATGAGAACATCAATGTCAAACCGCACCGGGTAACCGCGAATCTGAACGTCGCGTTCTTCCAGGATGTTGAACATCCCGACTTGCACGAGTTCATCAAGATCAGGCAGTTCATTCATTGCGAAGATGCCACGGTGCATGCGCGGAATCAGGCCAAAATGAAGTGCTTCTTCCGCAGCCATGCTCGTTCCCATCGCGAGCTTGGCGGGGTCAATCTCACCGATGATGTCGGCAAACTTCGTGCCCGGTGCAAGGCGCTCAACATACCGTTCATCACGCGGCCACCAGGCAATCGGAATGTCGTGCGGCTCCGCATCGCGGACTAACTTCTTTCCCGCTTTCGTGATCGGGTGCAGCGGGTCTTCGTGCACCGGCGACCCCGGGATATCGAGATAGGGCGTGTACTCGTCAAGAAACCGGGTAAGCAGCCGCATGAGCCGAGACTTGGCCTGCCCCTTCTCGCCGAGAAAGAGCATGTCGTGTCCCGCGATGATTGCGTTGTTGATCTCAGGAATGACCGTCTCGTCATACCCAAGAATGCC
>CBFGRU010000151.1:0-7792 GCA_965651255.1 uncultured Phycisphaerales bacterium
CAATGACTCCGACGCAAGGTGAAATGATTCAGAGCTGGCTGAATGCCGCGATCGAACAGGCCGAGAAATCATGGCGCGAAGGCGGTATTCCGATCGGGGCGGTTCTCGCGGAGGCAGAGTCCGGCAGGATTATTGCCCAAGGCCATAATCAGCGCGTGCAGTCCGGTGACCCGACCGCACATGCAGAGATGGATTGCATCCGTCAAGCGGGGCGGCGACGAGATTGGAAGCAGTTGACGTTGATTTCGACGTTGAGTCCTTGCCCTATGTGCGCAGGAACGGCGATCCTTTATCGCATTCCGCGCATCATTGTGGGAGAAAACAGATCATTCCTCGGCGCAGAGGATTGGATGAGGGCCAACGGATTGGAAGTGCTCGTCCTCGATGATGCCCACTGCGTCAATCTGATGCAACGACTGCAGCAGCAGAAGCCAGATCTCTGGGCAGAAGATATCGGGGAGTAGGGCGTGTCACTCTACACCTCTCGAGTGCGCGTGACGATAGGATGGCACCTTTCACCGCGATCCCACCTCAGGAGCAAGCATGAAACTCCACTTTCTCGGCGCGAATCGACAAGTCACCGGGTCGCGCTATGTCATCGATGTCCCGGGCGCGCGACTCATGATTGACTGCGGCTTGTTTCAGGAGCGTGAGTTTCAACACCGAAACTGGGAAGAGAGTCCGATCGAACCAGCATCAATCAACCTGTTGCTCCTGACGCACGCCCACCTTGATCATTGCGGCCGCATTCCGAAGCTCGTGAAGGAGGGGTACACGGGCGTCATCTACGCAACTCCGCCGACGTTGGAACTGGCGCGACTTGTTCTCGAAGATTCTGCGGAGATCCAGCAGGAAGATGCCGCTTACAAGCGGAAGCGTCACCAGCGAGAAGGTCGAACCGGTCCCCATCCGGAGGTTCCGCTTTACACCGTCGATGATGCACACGCGGCCTTCCGCCAGTTGCGCCCGGTTGAGTTCGAGAAGCCGTTGAAGATCAACGACCATGTCACCGCCGTCTATCACGATTCCGGCCATATCCTTGGCGCTGCCATGATTGAACTGATCATCAATCACAACGGCGACACTCGTCGGGTTCTCTTCACCGGCGATCTTGGGCAATGCGAGCGAGTCATGACGACGAGCCCCGCGAAGATTGAGCACGCCGACTACATCATCCTTGAATCCACTTACGGAAACCGGGTCCACAAGGAGCTTGATGAGCATGGTCATGGAGTCGAGATTGCCTTCGCTGAAATCATCAACGATACATTTCAGCGCGGAGGGAACGTCGTCATACCGACTTTTGCCATCGACCGCGCGCAGTCGCTCATGTACTACATCAGCCGGCTCGTGCGTGAAGAGAAGATACCAAGCACGATGGTCTTTCTGGACAGCCCAATGGCGATCGATGCCACCGACATCTTCAAGCGATACCACTTCTATCTGGATAAGGAAACGCAGGAACTGCTGAACAATCGTGAACATCCATTCGCCTTTGCCGGCCTTCACTTCACGCGAACCGGTGCCCAGTCAAGGGCAATCAACAACATCAAGGGCTCGTGCATCATCCTTGCCGGAAGTGGCATGTGCACCGGCGGTCGAATCAAACACCATCTTCGCCAGAACATTGGCAGGGCTGAATCAACAATTCTGTTCGTTGGATATCAGGCGGATGGAACCCTTGGAAGGCACATCATCGACGGCGCCAAACAGGTGCGAATTCATGGGCGCGAATATGACGTCAACGCGCGAATTGCTCACCTCAACGGCCTGAGCGCCCACGGAGATCGCGACGATCTCGTTCGCTGGCTCAGTCAACTGAAGAAACCACCAAGCCGATTGTTTCTCACCCATGGAGAAGAGTCCGCTGCCCTGTCGTTGCAGGAAACGTTGACCGGTAAGTTCGGTTGGACTGTCGATGTGCCGAACTACGGTGACACCGTCAACCTGACCTGACCAGCGGCTGCGCGGCAGTCCTGATGGCAGAATCGGTACAGGCAGCGCAGTCCAAATGATCTGACCCCACGGTTGATGAAGATGGGCGATCGATGGGCCGACATTCATTCCGGGTGACCTCATTCCGAGAACCCAGGGTGGAGGCATCGTCATGGCCCGCATGAGAGGCGCATCGAACTCGCAGAAGACAGTCCTGCTCGCGCTGAGTGATGGATGGTTGCTTCGGTATCTTGACCGTTTCGGCTGGTGCCTGTTTCAACCCGGCCGAAACCGCCCGTTTGCAACCGTGCGGAAGCGGACGGTGGAAGACATGACTGAACGCGGCTGGCTTACGCCGGGCACAACGCCCAAAGGCCTCGGCTTTCGGCCGGCAAAGGATCTCACGCCAATCGGACGGCGCTATGCGGACCAGTTGAACGATGAGGACTGGGCGTTCGAGGAATGGAATCCCCCCGTCACACCGATCCATTCCGGAAGTGATGATGTTGAGATTGACGCTGACACCGAGACGGAATCCGGCTTCGGATGGTTTCGCCGCGCCGCGTGAAGTCTGTCCAAACCGACCGAATTCGGAGATGTTGCAGCGTCAGGTCAGATACAATGTGGCTGGAGGTGGCTCATGCCCGCCCAGTCTTTGGAGTCACGCCTTTCGGGTCTGCGAGTGCTGGTAGTTGAAGACAACTTCTTCATTGCGCGGTCGTTGGTGCACGACCTGACCGAGCTCGAATGCAAAGTCATCGGCCCTGCGGCCAATGTGGCGGATGCTTCTCGCCTCATCCGAGACAGCGCTCTGGATCTTGCCATCCTCGATATCAATCTCACATCGGGTACGAGTGAGCCGGTCGCCCGTGAACTCCAATGCAGGCAAACCCCGTTCTTTTTTATCACCGGGTACAACAATCTGGGCCTGCTGCCCAACGATCTGCGCAATCATCGGGTGCTGCACAAACCGATCGATGCGGAAATGCTTGAACCAGCCATCGCCGAGACGTTGAGGGAACGGAGGAAGGGCTGACGGCTGATGGGGCTTGTAGATCGATCTTACTGAAGGTTGACCGGCATCACGACGTAAGTAAAGTCCTGCCCGGCTTTGAGAACCCCCGGCTTATTGGCTGCCTTCAATTCGATGATTACTTCCGCATCATCCACCACCTTGAGCGCATCCACGAGATAGCCAGGGTTAAAGCCGATTTCAATCGGCTCACCGGAATAGCTCTCAAGGTCGATGTTGATCTCTGCCTCCCCCATCTCCGGCGCACGGCTGGTGAGTGTAAGCTCCTTCTCCCGGAAGCTCATGCGCACGCCCTTTGACTCTTCGTTGGTCAACAATGCAGCGCGTCGCACTGCGCTGGAGAGCGCATCACGCTTGAACGTGACTTTCTTGTCCTGATCGCGCGGAATGACATCTTCAAACGGCGGGAAAACGCCTTCCACCAGGTTACTGGTGAGCACCGCAGCGTCCAGCCCTTCGCCTACCGCAAAAAGTATCTGATTGTCATCCACCGCGATTCGGACCGGCGCATCCGGGTCATCAATCAATCGAAGCACAAGGTTCAGCGCTTTGGTCGGAATGATGCACGATGTATCGCCGTCCGCTGCCTTCTGACAATCACCACGCGATACGGCCAGACGACGACCATCGGTGGCCACCATACGAATCTTCTTGCCCTTTCGATCGAACAGAACGCCGTTGATCGCATAGCGACTGCTCTCTGCCGCGGTCGCAAAGAGTGTCCGCGCCACCAGTCGTTGCAACCGAAGTGCCGGAACCTCACAATCGGTCTCGACATCGCCGAAACTTCGACCCTGCGGAAACTCCTTCGGATCGAACCCGTAGATCGTGAAGTGCGCCCCCTGTCCACGGATATGCGCGGTGTGTTCTTTCACCTCGATGGTGAGCGTGCTGTCATCACTTGTGCGAACAATCTGATTCAGTTTGTCCGCAGGGATCAACGCCTCACCCGGCTCCTCGACATTGACCTGTTCAATGCCCAGTTCGAGTCCGATTTCGCCATCGGTTGCGTACAGACGAAGCCCATCGCTGGTCGCAACCAGCTTGACACAGGCGTACACCGGCTTGGGTGTGCGGCTCACCACAACGCCACTGACGAGGGTAAGTCCTTCCGCTAGCGCAGACCGATCACAAATGACCTTCATGGGTGGTAGCTCTCCGTCGGTTAGATACTGCATGCAGTGTAGCCGGTCATGCGACATCCCGGGCGTCTCGATTCGGGGCGAGTGAGAATTCGTCCAGCCCCCGCCAAGTTCTCCACCACCCTTCCCCCATTTCAGCCACGCACCGCCCGTGCGGATTCTGGGACGATCACTCAACCCCTCCATCTTACCGAACCCGTACACCTCAACTTACCACGGATGACCAGGTCATCCCCAACCAGCCACCAGTGAAGTCCGCGGGGCTTCTGGCCGCTCTACCTTTGGAGCCAACGTCTTTCATCTGTCGCGGGCTCGCGGAGGATTCACTTCATGTTGCAGTGCGCTACCGTTCGGTCATGTCGTGCCTTCACGCTCGTGGAGATTCTCATTGTCGTAGTCATTCTCGGTATCCTTGCCGCCATCATCAGTCCTCAGTTTGCCAATACCGCCCTGGAATCGCGCGAGACACAGGTCCGCAGTCAACTGCAGGTCCTGCGCAGCCAGATTGAACTTCACGATTCACGATGGATCGATGATCGGTTTGACCCGCTTTCGGGCGGGAATCAGTGGTCGCAACTGGTGACCCGCCGATACATCAACGCCGCGCCAGAAAATGCGCTGCAGGATGGCTCAACCGTCATCGGCAACGCCGCCGGTCCCGGTGTTGGATGGGTTTGGGTTGCTCACCCCAATGGCTTTACAGGCGACATTTTCCCCGTCGGTGAAGACGGTAACATGCTGAACTGGTAATGCTGTAGCAGGAGCGATCATCCATCACTCTTACTCGCGCAGCAGTTCACCACGCACCGTTACTCCGTCAACAACCGTGGCATCCGGCCCAATCACGACGTCGTCACCGGGATTCAGGCCATTCGTGATTTCCACATAGTCATTCCCGACCAATCCAACCTCAATTCGGGTGAGTGTGGCGCGCCCGTTCACGATTCGAAACACTGCCCACTCTCCGTGATCGCCTCGGAACAGTGCTGCTCGGGGACACCGCACAGCACGTGGCTGATCGCGCACTATCACGTGCACATCAACTCGATACCCGACGCCGATTGCTCGATCACGTCGCTCCAATTCAGTCCGAACGGCCGTCGGGAGTGCAACGATGACCCGCACACGCTGTTGCTCGACGCCGAGCGATGAGACCTTGGTGAAACCGCGCGGCTCGATTCGATCGATGGTTGATTCGAGCGGGTTCTCACCCATCGCCAATCCCTTTATCCACACGCGCATCCCTGCCTGAAGGCGGCTTGCATCTTGGGAGAGCAGTTCGGTCTCAATCTCCAGTTCATCCAGATCCCCGATTTCCAGAAGTGCGGTCCCTGCGGGCAGCATCCGCTCACTCGCTTCAAGCCGTGCCAGGACCACCCCGCTGATCGGCGCGAGGATGTTGCATCGTGCGAGGTCGCGCTCGGCCTGTTCGAGTACAACCATGGCCTCGGCCAGTTCTGCTTCAAGCGGTTCGCGGGATGTGGCTTTCAATTCCATCTGCTGTCGAATGTAGTGCGGAAGTATCCGAAAGGCCGCTCGTATCGCCTCGACTGCGCGAAGTGTTAACTCATCAGTACGAAGCCCTACCGCACTTTCGATTTCATAAAGACGGACTTCATCCAATTCCTGCTGAGCAGCGGCACCTTCCCGAAACAGAACTGTGACACGTGCCAGTTGGGCTCGCGCGTCATCCAGGCGCGCCTTACTTGCCTGCAACTGCGCCGCTGCGGCCTCTGTTGTGCGATCAACCGAATGCAGGTACTCCGTTACGCCTGAGATACTCGTTTCTTCCAATCGCGTGTCATCGTTCTGGGCAATCTGCCCACGCAGTCGCCGCACTCGCGCCTGGGCTTGTGCCACCCGCGTTTGGTGATCAAGCGCTTCAAGCGAGGCAATACGTTGACCTGCTTCGACGCGATCACCGACCTCCAGTTCGATCGGCAAGATGCGTCCGTCGATTGGCATGGCGACGATGTGCGTGCGCGGCAGGCGGGTCTTCCCCACCTCGACAATCACATCCTGCACCGCACCAACATCGATGGTGGCAGAAGAAACCATCACCGTCCTGGGCCGGGCAATCAGCCATATTGTTGCAACTACGAACAAGGTAAAGAGAACGATCCACGCCGTTCGTTGCATATCTGCAACCTCCCTGCAAAGCACATGGCCCTGATCAAAGATCAATCACCAACGTTCAGAACTTGTCGCCACGGCAGTCGCCGAATTGCCCTTCTGACGAACACCTGCGCGAAGAATGTGAAACACATCGCCAACAACAACGTGAGCAGCCACGTCTTCTCTTCAACCCGTACGGGAATGCGAAACGCCTCCGTCTGGTAGGCCACACTCATCAGAATGAGCAGCGCGTACCCGAGCGGAAGTCCGAGCATGGCACCCGTAAGATTGAGAAAGAGGTTCTCGCGCAGGAACAATCGGCTGATCTCCCTTTCGTGGTACCCAAGTGTTCGTAGAGTCGCGATTTCTCTCTGACGTTCAGAAAGTGTAATCAAGGCGCCGGTGCACAAGGATCCGAACATGATTACACCGGCAAACAGAATGAGAACGCTGATGGAGATGTTCGATGTGGCGAGCAGCGCTTCAAACTCTCGCTTCTGCTCTCGAACCAGATTCACTGACTGCACCGCGGGAACTCCCTTAACCGCCCGAGCGAACCTTGACGAACTGGATTCATCGCGATTCAGTGCGATGCTGACCGACGAGACACTGTCCCACTCACCGATCGCTCTATTCAGCGAATAAAAGTTCGCATACGCTGCCAGTCCGAGGTAACTGTCAACCACAGAAACTAGCGGCATGGTGAACGACTCCTGCTGGCCGCGAACGGGTTTGATCGTCACGAGATCGCCAATTCGAAGTTGAAGTTCATCCGCCAATGCTCGAGTCATCATCAGGCCATCATCGGGGATGGGGACCGCACGCCCAGTGCGATCACGGGGAACGGTCAGGCGCGAGCCAGGGACGATTCCGGTGATTCCGCCCCGCCTTGTCCGCCAGCCATGAACAAATGAACACGCAACTTCAAGGACTGGCTCAACATGATCCACTCCGGGCAATGCTCCCACTTCCCGGACGACACCGAATGGCTTCTCACCATGAAAAACCAAGCCGGCATCCGCGCGCTGTACCTCGTTGAACTGAAATTTCACAATGAACCGCAGCGCATCCTGCATCCCCAGAGAAGTAAGCATGATGGCGCTGGCCAGCAGCGCCGCAAGGAGCCCGGCTGCAGATCGCGCGCGTTGCCGGGCAAGACCACGCAACACCATGCGCCAGCCGAGATCGAGCTGTCCCCAGATGAAACTGAATCGTTCTAGGAGCACCGCTCGATTCATCGGAGGTGGTTTCGGGCGCATCGCTTCTGCTGGATGCAGTCTTACTGCCAGTCCCGCCCCGCGCACGGCTCCGAGCCCACTGGCTCCGATCGCCAGTGCAAACCCAACCAGGTGCGCCTCCGCGGACAGACTGTTGACCAGATCCGGAAAGACGTAGAACTCCCGGTACAACATGGTCAGTCCTGCTGAGAGTACAAATCCCAGAATTGCACCAATGGCCCCACCAAGGAACCCGATCGTCAGAGCAAACTTAAGGAAGTGGCTGCGAATTTGACCGTTCGTATATCCGAACGCTTTCAGAATGCCGATGATCGTTCTCTGCTGCTCAA